>JAFTRE010000015.1 GCA_017462385.1 Clostridia bacterium | reverse complement strand
GTCTATGGTGACCCGTGGGAGAATCGAACTCCCGTTACCGCCGTGAAAGGGCGGTGTCTTAGCCGCTTGACCAACGGGCCTGGTAGCGGAGATTGGACTTGAACCCATGACCTACCGGGTATGAACCGGTTGCTCTAGCCAACTGAGCTACTCCGCCACATTTTTGCGTCACTCACAACGCCCGATTATTATACCACACTCATTTTGTTTTGTCAACACCTTTTTTGCAAAAAACTTATTTATTTTCCACAAGTCAGAAAAAAACCGTTTTTACAAACCAAAACATCCGAGCGGAAGCCTTCCCCGCCCGGATTTTTGGTTTAATTTTATTTGTTATACTTTGCTATATATTCATCCGTAAGCTTTTGCCACGCCGCCATCTCCGCCGCAGACTCAAGCACACTTTTGAAATTCGTTGTACCGTTTGTATAATGTGTTTTGTCGTCCATTGAAACAAACGAATAATCCGCTCCCTGCGCGGACTGACCCGTTATGGTGCAATACGTCATCAGCGCGGTCAAATATCCCGTAAGATAGTTTGGATGGTATCCGTCGGACGAGCTTCTGTTGACAACAAAAGAATATTTGTTATACTCGATCGAAGACGACGGTATTTTCTCCTCTCCCGACCAAACGCTATAGACCATGTGTCCGAGCGGTATATATGCGGCTGTTCCTTCGCGTTTCATTTTTTGTGCCGCGGAAAGCGTGGGCGTATGATTACTGCTGAGATCATGTGTGGTAATATAAAAATAAAACTTTGTCTCCGGTGGAAAAAGCGACATTATTGCCTTGGCGTCGGAATAGGTGGTGCTTATATTTGATCCCGCTTGCTGAAGTATGACATGATCCTGATCGTATATGTCATCTATTGGCATGCCTTTGAGGTTTTGATAATAATTAGGATACTTTTCGATAAGCTCTTCATACAACGCGGGTTCGGCGACCTTATTGTTTTTATGCCACAAGCTCGCGCCGCCTACGGTAAAATTAGTCACCGTAACATTATCTCCGTAAGACTTGGCAACCTGATAAAAATATCCCTTGTCAATCCCGCCGAGCGGATTATTTTCTTTTGAACCGCAGCAACGCCCATAATATGTAAAGCTGTTGCCGATAAACATGACTCTGTCACCCATCGTATTACCCTGACAGTATTTTATATTTTATCTCTGCTGTTAAAAGGCAATGTATTTGGAGCGTCTGCCGAGGGGAACGGCGTAAGCTCGTCGTTTTCCCACTTTTTCTTATCGCGTTCGCGGCGGAAATCGGGAATATCGTATCTCTTGGACTTGTTCAGCACGCTTCGCCAGCCAAGTATCGAAACAGCGGCAATAGCAGTAGAACGGTAAACATCGAAGTAGCAGGGCTTGCCCTCAAGAACTGCGTCTACAAAATGCTTTACCACCCAATAGTCACCACCTCCGTGACCGTTAGCGTTTGCCTTGTCGGCATCCGCCTGCCACTGCGCCTCATATACGCTGTCGCGGTGCTCTCCCTCGGGAGTCGACCAGGCATTATAGACCACACGCACACGCTTTTCGTCTCCGCGCACTGTCTCTGCTCCTCCCGCCAGACAACCGATGCGATACCAGTTGCCGTGAGGAGCTATATAGGACGAGCCGTTGATGCGGCAGACCGCGCCATCGCTCATACCGAGCAACATGACGCCCACGCAATCCGTGCGGGAATTTTTATACTTAGCTATATGCTCATCGGTATCCTGCGCCGCCATTGCGACGACCGTTTTTGGCACAGCATTTGTTATATGCATGATAGGTGCCAATGCGTGCGAGCAATAATATGTAACGGGCAGATAGCGCCGCCAATGGAAGTCACCGTGAACTGATGGATCGTTATATTTCCAGCTTTCCTCGGGACTCATAGGGTGAATATATTCGCCTTCCTCAAACATTGCTTTGCCCAGTTTGCCGCTTTCATACAACCGCTTCATTTCAAGACAGCCGCGGGTGAAGGGATAGTTTTCCGCCAGCATATAGACACATCCCGTTTTCTCGACAGTGCGACACAGTTTGACACACTTTGCCATTGTTGATGCCGCCATGGTCTCGCTGAAAACATGTATTCCCTTATCCATGGCGCGAATGGCATATTCGGCGTGCTCATGGAAGTAGTTGCACAAAAACACCGCCTCAAACAGCCCCGAATCAATAAAATCATCAAAGTTATCAAACACAGCAACATCAGGCGGGCAATTATTTTTTGCCGATTCTATGCGCGCCGGCGCTTTATCGCACAGTGCGGTAATTACCGCGCCGTCGACATATTTTGCGGCTTTTATGTACGCGTTTCCGCGCCATGTGCCGAAAACACCAATTCTGAGTTGCTTTTGCATGGGTCTTTCTCCTATTTTCTAAATATTTTGTCCGCGCGGCGTGCGAGTGCAGCAACAAGCACGCTTCCGATGCCCGTACAGCAGACCAGCTCGCCCACTCCTATCGTCAGCACCAAAAACAGCCAGCCATCCGATACATTGTACGCATATATCAGCACGGGCGGTATGATAGCGACATTGGCTATAACCGTCGGCAACGAGGCAAGATATCTCCACCTCCGCAAAGCGTACGCGCCGAGCGCGCCGAGCAATGTCGCAAGGCTACCGAACACAACATCCCAAACGGCGGCTCCGGTGACAAGATTGGCAACAAGACAGCCGACCGTCAGCCCCGGTATCGCCGCCGAGGTAAATATCGGCAGTACACACAGTGCCTCGGAAAGTCGGAACTGAATTACGCCTGAGGATAGTCCGAATGCGGCTGACAGCAGTGTCAGAACAACATACAGCGCGGCTATCACGGCCGCATAGCAGACATACAACGTACTTTTGTGCATTTCCCTTTTCATAATGGGGTCACTCCTTAGTTTTTATTTAGGTGAGGATGGTTTCGAACTCACCGTTTATTTATATTTTCATTGAAAATATATCATTTTATTACCCTTGACGCCGTCAAGCGCCGCGCAAAATTCGGCGTACATATAGAGCGATCCGAGCGCGACCATTGGTATTCCGCGTCTGTTTGAGTCCTCAAAAGCGGCAGCAACACCCTTCACCAATGTATCACATGCAACAGCGTCCCGTCCACAGCTACGGAACAGTTCAGCATATTCCGCCGCGGCAAGCGCGCGCTCGTTGGCGGGCGTCACGCACCAGACACGGTCGGCAACGCTCGAAAGTGTTGCGGCAATATATCTGTAGTCCTTATCGCGGAGCACACCCGTCAGTATATTAACACGCCGCGCTCCGAAAAGCCCTTTTATACTGCGCACTGCCGCCTCTATCCCCTGCGGATTGTGCGAGCCGTCATATATGACGGTTGGAGATGTCGACAGCAGTTCAAACCGCGCCGCCCAGCGGGTAGCCTCAAGTCCGCGGCGCACATCGTCATCACTTATATTGAGTCCGCGTGCGCGAAGCAGGGGTATCGCGCTGACAACGCTTGCTGCGTTTTCGGGCTGATAAAGCCCCAAAAGCTGTATTTTAAGATCAGAATATTCACCGTAATCAAAGGTCGTGCCATCAATAGAGGGACGAACATTTTTGAGCTTTGAATAGTCAACGCTGTTAAATTCGACGCCTATCTGCTCTGCCCTCTCAGCGATGACGCGTCCCGCCGCCTCATCCTTGCCACCCCAATGAACGGGCGCGCCCGCCTTTATGATACCCGCCTTCTCGGCGGCTATCTTTTCGACTGTATCACCCAGAAATGCCACGTGATCCAGCGCGATGCCGGTTATGACGGACAGCAGAGGCGAGTCGATGATATTGGTGGCGTCAAGTCTGCCGCCCATGCCTGTTTCAAGCACGACAACATCGCAATTATGCCGCTTGAAATAAACAAAGGCAATAGCGGTTATCAGCTCAAATTCGGTAGGCTTCGACTGCATGCTGTCGGCTTGAAGTCGGACATATGAAGTAATCTCGGCAAGCTCGTCGTCCGATATATCGACGCCGTCTATGCTCATGCGTTCATTAAAATGCTTGACGTAAGGTGAGACATAAAGTCCCGTCCGATAGCCCGCCTGTCGCAATATAGACGCAGTCATAGCGCAGAACGAGCCTTTGCCGTTTGTACCCGCAACATGAATAAACTTCATGCCCTTCTGTGGGTCGCCCAGGCAGCGGCACAGCTCGGTTATTCTCTCAAGCCCCGGTCGGCTCCCCATCCAACAGACCGAATGTATATATTCAAGTGCTTCGGTATAATTCATGATCTTAACGTCCTCAGTCTTTCAATTATCCCCGCCACGGCGCGGTGAGAGGTCAGAAGATAAATCAGCAAAAACTCGGCTGTCCCGATGACAGCGTAAAGCAACGCTCTCCACAGCATCAACTCAACAAGCCCCATATTATAGCTCGACAGATACCACGCTGCAAGTCCCAATGACTTTACAACTACCGAACCGACAGCGTGCGCCGCAAATGTTGCCGCTGCTATTGACAGCCAGCGCGGTCTTTTAACAATATAATTAGCCATAATGCCCGACACAATACCGACCGCCGCCGCGCCGAGCGTAATGATCGGGTTTATCGTGTATCCGTAAAGCAGACAGCCGACAATATCGGCGACCGCTCCTACCGTGCCACCGACCACGGGTCCGAAGCAAAAGCCCGCAAATATAACAGGCAGATTTTCAAAGCTTATACGGAAAATATCCGACAGCGGGTTTGGTATCTGCAAAAATTTGCCGAGTATCAAGCTCATTGCCGCAAGCAGTGCCGCGGCTGTCAAAACTCTGACATTGCCGAACATCGCCAAATCCTTGCGCAGTGTTCTTTTGGGTGCGGTGGGTGACTGTTGTGTTTTCATATAAAAATCCTCCTTTTTCCACACTTTATATGGCAAAAAGGAGGACACAAGGGCGCGTCGATAACACGCCCCGCTACCGACAGCTATTGCCGTATGAAGCGGGATGCAGGATCCTGACCGCGGGAACATCCCTTCGTTCGGCTGGCAACTCCCCGTCCACCCGACACTTCACGCCCGGATCCTTACTCTTCAAGATGATCATATTATACACCCGCCCGCACTCTGTGTCAAGTGCGGGCGGGCATTTTATTTTAAATATTTTATTTTAATTTTATATCCGCATAGACCGGACAATGGTCAGATGCGTCGAGGTCTACTTTGCGCAAACCGATACCATAAGTCAGCGCGGTTGCATTATCGGGATCATAGAAAATATGATCGATAGCAAGTCCGTTTGCGGCAGGCATACTTCCAACCGTACCATGATAACTTGCATTGGAGGTGGTTGCACTGACGGTTGCCGTTTGCTGTGCACTCGACATACCTGCGCCCAACATGACCTGATGTGCGGAATGGGTATTATTAAAGTTATAGTCGCCCGTTGTGAACACCGCAATATCGCCGTACTTTGCACGCAACTCGTCGATTTTTGCAAGCAACTGCTTAACATTATCGACTTTCCACTGAACTGCTGCCTTTTCTTTCATGGACGCATGAGTTTCTCCCGCGGGCAGCTTATAATCTTCACTCCACAGTGAGCCGTGAATATTGAGTACTATAAAGCGCTTGCCATCCGAGATGCGCTCAAGCACAGTCCAGGAGTTAGACTTGGTATTGGTGCCGGTATAGCGGCTGTTGTTCCACTCAACACCGCTTTCTATCTGCTTATACTTAGATTTAAGGTAAAGTATGGGGGTATAGTTTGCGGGAGAGCCGCCGGTATGATAGGCTTTATTGATGGAATAATACTCCGCTATGATATCGTTCTTCAGTATATCGCTGTGAGTCGTAGCATTGGCCTCCTGGAATCCGGCAACATCGGGCAGATAGTCAAGTATGACCTGAATCATGTTGCTCTTACGGTCATCATATTCCTTAGAAGTGCCTGCGATATTGAATGACATAATGCGCAGATCTGCGCCGTCCTCAAGCATGAACTTCTGAATGGATGCCGTGCCTGTAATATTAACATCAGCGGCAACCGTCAGAGACTCCTGCGCGGAGCCGAGATACTGCTTGATAAACTCCGCAACTGCCTGAGCGGTAGCATAATCATCCGCGCCGAGGATAAGCAACTTATTACCAACCCACTTGATAACGTATTCCTTATCACCAAGAGTCGCCAACACGTCCTTGGACTCCTTGCGGTTGGTGGAACCGATAAGTATTTCCTTGTTGTCGTTTTCGATAGTGCCGTCACGACCTGCGTTTTTATCAAAGTCGGTCTTGAGACTTACTGCTTTTGTCGCCTCTTCGCTAATATACTCTTTCATGGCGTTTCTCAGATCGATGGATGCCTCTTTAACCATATCGTTGCAGTACTCGGAGCGAATGATGGTATATTCGCAGGTCGTACCGTCAAAGATCACGCGAGGCGCGGTTGGATCTTCGGTAACGGGAGGCTCGGTTGAATCTTCGGCGACGGGAGGCTCGGTGGTAGTAACATTTGCATCACTGTCGTTATCGGCTGTAGTGGTGCCGTCAGCAGGAGTATTGCCGGGATCTCCGCCGCACGCCGCGAGCAACAAAACAGATAGCAAAAGCATGGCTGTAAGCAAAATAAACTTTTTCATGGGGTTATATCCTTTCATTAAAATAATTTACGTTTTATTCGACCGACTCGTCGGTATCCTGTGTCTCGTCCGCAGGAGAGTCTGCCTGCTCCGCAGGCGTGAGCGAAACTGTCGCCCCTCCGCGAGCATACTTTTTGCGCATATGGCGATAAACATACCACAGTATGACAAGCACCTGAAATACTCCAGCCGCCACATATATAAGCGCCATGTTTTGGACGTCATTGGCAAACACCGCCGTCAGATACACGCTAAGTGTCAGCATCCAGACCAATAAGCTTACCGACAGACAACGCTGAACATTGCCCCACCACAGATGTGTAAATACAACAAGCACTATTGCCGACACGGGCAACGCATATATGAATGATATCCAAAGCCAATTTGAACCGGGCAAAAATACGTTCAGCAAGAAAAACACAAGCGTCGCCACAAACCACACAAGGCCCGTTGATAGCGCCGTTATCAAGAAGCGGCGCGGACGTGCCGTATCCGGCAGAGGTGCGGGTTCGACATGAGCAGGCTCAGAGCCTATTATATCGTTGACGGTGACACCGAACAGCTCTGCAATCTTGGTAAGCACAAAGACATCAGGCAGACCGTCTCCCCTCTCCCATTTGGATATGGATTTATCCGAATAACTCAGGTGCTCGGCAAGCTCTGCCTGCGTCATATTATGCTGTTTTCGAAGCGCCGTTATATTGCGTGCGATATTTTGTTTAAGTTCGTTTTCAACCATATTTTTCAAACGCCTTTCCGCGTATCTCAAAGTCCGAGCAGTGCACGGTAACCAACAAAATCATGTGCCGCAGCATCAACTCCACCCGCCTCCGCATAAGCTTGGTCGGGGGTATTTTCGCTTACAGCAAGCACAAGCGCGGCGCCCGCGGCGCGAGCCGCCTTGACACCCGAATATGAGTCCTCAAAAATAATGCAATCGGCAGGCGTAAGCCCCAGCTTTGCCGCCGCGCGAATATATACCTCGGGATCGGGCTTACCCGGGAAAGTACAATCGTCATAAACGACTTTGTCGAAGTCAAACCACCGTTCAAGTCCGAATTGCTCGAAGTAAAAGGTGATATTATTGATCTCGGAGCCTGTGGCTATGGTCATGGGTATGCCCTTGTCCTTGAGGCAGTCGAGAAATTCGACAAGTCCCCGCACAAGCTTGAAGCGCACTGGATCACAGCGGCATTCATCGCGATACGCGGCTTCCTTTTCATATGTATACTTTTCAATCAACTCATTGCTGATACCGGGGATATAACTCGTAAAAATATGCGTGTTACCGCGGCCGATTATGTATTTATTGATCTCCTCGTCGGTAATGGGCTTGCCTGTAAGGCTCGGCATAAATTTGTGCCACACTGCGCGATGGATATCGGTATCGAATATCATGGTGCCGTTAAAATCAAATATAACGCCCTTGATGTCTTTGTTCATTTTTTATCCTTTCGGCAGCTCTACTCCGAGTAGAGCCGTATTTCTCGCTCAATACATATTAATAATATCATATCTGAGTCAAAAAGTCAATAATTCATATTTATATTTTAGTCAAACTATTGCCAAATGCACCAAGTCATGATAAAATAAAAGAAAAACAAAAACACGAGGTGCTCCGCATGCTTCACAAAACCATACAGCTTTCCGAAAAATATCCCGGCGCAACACTCACCACATATATCTCGGACGACCCGCCCGAGCTCAAAATGCCTCCCCGCCGCGCTATCGTCGTCTGCCCCGGCGGCGGATATCATTTTCTCTCCGAACGAGAAGCCGAGCCTATAGTCAAAATGTATCTGGCGGCAGGCCTCAATGTATTTCTGCTCCGCTACACTGTCGGTGCGGGTGCAGCAAATTACGCACCCCTCATTCAGGCATCACTTGCCATAAAGCATGTCCGCGAGCATGCCGAGGAGTATAATATCGATCCCAATTATGTTTTCATAACCGGCTTCTCCGCAGGCGGTCATCTTGCCGCCTCAACGGGCACACTCTGGAACATTCCCGAGGTGCTTGCCGCTATGGGCGACGCTCCGCTCGGTATCAACCGCCCCACGGGCATGGTACTTTGCTATGCTGTGCTTATTTTCTCGCACAAAAAATCGTTCTGGAATCTCTGCGGCACCGAGCAACCCACACCCGAGCAGCTTGAGCGCTTCGAGCTTGAAAAGCATGTCTCACCCGATACTCCGCCTACGTTCCTGTGGCACACATTCACGGATAAAACCGTCGATGTTCAGAACGCGCTGACATTTGCTCAAAAGCTGAAGGACAACGGCGTTCCCTTCGAGCTTCATATCTATCCCGAGGGCGATCACGGACTGTCGCTGTCCAACGAGCAGACCTGGTCACAAAAGCCCAACATGATCATGCCCCATACAGAGGGATGGATAGAGCTTGCGATCAAATGGATAAAGGATTTTAAATAATGCACACCACGGCGGGGGCTCCCCGCCGTTTTTTGTCGTATATTGCGCAGATTTTACTTGAAATTTGGATTATGATGTGGTAAAATTATTATGTATGCTCCAAAACAAATAATTGTCCATACACAAAGGAGACGCAATGACAGAAAAATTACAGGATCTCTCTCAGGCCACCGTCGAAAGCAACGCACAAGAGCCTGCCTCGAAAGTCGACGACAGCACCGCTACCAAAAAGAAAAAATGCCGTCGCCGCTGGGGTGACCGCAAGGACGGACGCAAGCTGCGCACGCTTCAACCAATGAATCGTATCACACCTTACATAATGGCGCGCAGATATGATGCCTGCAATACCTTTGCGGAAAGCTTCAATATTGCTCGCGCCGATGCGCTTTGCCGACGCAAGGTAAAGGAGGGGATGGCCAATTTCGGAATGCTTCATATTTTTCTCTCTGCATATGTGCGCACGGTATCACAGTTCCCTGCCGTCAACCGTTTTGTCAACGGTCAGAAAATATATGCCAGAAATGAAATATCGGTCATAATGGTAATAAAGCGCAAAATGGCGATCGACGCTCCCGATACAAGCATAAAGGTCGTTTTCGAGCCTACCGACACACTCGACAATATCTATGAAAAATTCAACAAGGTAGTAGAACAGAACGCCGTCGAGGGCGAGGTCAACTCCTTCGACAAGCTCAACCGTGCCCTGCTGTTCATTCCCGGACTGTTTCTGCGCTGGACTGTCAAACTGCTCGCCTTTATGGATTATTTCGGCTGGCTGCCCGAGAAGCTGACCCGACTCAGTCCATTCCACGGATCAATGATAATCACCAGCATGGGCTCGCTCGGCATCAAACCCATATATCATCATCTTTACGATTTCGGCAACTTGCCTGTCTTTCTTGCATACGGCGCCAAGCGCACCGCTTACGAGCCTGACAGCAACGGCAATATACACAAGCGCCGTTATATAGACCTCAAAGTTGTCACCGACGAGCGCATATGCGACGGATATTATTTCGCCGCCGCATTCAAGCACTTCAAGCGAATGGTCGAAAATCCCGCACAGCTCGAGCTTGCTCCCGAGGTCGTGTACGAGGATATAGACTGACGCAACATCTTCTGATCATTAAGGAGCAAATTTTCCGTGAGAAAACATTTTTTCAAGGGCATGAAGGACGGCATCCCGACCGCGCTCGGCTATCTTTCGGTGTCCTTCGGTTTTGGTATATTGGCGGTAAATCTGGGGCTTACCATCGCGCAATCGGTGGTCATGTCCGCCACAAACCTGACCTCCGCCGGTCAGGTGGCGGGAGTCGGCATCATCGCGGCAGGCGGTACACTGATCGAAATGATACTGACACAATTTGTCCTGAATGTGCGATATTCCCTGATGGGGCTGTCACTTTCGCAAAAGCTTGACAGCAAATTCAACACTTTTCACAGAATGGTGATATCTTTTGGAATTACCGACGAAAATTTTGCCGTCGCCTATTCTCAAAAAGGCGACATCACCCCCGCATACATGTACGGAATGATATTGGTGTCTATGGTAGGCTGGGTGTTCGGAACTTTGCTCGGCGCTGTTGCGGGGCATATACTTCCCTCCGCGCTTACCGCCGCCATGGGCATACTGGTCTACGGTATGTTTCTCGCCATCATAATACCACCCTCGCGCAAAAGTCGCGGAATACTGATGGCGGTCGTGATCGGAGCGCTGTGCAGTATTCTTATAAAATATGTTTTCACATTTATATCAAGCGGCTTTTCGGTCATAATCAGCGCTGTTATATCGGCAGCAGTGTGCGCGCTTCTCTTCCCTATGAATGATGACAGCGAGTCGGACACACCGAAAGAAGGTGGCGACGCATGAACACTTATATTTACATAGCCGTAATGGCAGGCGTTACGTATCTCATACGAATGCTCCCTTTCACGCTTTTCCGCAAAAAGATACGCTCGCCATTTTTCCGTAGCTTTCTCGCTTACATCCCTTATGCGGTGCTCAGCGCCATGACCATTCCCGCCATTTTCTACTCTACCGGCAATATTGCAACAGCAATAGTCGGCACGGTCGTCGCGGCGGTGCTGGCATACTTCGGCAAGCCGCTCATAGTAGTCGCGCTCGCCGCATCACTTGCCGCGTTTATATCCGGATTTATATTCTGACAAAAAGCGTATAGACCGATTCGGTCTATACGCTTTTTGATTTGCCCGCAGGCAACAGCCGCCCAAACTCATCGCGGCGAATATACACATAAACGAGATAGCAAAACGCATATGTCAACAGCGCCGGAATATCAGGCAACAACAATGCACTGAAAATGAAAGCCAAGCAAAGCGCTATCTCGGACAACTGCTGTATCACCACTATTCTGATGTGCTCACCCTCGCCTTGTCGGCATCTGATATCAAACGCCACGCTTCTTACCGCCGAAGCGACCACTGCCGCAATCAGCACCGCTCCGACATCTTCCCCCAACCGCGCCGCACCGAAGCACAGCAAAAGGCTAAGTGCCGCCGAGCTGAGATTGAGACGCATCAGCTCGTCCGAACGCCCCTTTACTTTAAAATAAGTGTCTCCTATAAGATGCGTTTTTCCGTCAAACAGACACAGCGGCAACAGCAACGCGAGATATGCGATACCCTCCTCATACTGCGGTAAAAACTTACCTATAAACAGCTTTATCGGAAGATACGCCAGAAAAACGGCAGGCAACAGCAAACCTGCAACCGAACGCATGCGTTCTATTACACGACGGCGGATATGCTCATCCTCGCGCCTCAACGACGGAAACAGCACCATACTGAACTGCGAGACAAGCTGTAAAAACACATTGGAGAGTGTCATGATAAAGGATATACGCCCGAATTCGGCGTCCCCGTAACGCCAGATGACAGCAAGCCTTGCCGCGCCCGTCACCAGCTGACCTGAAAGATTGGATATCATAAGGCGAGAGCCGACCGAAATATCCCGTCTTGCCATGTCCGCAACGCCGCCCGACGCGCGCGGCGCGAATACCAGACGGCGCGTCTTATACACGCAATACACCAGCGACACCGATTCCGACACAATACTCGCAACAGCATAAACACGGAAATCCGTCGCCCCACCTGCTGCTGCGGCGAGTGCGAGCAGTATAAAGCCCACACGGTCGATCATGACGGATACCGAATAGGCGACGGTGTTTCCCGTCGCCTGCAAAATATATCCGAGGTAGGCGTCGGCATTGAAAATGGGCATATATATAAGTGCCAACGCGATCGCCCACGCTCTTCCGCTCATACCACCCAACCACAGTACGGCGGGCACCGACAGGCACGCTACGCCAAACTGAACAGCGGTAGCACGGCGAAACAGTGTGCCCAGGCGCGAGGCGTCAAGTGCTTGCGGCTCGACACCGCCGTTGTTCAGATATGCTCCGTCGCAAAGTCCCAGATGAAACAGCCCCGCATACGAGCCTATCAAAAGGAAAAATTGCCACAATCCGTAGCCCGCGGCATCGAGTCCTCCTGCCAGCATCAGCACCGTAAACGCATTGACAGCCGCCGTCACGCCCTGCGCCGCAAAGGCAACCGAAACGGCGCGTGTCAACCGACGCTTATCCACGCTCGCTTCCCTCCCGCACGCCACGACAGCAAATTACATTGACCAGTGTTCGTACAAGCAAGCCCATATCGTAGCCAAACGACATGCGCTCTACATACTGCGCGTCATAAGCCGCCTTGCGCCGCACACTGACCGAGTCACGCCCTCTCACCTGCGCCAGTCCAGTAAGCCCGGGGCGTATACCGTAGACACCGAGGCTGTTGCGCAGATGTATCAGCTCACTCTCGGCGGCAACAACGGGACGGGGGCCGATAAGACTCATGTCGCCTCGAAGTACATTGAAAAGCTGAGGTAGCTCATCAAGGCTGGTCCGCCGCAAAAAAGCCCCCACCTTTGTTATATAACGCTCGGGGTGCTCAAGCGCCGCCGTGGCACATTCGGGCGGCGCGTCACAGCTCATGGTCCTGAATTTATAGCACACAAAAGGACGAAGATCGGCTCCAATTCGCTTTTGGCGAAATATTACCGGCCCTCCCCCTTCCATCATTATAGCTACCGCACAAAGACACATAGGGATCGCCGAAATCAACAGTCCCGAACATGCCACGGCAATATCAAGTATTCTTTTGGGCAACCCACCGTATCCTCGAGAAACCGCTCGCACAGACGGACGGGCGCTATTTATATCGTTCATGTATTTTAGCTCTCCAAACAGACTTATGATAATTGTGCCTGTATATGCCCTTTTTTATACAACAATTTCATAAATCTGCGGAAAGACTCAATTTGCTTGACGTTTTCGCGATACCGCGCGGTACTCGCCGGGCGTCATTCCTTGTGTTTTTTTGAAAATAACATTAAACTGCGATGCCGACCCAAAGCCGCAATCGCGAGCTATATTTTCTATTTTGCCGTCCGAACGCAACATCTGTTTTGCCGCGTCGATGCGCTTGTAAAGTATCATTTGCTTGGGCGTTATGCCGAAACGGTCTTTGAAAATATGCCGAAAACGGTCATAGCTGTAGCCTACCGACGCCGCCAACTCGCGCGGCTTTATATCGGTATTGTAATAGTCGAAAATATAGTGAAAGGCACTTTCGAGCGATCGATTTTGCTCGCCGCCGTCTACCCCCTCGATGCCCTCGCTGGACATCAGCTTTGTCAATATCACAGCAAGATACAGCCCTGCCACGGTACCGTCGGTCACATTCCGCGATGCCATCGCAGATGCAAGCATAACAGCAATCTGCGATATTTCGGCATCGCCATTATATACGCCGGCGCGGCACTCCTGATCTCCCGGCACAAATGCGCAAAAAACCAATTCGGTTTCGGTTGTATTGATTTCTTTGTGATGTGTATTGGGGGGTATCAGGCAAACTGTATCGGCGCGGTAGTCATAGCTAACATTTCCACAAACGGTTTTACCCTCTCCGCTTATGTAACAAACCATTTCCCACGACTCATGACTATGCGCGGTAATATTGCCGCCTGCCGAACGTGTGCGCCGTAGGGCATATTCTATATCGGGAAGCCTCATATCATTTCGCTGCCTTTCTTTATTGTTGTCGCCGTGTAATTATTTTATCATTTTGATTCGGACATGTCAACAAAATTTTCGTTTTTTGGCTGTTGTTTTTGTTTTTTAGGCTGAATTTTGAACACAACATTGACCGTAACTTATATAGGTTGTATAATTAATTTGTATGTATATACAATAAATACTTATAATGTAAGAAAGGATGTCATATGAAAAGAGTACTTGCTATCGTTCTTGCGCTCCTGATGCTCGTCGCAACACTTGTTGCCTGCGCACAACCGGGCGATGACGATGTAACCACCACTACCGAGTCCGCAGGCGGCACGCAAGGGACACCATCCGACACCACCGCGCCCAACGCCTCGGAAGAAACCACGCTTTATGTTGAAGACAATCTTCCCGAGGATCTTAACTTCAGCGGCACCACCATTTCCATCCTCTACTGGGAGGACGTCGAGGAGCCCGAATTTGAGGTGTTGGAACAGACCGGTGATATCGTAACAGACGGTATCTATATGCGAAACCTCAACACAGAGACACGCCTCGGCGTTGACCTCAACTTTGTCGGCACACTCGGCAATTTCAAAAACCAGCAGAACTTCGTCTCTACTGCGCTTAACAGCATCAGCTCGGGCGGCGAACACGACATTTTTGCGGGCTACAGCATGGTAGGTGCTACGCTTGCGGTCAACGGCTACGCATATAACCTAAAGTCGCTTGATTATCTCGATTTCGATATGCCCTGGTGGCCCGATTCGCTCATCAGTCAAGCTACAATAAATGACAAGCTTTATTTTGCATCCGGTGACATTTCCACCAACATGCTGCACATGATGTATGCTATGTTCTTCAACAAGCAGCTCATCACAGACTACGATCTCGAAAACCCCTATGAGCTTGTAGAGAGCGGCAAGTGGACATATGAAAAGATGTTCGAAATGGCAAGCGGCCGCTACGCAGACAACAACGGCGATGGCTTGCGCGACGCGGACGACGCATACGGCTTTTGCACCGCCGACATACATTATGACGCATTCTTCACCGGTGCGGGACTGAATACTGTCGAAAAGGATTCCTCCGACAAGCTCATCATCTCGCCCAGCTTCAACTCCGAAAAGACCATATCCCTGCTTGAGGGCATATGCTCCTTCATGTGGGACGGTCAGGACGGCTACCACGGCTCCACCGGAGAGGTATTCGCCAAGGGATACACCATATTTACGCTTGACCGCTCATATATGGGCTTGAAGCGCAAGGATGAGATCAACTTTGAATATGGTATCGTTCCCGTTCCGAAGTTTGATGAAAGTCAAACAAATTATGTAACCTGCCTCGGCTTCCCCTACACTATGTATGCTATCTCGATAGCCTCCAAGAACGTTGAGGCAGCAGCGGCAACGCTTGAGTGTCTCGCATCCGAGGGCTACCGTGAGGTAACTCCCATGCTGTTTGAGACCTCCATGAAGCTGAAATATTCGTCCGACAACGAAGCATCCGCCATGTACGATATTATTCGCGCGGGGGTAAGTATTGACGTTGGTCGTATCTTCTCCACCGAGCTGCAAAACTTCTCTTACTCTGTTTTCCGCAACTCCTGCGTTAAAAACGCCGCGTCCACCTGGTCCAGTACATACAAGGCAGCAGACAGAATCATGGGCAGAGCGCTCGATGATATAAATGACGCCATTGCAGAGCTTAATTGATAGCTTCAATTAATTTTCATCGCCGTATGGGACATACCGTCCCATACGGCGTATTTTTTTACTGTTCGGGTGTTGCAAAAACATTCAAGTTATGTTATAATTATACGAATGGCATTATATTTTAAGGAGACTTTAAAAAATGACAATTTATGACGAACTCGTTGCTCGCGGTCTCATCGCGCAGGTAACCAACGAAGACGAGATAAAAGAAATGATCAACAACGGTAAGGCCACCTTCTATATCGGTTTTGACCCCACCGCAGACTCTTTGCACGTAGGTCACTTTATGGCTCTGTGCCTTATGAAAAGACTTCAAATGGCAGGAAACAAGCCTGTTGTTCTTATCGGCGGGGGCACTGCCATGATCGGTGACCCCTCCGGCCGTACCGACATGCGCAGTATGATGACACGCGACACCATCCAGCACAACTGCGATTGCTTTAAAAAGCAAATGGAGCGTTTTATTGACTTCGGCGAAGGAAAAGCTATTATGGTCAACAATGCAGACTGGCTGCTTGACCTTAACTATGTAGATGTTCTCCGCGAAGTCGGCGCTTGCTTCTCTGTCAACAATATGCTCCGTGCCGAGTGCTATAAGCAACGCATGGAAAAGGGTCTGTCCTTCCTTGAATTCAACTATATGATAATGCAGTCCTACGACTTCTACTACCTGTACCAAAAGTACGGCTGCAATATGCAGTTCGGTGGGAATGACCAGTGGTCCAACATGCTGGGCGGCACCGAGCTTATCCGCCGCAAGCTGGGCAAGGACGCTCACGCTATGACCATCACGCTTCTGCTCAATTCCGAGGGCAAAAAGATGGGCAAGACGGCATCGGGCGCCGTTTGGCTTGATCCCAATAAGACCGCTCCCTACGATTTCTATCAGTACTGGAGAAATGTTGACGATGCAGACGTGCTCAAGTGCATCAGAATGCTTACCTTCCTGCCCATCGAAGAAATCAACGCTATGGACGGATGGGAGGGATCCAAACTCAACGAGGCCAAGGATATTCTCGCATATGAGCTTACCTCTCTCGTACACGGCAAAGAGGAAGCCGACAAGGCTCGCGCCAGCGCGCGCGCGCTGTTTGGTGGCGGAGACGATGCCGAACTTCCCACACTGACGCTCACTGCCGAGGACTTTTATATGGACGGTCGCGCAGACGTGCCTACAATGCTGGTCAAGGCGGGATTTGTCAAATCCAAATCCGAAGCACGTCAAGCTATCCAGCAGGGCGGCGTAACTCTGGACGGCGAAAAGATCACCGATCCCCGCACCACATTCTCTCCCGCAGACCTTGCCGAGGGCAAAATGCTGCGCAAGGGCAAAAAGAACTTTATCAAAGTTATCGCAGAATAAAATACAAAACGACACGACCAACGGAGTTTCCGTTGGTCGTGTCGTTTTAACTTATTTGATAATTATCCCCGCCTCGGTTGCAGTCACAACCTCGCCGCTTGACAGCATGTGAGAGCCCGCGGAGTGGAAAATAACCGCATAATGTCCATCGGTAAATTCCACCGCCTGAACCGTTTCGGTATTTGTGATGCTCTTTATGGGCAGACCGTCCGTATTTACGGGCGCTTTGCCGTCTGCATTGCCGACAACTGCATAGGCGTAACTGTTGTTATTCAACGACTTACCGTGGTCAATATAGAGTTGGAAAACATCTGCGGTCTGCTCTACAGCCGCAGCCGCAGAGTCAGTACGGCTGTAAGAGCCCGTCATACGCTTTGCAGAAGCTGTCAAATTGCCCTCTCCCAGATTATAGTATGCAAACGCGCCGTTATACACCGCGCCATTACCTGTCACTGTAACGTCTTCGCCGTCAACTGTCAGCGCGGTATCGCCTACACGAGCGCCGTTCAGCTTGCATTGATCCAACGAGGTGCGTATTTCAACATTTGAACTCTTGGAGCAATCAAGTCCCGCTCCGAGTGCGATCATACCGCCATCATATGTAATAAATGACAGCTTGCCCGTGATACCGTCGTTTTTGAGCTCCATGTACATAGCGCCCAGACCCGCCTCTTCATCAACAACTCCGTCGCAATGTGTGCCCTCATATGTGGACTTGCCCCAGCTCTTGGCATATGACTTATCATAGCGTGAAAGCAGCTGGGCATCGGTCTCATGATATGTGGTAATTCCCGGGAACATTGCGAAATCCAACACAGCGCCGATCGCCTGATATTCGTCGCCATAATACATATAGCAGGTATTTGCACCATAAGAAAGGTTATAACCCAACAAATTCTGACGGTTGACCACCTCGGTAAGAATAAAATCCTCATGCGCTCCTCTCACTGCCATGTAATATTCGGGGCGAGTGCGCACCAGCACATACGACATTGTAAAGAATTTATGAGAATCGATAGTCTTGGATAGATCGTCAAAGCTTGCACGATACTGTGCAAGCTCCTCTGCACGTTCTACGCCCTCCATCTGTGACAGTACTCGTGAAATACCCATTAAATTTCCCGCGCCGTTTGCATATACGGCGCTTCTTCCTATGCTGAAATACGCCGTGCCCGTACCGCGATGGAAATAGCGCTGACCGTCAAGAATATGATCAGCAAACAGCTCTATCTTGCTTTGAGGCAACTGAAAACAGGTTCCCTGCAATTGCGTGACAAATGTATACATACCTTGAATAAACACCGCGCCGTAGCTTCCTGCCGCACATAGTAGCTTGCCGTGTTGGAAGTAAGAGCCGTCAGCCTGCATTCCCTCGTCGCCGTTCTTGGCAATGACCACTTCTGCAGACATACGTGCTACGGCGGCAAATATCAGGTCGGGGTCATCAACAAACAGCGCATGAACAATGGTGGTCGCCATCATATCCGAAAGATTTGCTCCCGTATACGTCACCGCCTTTGAGCTTCCGCGCGGCGTACCGCGACCTATGATCTTGTCCATCTTGGTTATCTGTGCCTCGCTGAGATAGGGCTTTATCATAATGCCTATCCAAGCCATATAACGTGGAGTTTGTATCTCGTTATACCACCAGTTGCCTGCCTTAAAGTCACAGTTGAGCCAATAATCCAGTACAGACAGCACGGTCTCACGGGCGGCAGCGTCAGTCTTTAACCGCGCCTCGCCGTAGGCACTGATAAGATTTTTGAGATATATCAGATGGTTTGCGTTGTCCCAAGCTGACGCACTGCCAGAGGAATAATCAATATTGGTAAAGCGCATCCCCTTATCCGTTTTTTCCAAGCTTGCCGCGGTGGCATCCGCACTTGCCTCATCAGGCGTACCCCACTGAGCACTATAGTAACGGTCAAACAAAATATTAAAATCAGCTTGTATCTGTGTATCACTAAGAGCATTTGCTCCGTTATGTATCGGATAATCGGGGTTCCCCTGCAACATTTCCGCCCCCTCCACATATGTTTTTCCCATCAGCAAATGATCCATTTTCTTATTGCTGAAATCATCGTATACCAGCTCCAGCTTGAACCAATCCTGCTCCATATCAAAGCAGAGGCAAAACAATCTGCGCTTGCCCGATGCCACATCACCGCCAAAATTGCTATAGGGCTCGGGAAGTTTATCCTCAGTAATATTCATAGGATCAATATTTGTATCAAGACAGGCGCGATAAACAGTCTGCGTGTAAAGCGATTTGTTGCACGCCTCAAGATATACTACAAGCAATACTCTTCCATCAGCGGCGTTGATTCCCGCAAAGCTGTCAAACTGACGTGTTCCCAACAAAGTCCATTCAAGGGTGCCGTTCTCGGATACCGCACCGAGGCTTCCGTTGTCAACAGAAGTCGTTGTCTCTTCGAGGACCTGTTGCGCTGTAGTTGTATCGGACGTCGTATCTGACGTCTCGCCGACATAGTCCGCAGAGTTACACGCACCAAATATAGGCAACAGGCACAACAGCGCCAACAGAGCGGAAAGTACACGAAGAAGTGTTTTTTTCATAGCGTTCACCTATTCATTATTAAATATATCTTTTTACCTGTATCCAAATACGTCCCTTGCGACTCTCGTTGCCAACAGTTTCAAGCACCGCCTTTCCCTTTCCGCGGAAAGACAATATATCTCCCTCGGCGATGTTTGCGGAAACGGAAAGCTGCTCAAGGTGGTTCAGCCGCACAGCGCCGCTTCGTATCGCCTTTTGAGCCGTCTCGCGAGATACACGAAACGCCGTCGCCACAACGCTGTCAAACCGCAACGATGCCACGGTATCCTTGATAATTTCAAATTTCAGCTCGGGCGGTGTTATATCGGCGGGTGATACTTGCTCCACCGCAACGCCCACACGTCCCACCGAAGACAGATTTGTCAGCAAAAACGGCATAATGCTATCGGTTGCCAGCATGACAGTCTCGCGCTCGCCGACAAGTATATCGCCGATGGCGTGGCGTTCAAGACCAAGACCCAACACCGAACCGAGAAAATCGCGATGCGTCAGCGGCGCCGGATGCGCGATGTGCAACGCCGATATGGGATATTGCTCGCTGTCCCGCGCCGGAGCTTCGAGGTAATCGGGAAAGAATATGAGGCAGGCGCGCTCCGCACCGTCATAGCCGCCGTCAAAGGAGTAAGCTATGCCCAAGCGCGGCAATATCAGCTTGCAGAACGCCTGCTCGGCGGGGGACAGAAAATCGGTTGAGGTATACCATCCCGTTCTGTCGCACCGCTGTGCAAGATCCATAAGTCGCCGTCCCAACAGCTTTTCCTCGGGCGTTTTGGCGTGGCGAAGAATCAGTTCGACATCCATATAATCAGACAAATTGCTTGCCGTCAGCACCGTAAAAGCGCTCGCGGCGGATATTGCAGTATTCTACCGTTGGGTCTCCCGAAAGAATGCCGAGTCGCTCGCGCAGTGCGGAAACGACTGCAGAGGCGTTCAGATTTTCGGTCTGTCCGCAAGAAAGTCGAACAGATAGTCGTACAACATCCTCATCGGCACAGTATTTCGCGCTTACATTATTTATCATAGGAATTATATCCGCCTCTTTTTCGCCCGACTTGGATTTTTTGATTATCACAAGCGGCGAGGACGTCAGCATTTGTTGAATTTCCGCTGCAAGCTCGTTGCAAGCGCCCGCCGTTTTGATGGTTATGCTGTAATCCGCCGCGGATATTTCGACGAATTTCGCCCCTGCTTCTCTCACTTCAAGTGCGCACAGCTCGTCCGTCAGCTTGGCGTTGAGCATATCGCGGACTGCCTCGTTAGGAATGTCGCGATCCAGCCGCAGATCAAGCAGCTCGCACTCGCTCTCGACTCCTACGGGCAACGGCACACCAAACACCAGCTTGGGATGCGGGTTGAAGCCCTTTGTATACCACACGGGCAGACCCGCGCGAGCTATGATTCGCGCCATCGAGCGTTGAAGATCAAGGTGGGATATGTGTTTAAGTCTGCCCGCCTTGCGGAACTTGATGCGCACGGTCTTGGGCGGATCAAGATACGGCAGAGCCTTTATTTGTTGTTCGGTCAATATCATTATTGCGCATCCTCCCCACAAGTCTGCGGACAGCAAATGCCCTTGCCGCCCAGTTTATTTGCGCCGCAACCACTGCACTTTTCACGGCAGTTGGGCGTTGTTTTCTCGGCGTATGCGCGGTCGCGCTCGCGAAGTAAGAATGACTTTGTCACGCCGCAGTCGATAACATCCCACGGCAGCACCTCATCGCGCCCAAAAGTGCGGTTAGCATAAAAGGCGGGGTCAATGCCTGTTTTACGGAACAATTCCATCCAGCCCTCATAATTGAAGAACTCGTCCCACGCATCATATTTAAAGCCCGCATCAAGCGCCGCTTCGAGTACTCTCGACAGACGTCTATCACCGCGCGCCAGAACCGCCTCGATATGCGAGGTGCCGACATTGTGATACTGATAATGTATCTTGCGGTCAGTGATGCGCCCGCGCAGGTATTTCTGCTTTGCTTCAAGCTGCTCGGGTGTGTCAGCCGCCTCCCACTGGAAGGGTGTGAAGGGCTTGGGAATAAAGTTGGAAACGCTGACGGTGACCGACGGCTGTCTTCCCTTCACCCTTCCGGGCGAGCGGTAATATGCCTCAATGACCTCGCGCGCCATGTCGGCGATACCGTCAAGGTCGGATTCGGTCTCAGTCGGAAGTCCCTGCATAAAGTACAGCTTGACCGAAGTCTTGCCGCCCTCAAACGCAACACCGACGGCATTCAGCAGGTCGTCAAGTGTTACGTTTTTATTGATAACGTCGCGCAATCTCTGTGTTCCCGCCTCGGGCGCAAACGTCAGCGATGACGAACGCACCGACGCGACTCGCTCCATGAGCTGCTTTGAAAAGCTGTCAACGCGAAGCGACGGCAGTGACAGGCTGACCATTTTTTCGTCCGTCCAAGACAGCAGTCTGTCGGTCAGCTCGGGCAGCTTTGTATAGTCGCTGATAGACAGCGAGGACAGCGACATTTCTTCATACCCGGTCTGCTCGTAAAGCTCTCTCGCCTGTCTGTCAAGCACCTCGGGTGACTTTTCGCGCACGGGTCTGTACACCATTCCCGCCTGACAGAAGCGACAACCGCGTATGCATCCGCGGCACACCTCCAACATTATGCGGTCGTGCACCGTCTCGATGTACGGCATAACAACACGTTGCGGAAAAAATGCGGTGTCCATATCCGTCATTATGCGCTTGACAACGCGTGGCGGTATGTCATCGTATTTTGGAGTGTATGCCTTTACTGTGCCGTCATCGTTATAGCTGACCTCGAACAGCGACGGAACATAAATGCCGCTGATGGTGCGCGCCGCCTCGTGTAGAAATTCAGCACGGCTGTAGCGTCCCTCGGCTTTCATTTTTATGTACAGCTCGGTGAACTCGTTGAGCATTGTCTCGCCCTCTCCGATAGAGAAGCAATCGAAAAAGTCGGCTACGGGCTCGGGATTATATGTGCAGGGACCGCCGCCGATTATGATGGGGCAATCCTCGCCGCGCTCTACCGCCCGAATGGGCAGCTTAGCAAGCTGCAGCATATTGAGCACGTTGGTGTAGCACATTTCATATTGCAATGTAAAGCCGATGATGTCAAATTCGGAAAGCGGGTCACCGCTCTCAAGTGCGCACAACGGTATGTCATGAGCCCGCATCTGCTCCTCCATGTCTACCCACGGCGCGAAAACACGCTCGCACCAGATATCGGGGTCGGAGTTCAGCGCGCCGTAAAGCAGGCGCATGCCGAGGTTGGACATTCCTATCTCGTATGAGTCGGGAAAGCAGAAAGCAAAGCGTGCCTTGACGAGCGATTTGTCCTTCAGCACCTCACCGTACTCACCGCCCGAGTAGCGTCCAGGCTTTTGAACCGAGCCGAGCACACCACTCATGCGGCGTATATCTTTTTTATCATTAGTCATTTTAAAACAATGCCTTTCATTTACTTTTTAGAGGTATCAAACACGCCGGGCAAAAATACGATCGGGAGCAGCCACAGCAGCATATACAACACAACAAGTCCCGAAGCGATATATGGAATGAGCTTGAAAACAACGAGAAGTGTTGACACAATAATGTTCGCAAGGAACACAAAGAAGTAAAGCATCATGCCTGCTCGCCTGCTTTTTTTGAGTTTGTGACACTCGTTGACCGCATCCACGACGCCGCATGGATCGCCGAGACTCACAATTCCCGCCTCAAATGACTCTCGTTCCTCTCCTTCGCGAGCAAAGCCCGGACGAATAACGGCAAGCTCATATTCGCTCACGGTACGCTTGCGCGAGATCATTGTCTCGTCGATACCGGGGTCGGAGGTGCGTATCGCCGCCGCGCCCTGCGAGCGACACAGCTCGGAAATGCGTTTTTCAAACAACTCGTCTGTACGGTAATCGGCATACAGACGTGCGGCAGGCCGCGAATCGATAACGATGTATATGACCGACACCTCGCCCTCGGCGATAAGCTGCTCGTCTTTCGGGACACGCTTGGGATATATGCCGTATTTTTCTATAAAATCTATGTTGCCGGCAAGTATATTGACGTTCCCGTCAAGCACGGCTTCAACGCCACCGCGCTCCACCTTGACCAGCTTTACATCGCGTATGCGGTGATATTTGGAATTCTCAGCTTCAAACAGCTCGCCCAGCGGTCCGCCGATATGAGCGAACAGCGAGCCCGTTTTGATGAGCACGTCGTAAAGCTCAAAGCCATCGTAAAGCTTGAGCCCTTTTGTACCGATGCGCTCGGCGGGAAACATATCGCGGTCCTCAAACACCAACAGCTTCGGGTGCGCAAATTCATCGACCGAGCCGTCACCGAGCACGGCACTTCCCCGCTTTTTAAGTCGCAATGACGACATAAGCGGAGGCAGTACAAGTGAAATGAGCAAGGGCGCCGGTAATGCTATCAGCACAGTCGCCGTAAACGCTCCGAGCGCCACAGACACGGCTTGACGTGTCGACAGCGCTATAACAAACTCGACAAAGCCCACCGCAAGCAGCGGCAACAGCATAAAGTTGAGAATATATATTCCCTTTTTCTTTTGGTTGGTATATTTGAAATATCCGCCGCTGAAGCGGGTGGTTACCATGTTATAAACGCGCCTCGGCTCTGCTCCCGCTCTGATCGCGCGAGCATTATACTTCTCCTCGAAGGCCTTGGTTTCTCGTTCCGGTGAATAGCGCACGCTCTCACAGCTGACAACATCAAAGCTGTTTTTCTCGCGGCATATGCTCAAAAGCTCGCCGACAAGTGTCATTACAATACAAAGTGTCGCGGGGAAATTATAAAGCATCATATGCTCGGGGCGGATTATCAGCATCACAATATTATAAATAAAGCTGACAGCCACTGCAAAAAATGTTATTGCGTGAGGTTCAGGCTCAAACGCAAACACACTCACAATACCGTCTTTAAGCTGACGCAAGCACAGCAGTGCGCAACACACAAGAAGCACTGTCAATGTTGTCGCATATATCACAGGGTTCTCGGTAGGCTCAAAGGGACGTATCAGCAAAAAGCCGAAATAGCCCACATTCTCCATAAAGCCGCACAGTCCGCAAAGTATGACTCCGACTATAAGCTTTATCACGGCAATGGCACGGCACTTATTGTAGTCCGCGTTTATTTGAGCATCCTGCTCATGGGAACGGTATTCGGCACCTCGATATGCCCATGCGCCCGGAAGTACGGGAGATGGCTCCGTTTTCTCCGGCTCGGATATTTGTTCCGGAGCCGGCTCCGCGGTCTCAGTCTCCTGCGCTACCGTTTCCAATTCAGCTTCATTTGTATCTTCGGGCGTCGACTGTTCCACAAGCTGAAGTGTCTCAACGACCTCCGACGTTTCCGATTCAAGCTCAGATAATTCAATACTACCCTGCGGCTCGTCAGCAGACTCAGCCTCAAGCCCGTCATTCAGTTCCGCATCATCAAGTATATCAAGCTGCTCGGGTATCTCAAGCTCCTCCAATGTTCTAATGCGCGGAGCAACATCTATATCGTCAACTGTGTCGAGCGGTTCGGGCGCTTCCGACTCATCATCTATGGTCTCGACGGGCTCGATATCCTCGCGCTCGTCCTCTATGACATCGGTAGGCTCAATCTCTTCGGGCTCATCCTCTATGATCTCAACAGGCTCGATCTCCTCGGACTCGTCAAAAAAATCGATAGGCTCATCCGGCTCTGCCGTTTCGGAAGCGCTGAACGCATCTTCAAGCGCCTGCATGACAGCGGGCGGCATTTCCTGTTGCTCAACGGGCAAGTCCCCGTCTGTAATCTCGTCTGTGATCCCGTCGACCATTTCCTCGACAATTTCATCAACAACAGGCTCGTCAGCATCCCCGAAAACCTCTTCTGCAGGTTCCCTCGGAAGTTCTTCGGGAATATCCTCGGAAGTTGGCTCAATCGGTTCTACAACAGTCTCGGGTATAGACTCATTTTCAATTCCTTTCGACGCGTCATTCTCAATGACAAAGTCCTCCAAACGTATCTCGTCCGAGTAAAACGGAGAGCTGCCCTCCTCCTGCGGCTCGGCATCGTTCGCAACGCCGCCGGCGCTTTCTCGGGTGTTGAGCTGTTTTTGTATCAGCGCCGCTATCTCGCGGTCAAAAACATCGCTTTTGCTCGGCTTTTTTGAACTTTTCTCCGTCTTATCCACCGACGCGCGCAGCTTACCCAGCACGTCATTTATATCATTTTCATTTTTGCCGCTCATGCGTCAATCTCCTTTGCTTGGAATGGGTGGCTTCATTTTTTATGATGCTGGCGAGATGCCTCTGCAAGCAGCACCGCCGCCGCGGTCGCGACGTTGAATGAATTGACCTTGCCGTACATGGGGATAGTCACCTTGACATCGCATTTTTCAAGCACCAGTCTTGAAATTCCGTCGCCCTCGCTGCCCATAACTATGGCGCAAGCGCCGGTGAAGTCGGTATCGTAATAATTCTGCCCCTCCATATCGGCGGCATACACCCACACGCCCGCCTCTTTCAGCTTATCGACCGCCGCGGCGATATTGGGCACCTTGGCAATGGCGAGGTGCTCAACCGCGCCCGCCGACGCCTTTGTGACCAGCGGAGTAAGCCCCGCCGCGCGGCGCTTGGGTATGATAAGTCCGTGCGCGCCCACGCCCTCGGCGCAACGAATGACAGAACCGAGATTGTACGGGTCGGTAATGCCGTCGGCGATGACGATAAGCGGCGCTTCTCCCCGCTCTGCGGCGATGGCTAAAATGTCCTCGATATCGCAGTAATCCTTTTCGGCCGCCATAGCGACAATGCCCTGATGGTTTGCGCCGCCCGACAGCTCGTCCAGTTTGTTGCGCTCGACCTCAACAACGGGAATACCCGCAGACTTGGCCTCGGCGATAAGCACGACGATAGAGCCCTCGCGATCGCCGCGGCGGACAAAAAGCTTGTCTATCTCGCGGCCGGATTTGAGCAATTCACGGACGGCATTGCGCCCGATGACCGCGCCCGGCGCGGGCTCGCGGGGTGTCGACGCACGATAAGAGCCGTTTTTCGGCATATGTTCTTTTTTTTCAAAATTATCTTTCATAATCATTCTCCAAGTTGCCATTTATTCATTATAAATTATAACATATTGCAAACTTTTTGTATAGAGAATTTTCGCATTTTCTCAAATTAAATGTGAAAAGGTTGTATTCGCGCGGGCGATTTTTGCCGCAAAAGGGCGAAGCATGGATGAAAATTAACATCTGTTATCAACCTATAACCACTACCTGCAAGAACACAAAACATATATCATGAATATGCAAGCAAAAAATTCCTACATATTAATAAAAAATTCGCCCAAACCTATTGCAATTTGAGCGCGGATGTGATATTATATTATATCATAAAAAGTCTTGATAGAGGCGCGATGATCAAAAGTATCCCGATGTACGGGCATTCACCCGCGAGAAAAAGGGATCGTCGCCGAAGCTTTCGGGTCATGAATGGGGTCCGTCTGCTGGGGCAACGCAAAATATGCGTTGTACTGTCACGAAAGTGGAGCGCTATCATAGCAATGATACAGTTATGCCCGTATTTATTGCCGTGACGCGTGCCGTCACGGCTTTGTTTATGCAAATCAAAATCTGAAAGGACTCAAAAAATGAAAAGAACACTTTCCCTTCTCCTCGCTGTTCTCGTAACGGTATTCGCATTCGTCTCTTGCTCCAATCAAAAGACGGACATCTCGGGCGCACAGTCGCTCGCAGACCTTGCAGGCGCCAAGATCGCCGCTCAGGCAGGTACTTTCCATGCCGACGCCATGATGCAAATCGAAAACGTCAAATCCTCCACCTATCCCGAGTTTTCTGACCTGCTGACCGCGCTCAAGTCGGGTGCTATTGACGGTTACATAGCCGAGGAGCCCACCGCGCTGTTTGCTTGCCTTGCAGACGAAACTCTCGACTACCTCAGACTTAAGAACAACACCACCGGCTTCACCGCTACCGAAAACGAAACCGGTATCGCTATCGCCGTTAAGACCGACTCCGCGCTTCGCGAGCAGATCAACTCGGTTCTCGCCGAGATAAGCGAAGATGTCCGCTACAACCTCATGCTTCAAATGGCTGACCTGAGTGCGGGCAAGACTGTTGAATCGCTTGTTCTCTCCTCCGAGATCCCCGAAAACCCCACCGGCACGCTCAGAATCGCCATGGAGTGCGCTTACGAGCCCTTCAACTGGACCGACCTCAACACACCCTCGCTCGGCGCTGTTCCGATCTACGGTGAGGGCGGAGTTGCTCAGGAAGGCCGCTACGCTAACGGCTACGACGTTCAGATCGCGCAGTACGTTGCAAACAAGCTGGGTCTGAAGCTTGAGATTTACGCCTATGAATGGGATGCACTCATCCCCGCAGTTCAGTCGGGCGCTGTTGACGCTATCGTCGCTGGCATGAGCCCCACACCCGATCGCGAGGCTGAGGTCGACTTCACCAATATGTACTACACCTCCAACCTTGTTGTTATTTACAAGAAATAATGATACAGTTTTTCAGTGATGTCTGGGATATAATAACAAAATATTATCCCCAACTGCTTCAGGGCGTCGGCAAAACACTGCTGCTCGCCCTGACAGGCACGGTGATCGGTCTTATCATAGGTATACTGACGGGCATACTCCGCACCGCGCCGCTCTCCAAAAATCTTTTTCTCCGCATACTTCACAAAGCCGCAAACGGCATTATCGCCGCCTATGTTGAGATATTCCGCGGAACACCTATGATGGTTCAGGCAATGGTCATTTTCTGGGGCTACGCATTTGCGACGGGAGGCAACACGCTCCCGCTCACGCTTTCGGGAATCATCATTGTTTCCATCAACACGGGTGCTTATATGGCGGAGATCGTGCGCGGCGGCATCATCTCTATCGACAAGGGTCAGTTTGAGGGTGCGGCAGCGGTCGGCATGACGCACGGGCAGACCATGCTACACGTCATCATCCCCCAGCTTATGCGCAACATACTTCCCTCTGTCAGCAACGAATTCGTCATCAACATCAAGGACACCTCGGTGCTCAACGTTATCGGTGTTGCGGAGCTGTATTACATGTCCGACATCATAAAACGGCAAAATTTCAAGACTTTCCAGACATATTTTGTTGTTTGTGTCATCTATTTTATAATGACATTTACTGTCACTCGCATACTTCGTTTGATTGAGAAAAAGCTCGAAGGCAAAGAAAACTACACTATTTTCGGCTCGCAGTCGGATCCCGACGCTGAGATACACGTAGAGAAGGGGGCTTGAAATGAACACTAACGAAACAGTATTTGAGATCAAGCACCTTCAAAAGCAATTCGGCGATCATGAAGTGTTGCGCGACATCAACATGACGGTTCGCCGCGGCGAGGTCGTCAGCATCATCGGCGCGTCGGGCTCGGGAAAGAGCACGCTTTTGCGTTGCGTCAACCTGCTTGAAACGCCCTCCGACGGCGAGATACTTTACAAGGGGCAGAACATTCAGACAGGCATCCCTTCCCTCTCGCGTTACCGTGCAGAGGTAGGCATGGTATTCCAGCAGTTCAATCTCTTCAACAACATGACAGTGCTTCAAAACTGTGTCTCCCCTCAAAAACTGGTACTTGGGCGCGGCAACAACGAGGCGCTGGAAACCGCGCGGCACTTTCTTAAAAAGGTCGGCATGGAGCAGTTTATCAACGCCAAGCCCCGTCAGCTTTCGGGCGGCCAGAAGCAGCGCGTTGCCATTGCGCGGGCGCTGTCAATGTCCCCCGAGGTCATTCTGTTTGACGAGCCCACTTCGGCGCTTGACCCCGAAATGGTCGGCGAGGTACTTTCTGTTATGCGCTCGCTCGCTAATGAGGGACTGACTATGCTGGTCGTAACACACGAAATGTCCTTCGCCCGCGATGTATCCAATCGCGTAGTATTTATGGATCAAGGTGTTATCGAGGAAGATAATTCTCCCGAGGTCATCTTCAACAATCCGGAAAAACAGCGCACACGCGAATTTCTTTCCCGCGTTTTGGGTAACTGAGCATGATGATAAGCGCCATTTCTACCGAGCAGCGGTTGGTTTTTGTCAGCGGACGCAAAATACGTTTTTTCGGATATGATCTTCAGCTGGGACGCGGGGAATTTGATCTTTTGCGCCTGATCGCGGAGCATTCTCCCGAATGCACAAGTGTTGAGGACATAACCGATATTGGGATCGCGCCCAAAAGCCTGCCTGTCATGGTTTCCACCATTAACAAAAAGGCCGCCGCCATAAGCGGCAGACGTCTTATCGTCTCCTGCCGCGGCAGAGGCTATCGGCTTAATGAATTTATGTAAACACAAAAGAGGCTGTCTCAAATTGATAATTTGAGACAGCCTCTCGTGTAAAGAAACCGAAGGTAGGTTTCTTTACACCGGGAATTTGCGGTTTTTGCGTGTTTTAACACGCAAAAATGGCGGTGTTCAGCCGCCAAGCAAAAACCGGGGGCTTGTCGACCAAATGCATTTATGCATTTGAGACAGCCCCTTTTGTGTTTATGCAATAAAAGCAACAATCAGCAATAGCACGGGCACTGCAAATATAACGCCATTGATACACAACAGTATGATAGACGTAACACGAACGCCTTGGGTTGGTGTATTTATAGCGGCAATAGCGGTAACAATGCCAATGCCCGAGAACACCGCTGCCCCGACAGCGCAAATAGGAGTTACTATCGCCCACATCAGTGAGTACGCCATGATGCCAAATGCCGCACCGATACTTCCGTTTGGGCCGTCATCAGGTATTTCGAAAAAAGAATCAAATGTCCAAACCGACAGTGACACAACAGCAACAGCGCACAAAACAGCCAACACCGTCATGCATATCGCAACAACAAACGCCGTAAATTGTTTTGGTGTCATAGGTCGCAGTCTCCGAATTTTATTTTTTCAGCATTCTCTCCACTATCTTGAACATACGCGAAAAGCTTGAAAGCTCCAAACGTTCGTCGGGCGTGTGAATATTTTGCGCATTTGGTCCTATAGCGATTATATCCATATCGGGAACATGCGATTTTACAACACCGCACTCAAGTCCCGCATGTATCGCGAGCACCTCGGGCTCAACGCCCAGCACCTCGCGAGCCGCCACCATATATTTGTCACGCAAAGGCGACTGCTTTGCATATTTCCAACCGGGATAGCGGCTGTAATGCTCCGCCGTCGAGTCGCACATATCAGCAAGTGCATCAAGATAATCTATCGCAGCTTCAAGCTGTGACTCGATAGCAGAGCGGCTGTTAAACACCAGCTCGACCTCGTGCTCATCGGTGGTCACAACACCCAGATTACACGAAAATTCGGCAAGGCCTTCAATATCGGTGCTCATGCGCAGAACGCCGTCCTGAACAGTACCTATCGCGGTGACTACGCGACGGGTGCTGGCGCAATTCATCATCAATTGAGGCGTGTCAATGCGTTGACAGCTAAATTTAAAGCCTTCATCCGCGGCACACAGCTCCGCCGCTATATCGTCAGCGATCTTCAGTGCCTTTGACTTCAGCTCTTGGGCATTTGCGCAGGTAATGACCGCCTCGCATTCGCGCGGGATAGCATTGCCCATCAAGCCGCCGTTAAAGCTGATAAGATTATAGTCATATTCTCTGCGAAGCGCCAACAGGATACGTCCCATAAGCTTATTTGCATTAGCACGCCCAAGCGTTATATCCGCGCCCGAGTGGCCGCCCATAAGGCCCGATATGCTCAGCGTCATCGCGTCTCCTGCCGCCTTAACAAACTCAACGGGAATTCTTATATCCGTTCTGCAGCCGCCGGCACAGCCGACAGTTACCTGTCCCTCGCCCTCAACATCCAGATTTATCATACTGCGAGCGGTGACGTGCGAATAGTCAAAGCCGATCGCGCCGATAAGTCCTGTCTCCTCGGAGGACGTAAACAGGCACTCCAGCGCGGGATGCTCTGCCGCCGCCCCGTCAAGCAGCGCCATCATGAGCGCCACGGCAACGCCGTTATCAGCCCCCAGTGTGGTTCCGTCGGCGTGCAGATATCCGTCCTTTATATAAAGACGCAAAGGATCGGTTAGGAAATCATGCTCGGTAGCCGCATTTTTTTCACAAACCATATCGGTATGTCCCTGAAGCAATACCGCAGGCTCGCTTTCATATCCCGCTGTTGCCGGCATTTTGATCAACACATTGTTGAGATCGTCCCGAAAATATTTGAGATTCCGTTCCTGCGCAAACGACACAAGAAAGTCAGCAATACCCGCTTCATTGTTTGACCCGCGCGGAATAGCCGATATGTCCTCAAAAAAGCGGAACATGCACTCGGGCTCGTAGCCTTTAATAATATAATCCATAATGACCCTCATTTCAAAATACTTACAGATACGCTTCAGATCAGCTTGGCTTCTCCACCGCTGCCGTCCTCTTCATAGGAAAGCTTTGAGAGCGAGCGCCCCGTTCCCTGCACCACGCAAAGTGGGGCGTCCTTGGCAACTGTGGCTCGAATGCCGGTAACGTCGGCAAGCAAACGGTCAAGACCGGCAAGCTGACTGCCGCCTCCCGTCATAGTGATACCGTTGTTGATGATATCTGGAATAAGCTCCGGAGTTGTTCGCTCGACAACGCGGCATATCGCCTCGATTATCTCCGCGATAGGATCCTTCATAGCCTCCAGCATCTCGCGGGAGCTGATAGTGATCTCCTTTGGCAATCCCTCGCTCATACATCTGCCGCGCACCTTCATGGTCTTGATATTTTTATGCTCATAGACCGCGCCAATGCGTATTTTTATCTGCTCGGCGGTTCTCTCGCCGATATGAACGCGATATTTGTTTTTGACGTGGCGCACTATCGCCTCGTCAAATTGGTCGCCCGCGACGCGTATGGTCTCGGACACTACGATGCCGCCCAGCGATACCACTGCGACATCGGTAGTTCCTCCGCCGATATCGACCACCAGATGTCCCTCGGGAGCGTTTACGTTAAGCCCCGCACCGATAGCGGCGGCAAGCGGCTCGGCGATAAGCTGAACCGACCGCGCACCCGCCTCCAGCGCCGCGTCCATAACAGCACGACGCTCGACATCCGAAATACCGCCCGGAATGCATATCATAACGCGCGGGCGGAAAAACATATCCCCGCAAGCACGGCTGATAAAATACTGAAGCATACGAAGCGTGACCTCATACTGAGCCACGACTCCGTTTTTCAACGGACGAATGGTCTTGATGTGTCCCGGCGTACGTCCCATCATAGCCTGCGCTTCGCGACCGACCTTGATTATTTTATCGGCGGCGGTATCGATGGCAACGACCGACGGCTCATTAAGTACTATGCCCTTTCCGTCCACATAAACGAGCACTGTCGCAGTACCGAGATCTATTCCTATGTCGCGCGAACCGAAGCGTTCGGAAAGATTTTTAAAAACACCCACGGACAGGCTCCTTTCATGTTCTGTCAAAAGGCATTTTTGCCCTTTGTTTTATTGTACCATATATATGACAAAAAATCAATGATTTTTTACCGATTTTCGCTTTTGGCGGCGGCAATGCACACACCGATAACCGCCGCCGCACCCGCACCGAGAAGCAGTGAGACACACGCCGACATGGTAGCGCCGCTTGTCACGACATCGTCTACAAGCAATACCGTTTTTCCCTCAAGCGTTCGGTCACACGAAAGCATTATCGCGCCGCGGACATTTGTTGCTCGCGCCTCAAAGCCCAGCTTTTTCTGGCTTTGCGAGCTGTCCCGCCGTCTGCGTGACAATAATCGCTCGCATGTAAAACCGCCAAGTGCCGCTATGTATTGGGCAAGCATCTGCGCTTGGTCAAAACCGTTTTGTCGGTATGCACGACGACTGCGCGGACAAAACGAAACTATGACATTCTCTGCTTGCGTCTGGCGCTCATCAAGGGACCGCCCTATACACGGCAACAGCTGACGCGCCGCAAATTCAAAGCTTTCGTTGTATTTATACCGTTTGTTATTATTGACAATTTTATTGATAACGCCGCGCAGATCGGCGGCTCTGTAGCTTGCCAGCTTGACAAGCGCGGCACAGCCGACGTCTCCCAACATATCGGGCATACAGCGACAATCCATCATAAGCGAACCGCACATGCGGCACAGCTTTATTTTTTCCGCCTCAAAAGCACCGCGGCATTCAAGGCACATGATATGCTCGCCGCCCGCGCCGTCGAAGGGCAAAAGCTTACGGCAGGCGGCACAGCGCGGCGGAAACAGAAGATTGCGAAGTACTCCCATACTTATTCACACTCGCCTATACGAGCGGCAAGCCCTGTATATCGCATTGTGGTACGGTTATTGCCCACCATACAGCCCACAATATCCTCGCGCCCAACGATTATAACCATTCTCTGCGCTCTTGTGACTGCCGTATACAGCAAATTGCGCGTCAGCAGCATTTGAGGTGCGTTGTAGGCGGGCAATATAACGATGGGATATTCACTGCCCTGGCTTTTATGCACCGTAACAGCGTATGCGTGCTCCAGGTCCTCGAGCAATGAAAAATCATAAACGACATGCCTGTCGTCAAACATTATCTCAAAGCAGGAGGAGCCGCGGTTGATATCGGTTATAACTCCGATATCGCCGTTGAAAACGCCCATACCCTCACCGTCGGGTCTGTCCCAGCTCAGCTCGTAGTTGTTGCGCACCTGCATAACGCGGTCGCCGACGCGAAATGTGGTCTGGCGGAACTGATATTCGTTTTTGAGCGGTGCGGCGGGATTAAGTGCGTTTTGAAGCAGTATATTGAGGTTTTCCGTTCCCGCCTCGCCTCTCCGCGACGGCGAGATGACCTGTATATTATTCACCGTGTCCGGTCCGTAGCTTTTGGGCAGGCGGTTGCGGTAAAGGTCGACGATAGTAGCCGCTATGTCACGGTCTGACGAACGAGGCAGAAAGAAAAAGTCGTTGTCCTTAACACCCATCTCGGGCATTCTGCCCTCGTTGACCGCGTGTGCGTTGGTAACTATCAGGCTTTTTTGAGCTTGGCGGAATATTTCGTTCAGTCTGACAGTTGCAAACCTTTCCGACGCAATAATATCGGACAGCACATTCCCCGCCCCCACCGATGGCAACTGATCGGCATCGCCGATGAGAAGCAGACGTGCCCCGGGCTTGATGGCACGAAGCAATGAAGCGGTCAGCGAGCTATCTAACATGGATGCCTCGTCTATAATTATGACGTTTTCATCAAGCGGATCCTTTTCGTTGCGGCGGAAGCTGTCTCCGCCCTCGGCGCCGAACTCCATTTCAAGCAATCTGTGTACCGTTTTTGCCTCGCGGCTTGTCGCCTCGGACATACGCTTTGCCGCGCGGCCTGTAGGCGCGGCAAGCGCTACCTTCATGCCCATGCTCTCAAAAATATCGATAAGCGCCTTGACAATGGTAGTCTTACCCGTTCCGGGGCCTCCCGTCAGCACAAAAACACCGTTGCCGAGCGCATCCGCAATGGCTCGGCGCTGCATGGCAGCATAGGACAGTGCGTTCTGGCGCTCTTCCTTATCAATAAACGCCGAGATATCGACAATGTCGACTGCGGGACACAGCTTATCCAGCAACGCAAGCTTCATGGCAATATATTTTTCGCAGTCGTAGGCATATGGCATATAAATGTATCTTATTTTGCCTCTGACATCCGCAATAACTCTGCCCTGTCCGACAAGCGAGGTCAGCGCTTCGCTCGCCGCCGCGGGCGTACACCCCAGCAGATTTGCCGCGGTTTCAATCAGCTTGCTCTCGGGCAAGCAAACGTGTCCGTTCTGCGCGGCGTTTGAGGACAGCAGATAAACGATACCGCTCATGATACGCTCGGGCGAATCATGCGGCATACCCATTTTTTGCGCCATGAGGTCGGCTCTCTCAAATCCGATACCTTCGACCTCCTCGCACAGTCTGTACGGATTTTCGCGAGCGATATCAATGGCACTGTTGCCGTATTTTTTATATATTTTTATAGTTGTTGCCGAGCCGAAATAGTCACGGAAAAACAGCAAAGCATTGCGCATGCCCGATTTTTCGCGAAAATCCTCGCACGCCGCCTCGGCGACCTTTCTCGATACACCCTTTATTTGCGCCAGCCAATCGGGGTGATTTTCCATAACATCAAAAGTATCTTCGCCAAATTCGGCTACGATGCGTTGCGCGAGTCTCGGGCCTATACCTTTTATCGTACGCGAGGAAAGATAGCGCAGAATTGATGCTGTATCGGCGGGCAATGAGCGCTCAAACTGCTCGGCGCGAAACTGTCTGCCGTATTTCGGGCTGTGTATCCATTTTCCGAAAAAGCTGACGGCATCTCCCTCGCTTACATAAGGCATGATGCCGGTAACGGTGACGGGCTCGCCGTTCGAGTCCTCGACATCGCACACGGTATAACCGTTTTCTTTGTTGGAATATATGATATTCTCGACCACGCCATCAATGCGTATAAGTCCACCTGCGTCCCGTTCATCGGGGCGTGCTATGTTATTCATGTCCGGCATCTGCAACTTCCTTTCTATCACAGCCTCTAATTATTGATATGTGATATAATAAATTTCAACATTATTGTCCTTAAGCGCTTGGGCCACCTCATCAGGCAGCCTTGCCTGCGGCGTTACTATCACGGCGGTGCGGCGTTGTGAAGAAAAACGGCGGCGTGAGCAGCTGACAAGGCATCCCAGTTCCTCCGCCTCAAAGCTGCCGTCATACACCAATGCCGTTAAGATTTTTTCGGGGCCGCGCCACGCGTCGGTCACAAAATGCCACAGGCACACCATGCCGAACGCCGCAAAAACAGCCCCGATAATTTCAAAAATTAATACAATATGCATTTGCCTTCCCTCCCACAATATTATATGCGGAAGGCGTAGGCATTGACTTAAAGCAGCGCCGAACGAAGGGCAGGTGCGAGGTCGCGAGCCTCCCAACTCACGCCCAGATCCTCACGACCCATGTGTCCGTAAGCGGCAAGCGGTGAGTAAATGGGACGGCGCAAACCGAATTTCTCGATAATAGCCGCAGGGCGCAGATCGAGGCGTTCAAGCAGTGCCTTTGCGATTTCCTCCTCGGGGCAAACAGCCGTACCAAATGTTTCGACCAGCACAGAGACAGGACGCGCAACGCCGATAGCGTAAGCTATCTGCACCTCGCAGCGCGATGCCAGTCCGGCCGCGACGATGTTCTTTGCGGCATATCGTGCGGCGTAGGACGCGGAACGGTCAACCTTGGTCGGGTCTTTACCCGAGAACGCGCCGCCTCCGTGGCGCGAATATCCGCCGTATGTATCGACGATTATCTTGCGTCCGGTAAGTCCGGTGTCGCCGGCAGGTCCGCCGACAACAAAGCGTCCGGTGGGGTTGACATATATTTTGGTAGCATCATCAAGCAATGCGGCGGGAATTACCGGCTCTATAACGTATTTTATCATGTCCCGACGTATCTGCGACAGCTCGACATCGGAGCTGTGCTGTGTCGAGATAACAACAGTGTCAACACGCACGGGGATGTCGTCCTGATATTCAACGGTAACCTGCGTCTTGCCGTCGGGGCGAAGATAGTCAAGAGTTTTATTCTTGCGCACCTCGCTCAAGCGCTTTGCCAGCTTATGTGACAGCGAAATGGGCAACGGCATAAGCTCATCTGTTTCATTGCAGGCATAGCCGAACATAAGTCCCTGGTCACCCGCGCCAATGTCATATCCGTCTCCGCCGTTTTCCTTGGCCTCGAAAGATTTATCGACACCCATTGCAATATCGGGCGACTGCTCGTGAATAGAGCTGATAACGGCGCAGCTATCGCAGTCGAAGCCGTATTTTGCGCGGTCATAACCGATCTCGCGCACGGTCTCGCGCACAATAGTCTGAAAATCGACATATGCCTCGGTTGTTATCTCGCCCATAAGCGCGACCATACCCGTGGTACAGAATGTCTCACAGGCAACGCGCGCCATGGGATCCTGACGCAGAATATCGTCCAGTACCGCGTCGGAAATTTTATCACATATTTTATCGGGATGTCCTTCTGTTACAGACTCCGAAGTAAAAAAACGTTTTTTCATTTATTCCTCCTGAAATGCGGTAAAAAGACCCTCGGTGTCCCGAGGGTCGAATAGCCGATAAAAAGCACTCATCTCTCGGGAATTGGCACCTTACATAATGCAGGTTGCCGGGCTTCACAGGGCCTGTCCCTCCGCCACTCTTGATAAGATTTTTATTTTGATGAATTTTTACAATGCATTATAACATGTAAGTCGACAAATGTCAATAGGTTTGCACAGGCTCGGTTAAATTTTCTTTTACCGCGCCCCATTTTCGGATGCACCGCGTATCTTGTCGAATGCTTTGGAAAGCAAAATGGATGCCGCGCAACCGCAAATGATGCAAAAAATATAGATAAAAATATTAATTAGTGATGTGTTGAACGATGGGAGTATCATCAGCGTTGTAGCAACGACAAATCCCAAAACGCAGTGCGAAACTATGGAGTGGTATTTACTAAACACCAGCTTCATAAGCCGCGAGAACAGCAGCAAAGTTGCCAGCATTGCAATACCGAGCGGGATGAGAACGCCGAAGTCGAGATGGGATATACCCTCTGACATTTTCTCGTATATGCCGAAAAACAGAAGCAATGTCGACGAGCTGAACCCGGGAACGATAAAGCTAAGTCCCCAAAGCAGACCGCACAGCAACCATCCCACAAAATTCGGCTGAATAGTCAGATGCCAGACATTCTTAAATACAAAGAACACCGCAGAAATGGCGGCAAAGCTGACTATCATTGAAACAATAGATGCTTTACCTCTACCCTGCTCACCGGCATCACGCCACAGCTCGGGCAATGTACCCGCAATAAGTCCCACAAAAACGCATAGCACCACACCCTCGTTAAGTCCAAGCAGCCAGTTTGTCACGCCGGCGAAGCCGACAAATCCGACTCCAACGCCAAGCATAACAAATATCAGCATAAACCAATATTTTTTTAGTCCCTTTATGGGGTTTGACAGCGTTTCAAGCAGTGGATCGTATATACCGAAAACGTAGCAAAGCGTGCCACCGCTGACTCCGGGCAAAATCGCGCCGATACCTACTATACAGCCTTGCACGATCCACATTATAATTTGTAATATCTTGTTTTTTTTCATTTTGCGTTCGCCTTTGTTATTTACTCATGTCTCTTATCCATGAAATCTCGCCGCCCAAGACCACCATCAAAAGGACAAGGCACGCAATCGCAACAATCGCCGCGACGATCAGTATCAGTATGCTCTTTTTGCCCATATGATAAACATTTACTGCGGCAAGTTCATCGTCAGAAGTATCTATTCCGACAACCTTAGCGCGTTTGAGCGCCATAGATATCGGTTTATACAGCATCATAATAAGAGCCGAATTGAGTGTCGCTTTGATTGCGTTAAAGGGCAACAGCAACGGCAGCAGCATCCCTTTTACCACTTCCACGGAGACATTTTGATAAATCGGAGTAATAATAAGATTTAGTACCATCATAACAGCGGTCATTGAAATGATAGCTGTTGCCAAACCGACTATCGCCCCCGATATTTTTTTCTTAATACCGGGACAATATATGTAAACTGTGCTCGCACACACCGAAAACACAGCACTGGATGCAAAATTCATTATAGCCCCCCATATACCCGTACTGCTGAAGGATATCATTTCCAAAAAAGCGACGGTAAACGATATTGCCACGCCTGCAAGGGGACCAAACAGCATGGCAGCAATGGTAATTACAGTATCTTTGATCTCAAAGGACAAAAAACCGCCTATACCGCTTATTCTTAAAATGAAACAAGTTATATATGCTATGGCGCAAAACATCGCCAGCACTACTATTTTTTTGGTGTTAACTATTGAATTGTTTCTTTTCATTTTTACCTCTCAAATATAATTAATATTTAAGAGAAAAAGCCCCCGCGCGCATAGTACGGCGGGGACATTTTCATCTTATCTCATCCGGGCTTTACCGTCGGTTCGGGAGTCACACCCGATCGGCGCACTGCTTGTGCGTTCGCGGACTATACCGCCGGCATGGAATTTCACCAATTCCCCAAAATGATAATTGACTGTCCCGAGGGCATTGCCCTCGGGACATAGTATCGAATTTAAATTACTTTAAATTACTCGATGATCTCGGAAACGATACCGGAACCAACGGTTCTACCACCCTCACGGATAGCGAAACGGAGTCCAACCTCGATAGCGATAGGTGTGATAAGCTCAACGGTCATATCAACGTTATCGCCGGGACGGCACATTTCAACGCCTTCAGGAAGCTCGATAACACCGGTAACGTCGGTTGTTCTGAAGTAGAACTGAGGTCTGTAGCCGGGGAAGAAGGGCTTCTTACGGCCGCCCTCTTTCTCGGTAAGAACGTAAACGTGACCAACGAACTGAGTGTGAGGATTAATGGAACCCTGCTTGCAGAGAACCTGTCCGCGCTCGATACCGTTCTTGTCGATACCACGGAGAAGCAGACCAACGTTATCGCCTGCCTCAGCCTGGTCGAGCAGCTTGTGGAACATCTCAACGCCGGTAACAACAGTGGTCTTGCGCTCGTCGGTAAGACCAACGATCTCAACAGTGTCACCAACCTTAACAGTACCACGCTCAACTCTACCGGTAGCAACAGTACCACGGCCGGAGATGGAGAAGACGTCCTCAACGGGCATCAGGAAAGGCAGATCAGCCTTACGCTCGGGAGTAGGAATATACTCATCAACGGCAGCCATCAGCTCGAGGATGGGAGCGTACTCAGGAGAAGACAGATCGGTGGAAGTGCTCTCGAGAGCTGCACGAGCGGAACCGCGAATGAAAGGAATGTCATCTCCAGGGAATTCGTAAGAAGAGAGCAGATCACGAGTCTCCATCTCAACGAGATCGAGAAGCTCGGGGTCGTCAACCAGGTCAGTCTTGTTCATGAAAACAACAAGTGCAGGAACGCCAACCTGACGAGCGAGCAGAACGTGCTCGCGGGTCTGCTGCAGAGGTCCGTCAGAAGAAGCAACGACCAGGATAGCGCCGTCCATCTGAGCAGCACCGGTGATCATGTTCTTAACGTAGTCAGCGTGGCC
>JAFTRE010000014.1 GCA_017462385.1 Clostridia bacterium | reverse complement strand
GGCGAAACCCCCGATAAAATCGGGGGTTTCTTGGGCAATCTCTTTTTCATTGCCCATCGATGGTGCGGGTAACAGGGGTCGAACCTGCACGAATTAACACAAGATCCTAAATCTTGCGCGTCTGCCAATTCCGCCATACCCGCGAATATAATGAGCGTGGTATGGCGGAATTCCTCCGCCGGTCACACGTCACCTTTTTATTTTTCTTTATCGCGGAGTTTACCGCACATACCCGCGAATATAATGAGCGTGGTATGGCGGAATTCCTCCGCCGGTCACACGTCACCTTTTTTATTTTTCTTTATCGCGGATTTTACCGCACATACCCGCGAATTAAATGCTTATTGTTATACCACGAAGCAAAAATGCTTGCTTGCAAGGGTTTCTGCGTATGTTATACCACAAATCTCCCGTTTTGTCAAGCCCGAATTATTCGGGCTTGACAAACAACGGCTTTTACATGTCGGGAAATTTCTTTTTATATCCGTCGATGGCTTCCTGAATAATGCGCTTGGCATCACTGACACCAAGCAGTGAATCGACCGCTGTGGTCTTGCCCTCCAGCTGCTTATAAACGCTGAAAAAATGCACTATTTCGTCGAAAATGTGCGGCGGCAGGTCGTCGACCGTTTTAATGCCGCTGTAAGTAGGATCGGAAAACGGAACCGCTATGATCTTATCATCGCCGTCGCCGTTGTCTATCATGCGCATGACGCCGATAGGGTACGCGCGGATAAGCGTCATGGGATAAACCGGAGCCGAGGTGATAACCAAAACGTCCAGCGGGTCGTGATCGTCAGCATAGGTACGCGGGATAAAGCCGTAATTCTGCGGATAGTGGGTAGCGGTGTACAAAACACGGTCAAGACGGATAAGCCCCGTGGCCTTGTCCAGCTCGTACTTGCAACGGCTCTCCTTTGGTATCTCGATAAGTGCCGAAAAATCGTCGGGTGTGATGAGCGCGGGATCGATATTGTGCCAAATGTTCATAAAAGCATCCTTTCGCCGCCTTGCGGCGGCACAAATATAATCGTGAAATTCGCCTATATGGCAAAATTCGTGCGTGAAAAAGTGTACTTCACTGCCAAACAGAAGTAACCGATTATTTTATATAATCAAACTCAAAATCGTAAATGGACACAGTGTCGCCGTCGGTACAGCCCCGGGCCTCAAGCAGCTCGAAAACGCCGCTCTTTTGCAATACCTTCTGGAAAAAGCTCAGCGACTCCCAATCGTCAAAATTGACCTGCCCCATAAGCTTGAGCAGCCATTCGCCCTCGACAATAAACTTTTCGTTCTCGCGGCGGACTGTGGTCTGCTTGCCGTCTACCGACTCAAATTCGTCGGCGACCTCCTCGCTCTCATAAATTTTAAGCGGAGGCAGCTCCTCAAGTCTGGCGTCGCACAGCCTTATCAGCTCGCGCAGACCCGCGCCCGTGGCGGCGGAAACATATATCAGCTCCCAGCCCTCGCTTTTGACATAAGCCTCAAACGCATCGATGTCCACCGTCTCGCGGTCGAGCACATCGGTCTTGTTTGCGACGATTATCTGGGGGCGGGTAGAGAGCTCGGGAGAATATTTCTCCAACTCGCGGTTGATGTTTTTTATGTCCTCGATGGGGTCGCGATACTCGGTCGCGGCAACGTCCACGACATGAAGCAAAAGTCGACAACGCTCGATGTGGCGCAAAAAGTCATGCCCGAGTCCCGCGCCGTCCGACGCACCCTCGATGAGTCCGGGTATATCGGCGGCTACAAAGCCGCGCTCCTCACCTGTGCTGACCACGCCGAGATTGGGGGTAAGTGTTGTAAAATGATAGTCCGCAATTTTGGGCTTTGCCGCCGAGATGCGGGACAAAATTGACGATTTACCAACACTCGGATAGCCGATAAGTCCGACATCGGCAAGCATTTTAAGCTCCAAAGTCAGCTCGCGCTCCTCACCCGAAGTGCCGTTTTTGGCAAAATTGGGAACTTGGCGGGTAGGCGTGGCAAAATGGCGGTTGCCCCAACCGCCGCGACCGCCGCGACAGCAGACAAAAGGCTCGTCATCCGACATATCCTTGATTATCCTGCCGCTTTCCTTGTCGCGGATGAGCGTTCCGTAGGGCACCTCGATGACAACATCCGCGCCCCGCTTTCCGTGAAACTTGTTTCCGCTTCCGTTTCCGCCGTTTTCCGCGATAAATTTGCGCTTATAACGAAATGAGAGCAGTGTGTTTATGCCGCGGTCGGCCTTAAACACAATATTGCCGCCGTTTCCGCCGTCACCGCCATCGGGTCCGCCGTGCGAAACGTACTTTTCGCGGTGAAATGCCACCGCTCCGTTGCCGCCGTCGCCCGCTCTTACATATATTTGCACGTTGTCTATAAACATATAAATATTTTTCCCTTATTCAAAATAATTTTTCGCGAGCTCGACACGTCATCAGCCGTTGTCGTCGCCTTTTTGCCTGATTATCAGCTTGATGGGTGTTCCCGAGAAACCAAACGTGGCGCGCAGGCAGTTTTCGATATATCTCTGATAGGAAAAGTGGAAAAGCTCGGCGTTGTTGCAGAAGATAACAAAGGTGGGCGGTGCCACGGAGGCTTGCGTCATATAATAAATTTTAAGTCGCTTGCCCTTGTCGGACGGCGGCTGTGTACGCATGGTAGCCTCGCCCAGCACGTCATTGAGCATACCCGTTGCAACTCTCATTTTGGACTGATTATTGACATAAACGATGCGCTCGAAAATGTTTGTCAGCCGCTGTCCCGTTTTTGCCGAGACATAAATTATGGGCGCATAGGGCATAAACGACAGCTCACGCTCGATATTTTTGTTGAACTCCTTGACGGTATTGTTATCCTTTTCGATAAGATCCCATTTATTAACCACGATAATGGACGCCTTGCCCGCTTCGTGCGCGATGCCGGCTATTTTGCTGTCCTGCTCGGTGATGCCCTCGGTTGCGTCCACCATGATAAGGCAAACATCCGCCCTCTCGACCGCCGCGCGGGCGCGGAGCACGCTGTATTTCTCAATTACATCCTTGACCTTTGACGAGCGGCGTATTCCCGCCGTGTCGATAAAGGTGAATTCGCCGTAATTATTGGTCAACTTGGTGTCAATGGCGTCGCGCGTGGTGCCCGCGATATCCGACACGATGACGCGCTCCTCGCCCACCATTTTATTAACGATCGAGGATTTTCCCGCGTTGGGCTTGCCGATAACGGCGACCTTTATGCTGTCGTCATCTTCCTCCATGCCCGTACCCTCGGGGATGGCGTCAATAACCGCATCAAGTATGTCGCCCGTACCGCTTCCGTGTACACTTGACACGGCAATAGGGTCGCAGGCAAAGCCAAGCTCGAAAAATTCGTAAAATTCATAGGGCGGCTGACCGACGCTGTCGCACTTATTGACAGCGGGAATGACGGGCTTGCCGCTCTTTTTGAGCATAACGGCGATCTCGCGGTCATCCGCGACCATGCCCGTTCTTACGTCGCACAAAAATATGATAACATCGGCTGTGTCGATGGCGATCTGCGCCTGCATGCGCATCTGACGCAAAATAATATCGTCGGATTTCGGCTCGATACCACCAGTGTCGATGAGTATAAAGTGGCGTCCGCTCCATTCGACCTCGCCGTAAATGCGGTCGCGCGTGACACCGGGGGTGTCCTCTACAATAGCGCGACGCTCGCCTATAAGCTTATTAAAAAGTGTACTTTTGCCCACATTGGGTCGTCCCACAATGGCAATAATGGGTTTTGACATTTATATCCCCCTGCCTTTCAAAATTCTCGTTGTCGCTTCGCGGCAACATATCGAGTCTGCCAAAAGCAGACATATCGAATTCGCCGAATGCGAATATATCGAGTGACGCACCGCGTCAACATATCGACGCACCACAGTCACTATATTCCCAAAATAGCTCTGACCAGCTCCGCGCCGTCGCTTGCCGTCGCCCGAACAGGTACGCCCAGCTGCTCTGAGAGCCATTCGGGCGTTTTGTCGTCCAAAAACACGGCTTCGTCCGACGCGCGAAGCGCGACTGCGGGGAACAGCACCGCCTCACCAAGCTCGCGCCCTTTAAGCTGCTCCGCTATATCCCTTGCGGTGAGCAGACCGGCAACGGTCACCGTCTCACCGAAAAATTCATTTTTTATCATTTCGACCTGAACTCGCAAGCCCGGAACCCGCTCGCACAGCCGCTCGGCTATGCCCCGGATGGTGTCGTAAGCCGCCGCACCCGTGACAATGGTTACCCGTCGCTCCAACGCTTGGGGCAGCTCAATGTCCTCCAGCGCAAAGTCAACGTCCTCGCGCAGTGCCGCGATCATACCGACGCCGTCCTCAAGCTGTGAGAAGCCCTCGTAATAGTCTGCCTCCGGCAAGGGCAAGCCTGCCTTTATATACAGCTCATCCGCGCAGAAAAACATGCGTGAACCGTATTTTTCCACACATTCGTCGCCCATTTTGCTCACCTGAGCTATCACCTCTGCGCACTCCTCGGGGGTGTAAGGCGAGAGCGGATACAGCCCCTCGCGGTGCCGTGTCAGTCCTGCGGGCACTATCGAGACACTGCCAAGCGCCGGATAATATTCGAGCAGGTCGCGCATGGTGCGCTCCAGCGCCGCGCCATCATTAATTCCTCGGCACAGCACTATCTGCGCGTCGATATCTATACCCGCCTCGGCGACTCTGCCTATATATTTTAGCACCTCGCCCGCGCGGGGATTTTTCATCATTTGCACGCGCAGCTCGGGGTCGGTGGTGTGCACCGAGACACGAAGCGGCGAGATATGCATCTTGATTATGCGGTCGATGTCCTCGTCCGAAAGATTTGTCAGCGTGATGTAGTTGCCGTGCAGAAAGGAAAGGCGGGAGTCGTCATCCTTAAAATACAGGGACTCTCGCATACCGCGCGGCAGCTGATCTATAAAGCAGAAAATACATTTGTTCTTGCAGGAATGCTTTTTGTCCATGAGCGGGGTTTCAAAGTCAAGCCCGATATCGTCATATTCGCCCTTGCGGATAGTGACATCGAACAGCTCGGCGCCGCGATGAAGCTTCAGCACGACCTGCTTTTCGGCAAGATAAAAACGGTAGTCAAGCACGTCATGTATTTCGTGCCCGTTTATGGATATAAGAATGTCGCCGACCTTGACGCCCGCGCGAGCGGCGCGCGAGTTGGGCTCGACATAGCTGATACACGTCATTATCTCACCTCCGTTGTTTTTATCTATTCATTATAACATAATTATTGGAATTTGTCAAACAATTAGCATGCCGACATGCTTGGTCTAATTTAAATATCTCTCATAATAAAACAAATATTGCTGTGCGACGCCGGCGTAGGGCCCCAGCGAGGCGGAGTTGAAGTCGCCGTCGCAGTCGAAATATTTGAAAATGACCCTTTTTATCCACACGTCCACCGGGAAAGCATCAAGCTTGTCAAAGCCAAACAGCAGCGAGCAGGCGGCGACCTTGTTTCCGATACCCTTTATGCTTTTAAGCACCTCCACTGCCTCGGCGGTAGGCAGATCGTACAGAGCCGCGAGATCGACAGTACCGTCGGTGCATTTTTGCGCCGCATCGATGATATATTTTGCTCGAAAGCCCGTTTTGAGCGCAAAAACGCCCTCAACACCCGCCTCAAGCAGGCTCTCGGCAGTCGGAAATGTATACGCCTCCCCGCTCGGCGCGCCGTGCGCCTGCATTCCGCGCGCATCTATGCGCTCGCCGTACTTCTCGGACATGGCCGCGATTATTTTTTTGATGCGCGGGATATTATTATTTTGTGAAATGATGAACGAGCACACCGTCTCCCACGGCTGCTGACGCAGAATGCGTATTCCGCGTCCCACGCGCACCGCCTCGGCGAGCGCGGCGTTGTCCGAGCGGGACAAAATGTCTTCGCAAATGCGGTCGTAGTCGGTGTCAAGCCCCAAATAACGGCGCCAAATATTATTATAGTCCGCCTCGTCGGCGTTGTATATGTATAAAGTATTGCCATCCTGCGCCACGGATATCAGCCGTCCGTGCGCAACTCCCGCAAATTCCTGCTCGTGGCGGCTGTTCTCCACAGGCTCAAAACGAAAGCACTGACCGCAATCAAATGTCTTTGTAACATCAAAGCCGTCCACGCCCTCGAGCACAACAACCCGAACGCCGTCGAGCTCTCGCGAGCAAACCGAATATTTGTCTGTATTTGTCATCAAATTACTCCACAATCTCGAAATATGCACTTGCTTTATAATGCATTTGCTGTTATAATTATTATATATTATTTTATGTAGAATTGCAATAGTCACATTTTATCATTTGCAGGGGGCTACCAATGGAACAGATATACACAATACCCGTAAACGAGGCGTTTGAAGCCGCCGCCGAGGACCACGCGCTGGGCTGTCCCATCTGCGCACTTTACAACAAGCTGGAGGACAACGAACTCGATCTCATTCTCGGCGCGTCCATGATGGAGCCCGACGTTCGTATACAGACCAACAAGGAGGGCTTTTGCCGCACTCATTACGACATGATGCTGACGCGCAAAAACCGCCTCGGCATGGCGCTGACGCTTGAAAGTCATCTGGACGAGCTGCGCGCCGCCACCAAGCACGGCGCGCTCATTCCCGGCACCGACCCCGCCGGACGAGCTCTCTCGCATATCGGCGAGCTGGAGCAGGGTTGCTATGTCTGCCGCCGCATCGCCTACCACTTTGAACGCATGATAGACACTATCGTCTTTCTCTGGGAGCGGGACGAGAATTTTCCCGAAAAATTCGCCGCCCAGCCTTATTTTTGTCTGCCTCACTACCGTCAGCTTCTGACGCACGCCAAGGCAAAGCTTCAGCGCAAAAAATATGCTGAGTTTTCCCGCGCGGCGGCGGGTGTTGTCGAGCCTTATTTCGACACGCTTCGCGAGGACGTAAGCTGGTTCTGCAAAAAATTTGATTACCGCTATGACGAGGAGCCGTGGTACAACTCCAAGGATGCCGTCGAGCGTGCCGTCAAATTTTTGCGCTCCGATCTGCACAACTCACCTAACACCATCAAAAAGGGGTAAAATAACATCATGCTCGATCTTCTCGAACTTCAAAAATATTTCATATGCAAGCATTTGAGTGCAGGAGGAGTCGCCGTAGATTTCACTATGGGCAACGGTCACGACACCGAATTTCTCTGTCGCACCGTCGGCGAGAGCGGCCGCGTCTATGCCTTTGACATTCAAGAGCAAGCCGTCGAGTCCACGCGCAAAAATCTTGCCGCGTCGGGCTGTCCCGCCGTCTATACACTCATTCACGCCTCGCATCACCGCGTGCGCGAGTTCGTTTCCGAGCCCATCAACGCGGGAATGTTCAATCTCGGCTATCTGCCCGGCGGCGACAAGCGCATAACGACACTGCGCGAGACCACGCTGCCCGCAGTTGAAGCGGCTATCGAGCTGCTCGCTCCCGACGGTATTTTGTGCGTAGCCGTCTATCCCGGTCACGCCGAGGGTGAGGCCGAGGGCAAGCTACTGTCCGAATACCTCTCAACGCTTCCCCGCTGGCACCTTTGCGCCACCAAAATAAAAATACTCAACTCCCCAACCTCGCCCTATTTTATCATAATCGAGAAAAAAGCAGAGGAAGCCTCCAAGAAATGATAAACTTAAAAGCTCTTTCGCGCCGCCGTCTGACCGCGATCGCCATTGTCGCTATTCTTGTTATCTCCATAGCGATCGCTTTGCTTGTCCGCGCACTGACTCCACGCGTCAACAAGGACGATTTTCGCGTCTACTTTGACGAACGCATCACAGTTGCATATACTGATACAGTACGGAACGGTGTGGTCTATATCAACGCCTTTGACCTTGCCGAATATTGCGAGCTGACCGTCGTCGGCTCACAAGACGAGCTCAAGCTGTACGCCTCCGAGGGCGAGTATGCCGTCTTTACGCCCGACAGCGCCATCGTCGACATTGGCGGCGTCAAGGTCAACATGCCCGCGCCCGCATATTTTGACAAGGACACGTTGTGGATTCCTTGCGATTTTGTCAACACTCATTTTATAGGCGTCAGCATCGTCATTGACACCGAGCTCAACAAGCTATCCGTCTGGCGCGACACCGCCGAGGGCAGTACCTCGGCGCGACCCATATATGTTTCGGTGACCTTTGACCGCACCTCCGCGCCCATAACCGACCTCCCCGCCACCGATATCAAGCAAATGATAAGCTCTTACACATTTATGACGAACATCGACAAATACAAAAAATATCTCGATCCTACCGACAAAAAATATCTCATGCTGGTCAACAAGACCACGCTTCTCGGCGACAGCTTCTCGCCCTCACCGCTCACTGCCATCGACAGCTCACTGGTAATTTACGGCGGTTCAAAGCAGCTTGAACAGACCGCCGCAATGGCGCTGGAGGCAATGATGCAGGAAATGCGCGCGGCGGGCTATGCCGACGTTTATGTGACCAGCGCTTATCGCGACTACGCCTACCAATCCGCGCTGTTTTCGACTTATATCAATAAAGAAATGTCCGCCGACGCCACGCTGACCTACGCCGAGGCGCGCGACAAGGTGCTTACCTACTCGGCAGAGCCGGGCAGCAGTGAGCATCAAAGCGGGCTTTGCGTCGATTTTATCACCTCGACCATGACCGACCTCGACGAGACGTTCGCGTCTTATCCCGTCTACCGCTGGCTTTGCGAAAACGCGCACAAGTTCGGCTTTATTCTGCGCTATCCCGCCGACAAGGTCGACATAACCGGCTACAGCTACGAGCCCTGGCACTACCGCTTCGTAGGTCAGACCGCCGCCGCCGAAATGTACCTCTCGGGCGAATGCCTCGAGGAATATTTGGATTGATTATTTATATACGGGGCTCTGCCCCGTGCCGGCGCCGGCTTCTCCTTGAGGAGAAGCTGTCACCGCAAGCACGGCGCGGCGGTGACTGATGAGGTGTAGGATGCGAAGCATCCGTAGCTTTTTCAAGCAAACGCCGCTATCGCGGCTACACCTCATCCGTCAGCCGAAAAACGGCTGACACCTTCCCCTCAAGGGGAAGGCAACGTCGGCCTGACGTTCATCTTAATTTGAAAACTACTTGCCGACTACAGCACCTTGCAAGCAAGGTGTCCGAGTTATGTCCGAGAGGCAACGTCGGCCTGACGTTCATCTTAATTTGAAAACTACTTGCCGACTACAGCACCTTGCAAGCAAGGTGTCCGAGTTATGTCCGAGAGGCAACGTCGCACGCCATCCGGAATATATAATAAAAATTTGCTTTTCGCTCGGCGAAAAGCCACCTCAACATTTCGGGCATCAGCCCGAAACACTTCACGTTCCGAAAGAACACTTCACTCGCGCAACGCGCGCCCCCCTTGTCTGCTCCACCTGACGGTGTCAGTATAAATATCACAAGAAAGGAGAAAACTTAATGCAAGATATGTCCCCGGCAAGCTTTTTCGACCTGTCACACACGCTCGCCGCGCCGCTTTTTGACGACTGTGAGGTACCGTGGCTGGTTTTGCCGCGTCTCAAGCAATTCATTCTTGAGCTTGGCAAAACGCTTGATAGCGCGCTCTACGACAATCCCGCCCCCGACATTTGGATCGCCAAAACCGCCACTGTCGCACCTACGGCGTCCATATCCGGACCGACCGTCATTTGCGACGGCGCCGAGATACGCCACTGCGCCTATATTCGCGGGTCTGTAATCGTCGGATGCGGCTCGGTCGTCGGCAACTCGTGCGAGGTCAAAAATTCCATTATTTTTGACAGCGTTCAGGTCCCGCATTTCAACTACGTCGGCGATTCCATCCTCGGCTATCATGCCCACATGGGCGCGGGCGCGGTCACGTCCAACATCAAAAGCGACCGCACGTCCGTAACTGTTCGCGACGGTGAGTCCCGCATTGAGACGGGCATGCGCAAGCTGGGCGCGATACTCGGCGACAATGTCGAGATCGGTTGCAACAGCGTGCTCAATCCCGGCACCGTGATCGGACGCGGCTCCCGCGTCTATCCGCTCTCAAATGTGCGCGGAATCGTCCCGCCCGACAGCATTTTCAAGGCAGAGGGAGTTGTCGTCCCCATTCAAAAATGACAAAAAACACGTCCACCAAGCGCCAGACAGTAAGAGAACTGTTGACGAGGAACGGGAAGCATCGAATTTTCGGCGGATGTCCCGTCGGCAGACATAACTGCCGCAGCTCCTGCACAAATATGCGGGCGACCGCAAAACAAAGGCAGGTTCAAATGCAACGATCATTGAAAAATCAATATTGAGGTACAATTATTATGTGTGGAATCATTGGATATACCGGCTCACAGCGCTCTGTCCCGATACTCATCGACGGCTTGCGCACGCTTGAATACCGCGGCTATGACTCGGCGGGAATTGCCGTTCGTCAGGGCGACGGCATCAGCATCGTCAAAGCTAAGGGCAGACTTGACCGCCTCGCTTCACTTCTCGACTCCCGCGCCGACCTTACGGGCGGTTGCGGCATAGGTCACACCCGCTGGGCGACCCACGGCGAGCCCTCCGACCGCAACTCACATCCCCACGCGACCGAGCGCCTGGCGCTTGTCCACAACGGCATTATCGAAAACTATGCCGAGCTTGAGGAAATGCTGCGCCTGCAGGGCTACACCTTCGACTCCGAGACCGACACCGAGCGTGCCGCAAAGCTTGTCGACCTTTACTACCGCGAAACAAGCGACCCCGTCAAGGCAATATTTAAAGCGGCGGCGCTTATACGCGGCTCTTACGCCTTTGGAGTTATTTACGCTGACATACCAAACAAAATTTACGCCATGCGACGCGACAGCCCGCTGATCGTCGCGCAGTCAAAGGACGGCGGACTCATCGCCTCCGACATTCCCGCGATACTGCGTCACACGCACTCTTACTACCGGTTGCAGGAGGGTGTCGTTGCCGAGCTTAATGGCGAATGCGTCAAATTTTACGATTCAAACCTGCACTCAATCGACCAACCTGCAGAGCAGGTCGACTGGGACGTTGAGCAAGCGCAAAAGGGCGGTTACCCACACTTTATGCTAAAAGAAATATTCGAGGAACCCGACTCCCTGCGCAAAACCATCGCGCCCCGTATAGTCGACGGTTTGCCCCATTTCGGAGTGGAGCAGCTTGACGGCGACTTTTTCGCCCGTTTTGAGGGCATTCACATAATCGCCTGCGGAACGGCAATGCACGCGGGAATTATCGGCAAATCGATAATCGAAAAGCTTGCCCGTGTGCCCGTCAACGTCGAGATCGCAAGCGAATTCCGCTATCGCGACCCCATTCTGCGCAAAAATGACCTTGTCATTTTAATTTCGCAGTCGGGCGAGACGGCTGACACGCTTGCCGCGCTCCGTCACGCCAAGGCGCAGGGTATTTACACGCTCGCCATCGTCAATGTTATCGGCTCGTCCGTTGCGCGCGAGGCTGACAGCGTCATCTACACCTGGGCGGGACCCGAGATTGCCGTCGCATCGACCAAGGCTTACAGCGTTCAGCTTTCAATTCTTTATCTGTTCGCACTCCGTCTTGCTCTGCTGGAAGGTACGATGACAGAGGACGAGGTTCGCGCGGTCTGCGCACGCATGCTGGAGGAAATACCTGCGGCAGTCGAAAAAGCGATCGCCATGAGCGACCGCGTGCGCGACATTGCCCGCGCTTATATGAACGCCGAGCACCTGTTTTATATCGGACGCAATGTCGATTACGACCTGTGCGTCGAGGGTTCACTTAAGCTCAAGGAGATCTCGTATATTCACAGCGAGGCGTATGCCTCGGGCGAGCTTAAGCACGGCACTATCTCGCTGATCACCGACGGTGTGCCCGTCATAGCGCTGACAACCATTTCGCACGTTTGCGAAAAGACCATTTCGGGCATTCGCGAGGTCATTTCGCGCGGCGCGCGCGTGCTGTCTATCTGTTCCGAGTCGCTCGCGGACAAATATCAGATACCGTACAGCGATCAGCTTATCGTCCCCGAGGTCGACGAGCTGCTTTCGCCTTTCCCCACGGTCACCTTGCTCCAGCTTTTCGCTTATCATGTCTCCGCCCTCAAGGGCTACGATGTGGATAAACCGAGAAATTTGGCCAAATCGGTAACAGTGGAATAAGATTATAGCGGGGCGCCGCCCCGCACCCTGCCGAGGGGACTTCCCCCAAAAAGTCCCCTCAGACTCCCTCAAAAACTTTAGCCCTGCCCTGCAGTGGCTTTTTTATTTTTATTGGTCCCCGTGCGATGCTTTGGCGGTATCATATATCCGTCAACAGTGCTCCAGCGGCGGCTGAAACTCGAATGCTTTATCGGCACGCCACCGCGGGAATAATCAAAATCGCATATTATCTCTACCGCATCGCCCTCTGTTTGCGCGCGGCTTTTCAGCCTGTAATCATAGCGCGGAAAGCGAAATTTACGCTCATATTCGCCGGCGGCCGCAAATTCCGCCTTGATGCGCGGCAGCTCTGTCTCGCGTAGCCATGATTCGACCGCATCCCGCATTGAAATATAATATTCATCAAAATATTTACCGCAGTCAGCAAAATGCGGATACTCCAAAACCGCGAACAAAAGCGCAGTTCCCCCCTCTTTTTCGCTGACTACCGACCTGCGTATTTCAATGCCCATATGCTTTTCGCCTCCGACCTTTTACCCGTTTAAGCATTATATGCGCGAAAAATCAAAAAAATGCCTGATGATATGTCCTCTGCCATGCGGCGGTGGGATGATCATCAGGCATTTTTCAGTGGAAATCAGACCAGCCGTCTCCCGCGGGAGCGGTCACAAGCCCCGGCTCGGTCGTAACGGTCGGGACGGTGACGGTGGTCGTATCCTCCGGCGGTGTCGTCTGCTGCGGTGTCGGAGGGGTAGTTTCCTCAACGGGCGGCGTGGTAGTATCCTGCGACACGGGTGCGGTCGTGGTATCGGACGGGGCAGAGGTAGTTGTATCGTCGTGGGCGGAGGTATTTATAAGGCTGGGACCCTCCCTCACACAGCCGACGAACAGTAACGCCGCCAAGCAGAGTATCAAAATAAAATATATTTTCGAGCGCATTTATATCTCCTTTAATTTTGGCATGTTCACCCGAGCAAGGTTCACTCGAGATCCCGCCGTTTTTATATATTGTATCACCAATCCGCCGCCTTGTCAATAGTCAACGCAAAGACATAAAATACCCCCACCCGCAAGCGGGTGGGGGTTGAGTTACATTAACTAATCAGTAACGTGTGTTATTAATTAATCAATGTTTGCGTAGTACTTTGTCCAGTCGTACTGACCAACCTGGTAGTATCTGACGTAAGCCATCATCAGGCTCAGATCGTCAGCTTCGTCCCAAACGGGATTTTCATTGACCGCCTGACCAAGAATACCGGTACCGGTCAAATTGTCAAGATCAAGTGTACCAATAGTAGTCTTTGCAGTAGCAAGAGTGTAACGGTTATCATTTGCATCATCTGCAAGGAGAGTGATAGCCTCAACCTCATCTACGATTCTCTCATAAGCAGCATTGAGCTGAGCGAGGTAAACCTCTGCACGCTTTGTGCCATACTCATAAGGTACTACAGGAACAAGCTGATCTACAGGAATGAGACCAACGATCTCATACTTCCAGTCGCCAGTGGTTGCATCCCAAACACCAGTGAATTCCTTGAGAAGCTTGGGCAGGATAGTAGAAACAACGTCATCCTTCAGGTAAGCAAGCACGCGAACATCCTCGAGCTGACCTGCGATCCAAGTGTCATTGTTGAGCATCAAGTACTCATCCAACTTATCTGTAGCCAGAGTGTACCAGCCCTTAGAGTTTGCAGTATCTACATTGATACCGGTGATCTGGTCAACGGTAGCACCAACACTGGTAATGTGGAGGAGGTAAGAATACTCTGCCTTAGAGGTATCTTTCTGAATAGTCTGTACAGTGTAACCGAGAGTCTCAAGAGCATCTTTATCCTTGCCCTCGGCAACAGCATCCTCAAGGAGGCCGAAGTGCTTAACAGCAAATCCGGAAATAGCTTCGAGAGTTGCAAGGCTTTCAAGGTATGCGACGTAGTCGTTCATATCCTTTTCAAGATATACACCGGTGGTGTCGAGACCGCCAAAGTGGTAGTTATTCTTGTAAGGAGCAAGAACGTCAGCGACATTAGTCTTAAGAGTGCTTCTGCAGATATCGCAGAATGCCTTCAGAACAGCGTCAGCGCCGTCAGCGAATACGTCGATGATAGCAGCCTCTGCAACAACGTTAACGTCAACGATAACGTTTACAGCGGTGTTCTTATCTGCGGTTGTGGTTGTGCTAAGAGCCTTAACGCCGGAGTAAATTGCCTTACCCTTGCTGGTCTGAGCAGCGTAAGAGCTGTTAGTGTAGTTAGCAACAGCAGTGTCGTAGTTCATGAACTCAAGAGCCATGATAGCGTTTCTGCCGGTGTTGCGAACGGTGTTGAGTGCGGTGTAGGTAGCAGCTTCCTGCTTCGTGTAACCGGTTGCATCAACCTTAGCGTTCAGGATGTAAGCAAGCTGATCCATGTAGCTGGTGTACTTTTCAGCGTCGTCGATTTTGTCATTTTCATCCACATCTACGTCGGCAGCAAGAACGCTTGCTACAGTGTAAGTAACCTTGTTATCAGCAACGGTGCCGATACCAACAAGCTCATCAAGAGCCTCTGCATAGTCAATCTTCAGCTCGTGGAACTCAACAGCCTTTTCTATGTTGATTCCCTTGGTGAAGTAAGACTTAAAGGATCTTGCACTGGAATTATATACCGACTTGTTCAGAACAGTCGTAATAGCGGAATCCTTGCCCTCGGGATCATTAACGCTATCGCTGAGGTAGAGGTCAATGCTCTTCAGCAGACCCTTCTCGTAAGTAACGGTGAACAGCTTCTGATCCTTAATGTTCTTAATACCCTCGTCCTTATTCTCGATGGTGTTGAGTGCATCGTAGGTTGTGACCTTGAATGCCTGAACAGACTTCTTAGCGTCTGCGATCAGCTTGGTCATGTTGTTATAGAAAGCATTGTCGTAATCGTAGTAGTAAGCGTCGTGTCTGTCAGCCTTAGCTGTGTACTTGTAAGTAACGTTAGCGCCTGTGGGAGCAACGCCATCATCATTAGCGTATGCGTTCTTCAGAGTCTCTTCATACTGATCGAGCTGGTCAACCATGTAAACAGCTACTACGTCATCGTAGTAAACCTGAGCAAGCTCAGCGATAGCCTTAACAAGGATCTGGTCGATCTCAAGGAAAGCATCTGCAAGGCTCTTGTTGCCCTTGAAGTCCTTATCGTACTCGAGAGCTACGATCTGGTTGATAGTGGAAACAACCACCTTTGTGAAGTCTTTCTTGATCTTAGCACCGTCAGCGGTGAAAGTGGGATCAACAGTTGCGCCGGTACCGTAAACGGTAACTACATCGGAGCTAGCATCAACGCCGAATGTAATATCACCGCCAACGCTCTTAACATACCATTCGCCGTTATCGTTATAATTCACAGCAGGAGTTGTGAAGCCTGCAAGATATTTAGCAAGCGCGGGGTTCGCTGCCTTAAGAGCAGAGGTGTTGTTGGTATTCATGAAATACTCAACAATGTAAGTATTGAGGTAATCCTCAACAAGATTCTGGTACTCATTCAGCTGGCCGTTGTAGAGCTCGAGAACATACAGCTTAACGAACTCTTCACCGGTAAGAAGTGTAGCAGAGTCAACAGCAGAGATGGGGGTATCGTCGCCGCCGTTAGCGTTCCAGAAAATTCTGTACTGGGTGTAAGCAGCCTCAATAGCCTCAGCGTTAGCCTTAGCGTCAGCATAGGTGATGCCGTTCTTAGTGATAATAGCCTTGAACAGCTTATACTGATCAACCATCTTGTTGATGTCGTTCTGAGTAGAACCTTCAGCATAGAGAACGTTGATGATAGCATCGGGATTTGCACAACCTGCAACAGTCAGCTCTATCTTCAACATAGCCTTAATAGCGTTCTCAGCGTCATCCTTCAGCTGTGCGATCTTTGTCTCAGCAGCGATAAGGCCGTTGTAGCCGCTCTTGATGGAGAGCTTGATAACGCCGCCGATAACCTCGGTCTTGTCATCATTCCACTCACCGCCACAGATCAGCTTTGCTCTGTTAGCGTAATCGTTCTCTTCGTTGACAATGTAAGAAACATTGCCATCCTCATCGTAATAAACGTACAGGCCGTAGGGAGCGAAAGAGCTTTCCTCATATTTCTCAACCCATGCGTCGAAAGCTTCGCGAGCTGCGACAACCTTGGGCTCGTGAGAAGTGAAGAGCTCGGTGTAAACATCGCCGAAGCCCTCGATCATAGCCTGAATCTTGGCAGCGTCGGTAGCGATGCTGTCAACAGCAGCTGCAGCGGCAGAAGCCTCTGCGATGATCTGCTCGAGACCGGCAGTGTCGGTAGCTCTCATGAACTCATAAGAAGCCTTGTCAAAGATTGTCTTAACCTTTGCGTAGTTCTCTGCGGTGTACCACTGTTTCTTAACAGTCAGGTAATCATTCTGCAGAGCGGAAAGTCTCTCGTAGAGAGTCTTACCGGTAGCGGTATCATTGATCCAATCGTTCTCAATGATAGGAGCGGATGTTTCGGGAGCCGCGGTAGTATTTCCGTGATACGAATCGATTCTGTCGTGCGCATCAGCGGCATCCTGAGCCATCGAATCCAGCTGATCCTTCTGCTCGTCGAGTCTTTGGTTAGCCTCTTCGAGCTGATTCTTAAGATCAGCTGCAGCCTGGGCAATAGAATCTGCGGCTTTCTGAACGTCAGCAGCTGCCTGGTTAGCTGCATCGGCAGAAGCTTGCGCATCTTTAACTGCCTGGTTGTTACAGCCGGCAAATACTGCAACTGTCATCATGAGCGCCATGACAACTGCAATCAACCGGATGTAGGTCTTTTTGTTTGTAAGCATAACATGCCTCCATTAATTAGATTTGTGATACAATTTTACACCTTAGTTTTGAATGTCTCATTAGAAATGTGTGAACTAATTGTAAACAATTCCGATTTTTTCGCCTTTTTTTGAAAAAATCTGTATTTTTCTTTTGAAAAGGCATTGACAAACCGTTTTTCAAAACCACAAGTGCCGAACGCAAGATTCGCCCGTGTTTATCACACTTGTATTGTACCATACTTCTGCAAAAAATGCAAGAAAACAAATTGTAAACAAATACGCCCAATTATGAACAAATATATGATAAATTATTGCGATTCCACGACAGACTTGCATCCCGCGTGCGCTATCGGCCGCCAGCGGCACTCTCTTTTGAAAAGCGAGATCACCTGAAGCGGTAGCCACGATGCCATAAATATTGGAAAAAGCACAATCGAGCGCGCCGCTCTGCGGTCATTCATACCCGCGAGGTGCGCCAGGAGTACCCCGAACGCCGCGCACCCGACATATGCCACGCCCAGCCACGCAAACGCTATTATTATATAGGATAGAAACCTATTCTCAGCAACCGCCGCCACCGCCGACATCAGCGACGGTATGAGCGAAGCGACATAAGTAAAGGGATAACACAGAAATGCAAGCATATCAAGCGCCCGCACGCTCGGTTTTTTGCAAAACGTGCGCCACAGCGTACCAAACCGCGCTCTCGCCACGTCCATAAGCCCCGAGCACCAGCGGCGGCGCTGTATCAAGGTGGTGCGGAAGTCACGCGGCGCCTCGTCATACGTCACCGCCTCGGGCACGAACCACACTCGCTCGCCCATCTCCACGCACTGCGCCGAAAACTCGGCATCCTCGGCGATGGTTTGGGTGTTCCAGCCGCCCATTTGGGTGATCAGCTCGCGTCTGACGGCAAAGCCGGTGCCCACCAGCTTGCTTGACAGCCCCAGCGCCATGCGCGGGCGGCTGAAAAAGGTGTCGAACAGTGCGAAATACAGCCCATAGCAGCCCGCGGTGGCGCTGTCGTAAGGATTTTTGACTCTTATCGCAGCTTTGGCAACACGCGCGCCCGCGCAAAATGCGTTGTTCATGTGCGAAAGAAAACCGGGATCGACAATATTGTCGGCGTCAAAAACGCAAAAGGCATCATAATCGCTATGTAAAAGCTTGTCCACAGCGACGTGCAGTGCATCGCCCTTGCATCTGATCTCGCCCGGGCAGTCGATTATTTGAGCACCCGCGGCGATTGCTCTGCCGCGGGTATCATCTGTACAGTTGTTTGGAATGACGAAAATATCGTACATTTCGTCGGGATAGTCTTGTGCGCGCAAGCTGGACACGATGTCGGATATGACATTCTGCTCATTTCGTGCGGCGACAAGGCAAGCAAAACGCGTGCGCGCGGGCGACTCTGGTATCGGTTTTGGTTTTTTCAGTGTAAAAAGCGCAATTATCACGAACCACACGCTGAAAAGCTTCAGCGCGACAGATAGCGCAAGAATAAAATAGTTCATAGACTCCTTTCAGCTACACAGCGGAAACCTCAGCACGACCTTAAACAGGTCTCCGTCAATGGTGAGCGACAGTGTACCTCCCTGCAATTCGACCAGGCTTTTAGCTATCGACAGCCCAAGTCCGCTTCCCGAGGTGCTTCGCGAGCTGTCACCGCGCACAAAGCGCTCCATCAGCTCGTCGGCAGGGATATTCAGTTCATATCCCGACGTGTTTTTGATGGCAATTACGGCGTCGCCGCCCTCGCGCGTCAGCGTCAGATATACGCGAGTGCCCGCTTGCGAATATTTGCAGGCGTTGCCCAGCAAATTGTCGAGCACGCGCCACAATTGTCTGCCGTCTGCCAATATGCGCAACGGCTCCTCGGGCTGCCCGGTGATGAGCGTAAGCCCTCGCTCCTCCAATCTTCCCTGATATTCGCCCGCCGTTTGCATCAGCATAACGCCTATCTCGCAGGGCGCGAGATGTACCTCAATATTGCCCGTTGACGCCTTTGACGCTTCGATAAGATCCTCGATCAGCTTTTTCAGGCGCTCGGACTGGCGCAACAGCTCGGTCGAATACTCGCGGATGCGCTCATTTTCGGTCTGCTCGCGGCAGATGAGGTCGGTATAATTAATAATGGAAGTAAGCGGCGTTTTGATATCGTGTGAGACGTTGGTGATAAGCTCGGTTTTGAGCCGCTCGCTCTTCATGCGTTCATCCACGGCGGCGGTCATACCTGCGGCGATGTTGTTGAGATTTTCGCCCGCGCGGCGCGTTTCGGCAAACATATATTTTGTGTTCACCTGATACGAAAGATCGCCGCGAGCGAGCGCGTCGCTGGCTCTCAGCAGACGCCTCAGCATATATGCTATATATATAAAGGAAGGAAACAGCAGCAAACTGAGGGCAAACCACCAGAAAAGTCGGGGCTCTGTGTTATGGCTCGGGACAAAAACAAAGAAGCAAAATATCGACATAGCGGCACCGCCGAGTGCGGTCTTCCACACAAGCGGTATTGCGTGGAACAGCGCGGCAATGCCGCGGCCCGTTGCGCAAAGTATGCGCCACAGCAACTTAAGCGCCCACCAGATGACAGTGTTTCGCCACCATTCTCCGCCGCCCATCTTGAGGCGCGTCGCCAGCGTCATGCAATAAACAAGAAACAGCGTTGGCAGTGTCACAGCCGCGATCGCCAGCGAGATAATTGCCTCCTCTGCGCCGTACGAACACTCGGATACCAAGCTGATGACCAAACACGCCGCAAACAGCACACCCGCCGTCACCAGGTCAAACGGCACGCGGGTAAAGCCCGAGCATGCAATGCCCTCGACGCCCGCGCGGTGCCCCGCCGCTACCATCAGATATATAAAGCAGACCAGCGCGACCAGTGCGGCAAGCACCAAAATCACATATACAGCAAAGCGCATGGAATAAATGAGGTGCAGCAACCACGCACAAAAGGAAAGCTCGTCGTCCACGGACAGCGTCGGATCTACATACACGCGGACCGAATACTGTCGGTCGCCCATATCATAAGGATCGTCCACAGTATTTCCGCTGTCGTCTTGGTATAAAAAATCATTTTTTGTGTATATAAATTCAAACGTCCACTCGGCGGAATACGCCTCCGGATGCTCGCAATCACCCTCTGCTCGCACGCCGTCGACAAAAATTTCATAGGTATAATTGTCTTCGGAAAATTCATTGGGCTTGACCACCAGCGGGTCTCCCACATAGTCATACATCAAATAATAGGCGTTCGGACTCAGCACGTTGCGAAAAACATCGTAGCGCAGTGTGCTCTCGCTTTTTGTGTAGACCTCCATATCGAACAGAAAAACTATGCCGACCGCACAGGCGATGCACACCCACAGCATGAATATCGCGCCGACAAACGCCGTAACCTTGAGCGCAATGCTCTCTCGGATCTTTTTCATAATCTGCCTCCGTCATCTATCTTGTAGCCCTGACCCCAGACAACCTTGAGATAGCGAGGTGTGGCGGGGTCAAGCTCCAGTTTTGTTCTAAGATTTCTTATGTGTACCGCCACGGTGCCCTCGCCTCCGTATATGGCATCCTGCCCCCAGACGCGGCGGTAAATGTCCTTGGGCGAAAACACCTGACCGGGGTGCTCCATGAGCAGTCGCAAAATGCCGTATTCGGTCGGCGTAAGCAGAACGTCATCGCCGTCGAGCGTGACGGTCTTAGTCTCATCATCAAGCTCGATGCCTCCGCACACCAGCCGGTGCGTCCGACCGCCGCCGCCAAGCAGCATATAGCGGCGCAGCTGACTTTTGACCCGTGCCGCAACCTCGGCGGGCTTGAAGGGCTTGGTTATATAGTCGTCGGCGCCGACGTTGAGCCCCAAAATGATATCGGCGTCCTCGCTTTTGGCGGTCAAAAGTATAATAGGGACGTTGCTTTGCTCGCGTATGCGCGCCATTGCTTCAATGCCACCCATTCGCGGCATCATTATGTCCATAAGTATCAGGTGTATATCAACACGGCGCAAAACATCAAGCGCCTCGGCGCCGTCGTATGCCTCGTAAAGCGTGTAGTTTTCGTCCGAAAGATAAATTTTAAGCGCGTTGACTATCGGGCGCTCGTCGTCGCAGATCAGAATGTTGTACATGGCTCTCTCCCCCTGTGAGTATATTTTAGCACATATTATGTTTAAGAAAAAAGTGGGTAAATTTTTAAGATTTTATTAAGATTTTTAAGTCGTCATCATAGGGCTATTATAGCACGCGTCAAGAGCAAAAACAATAGTATAAAATTGTTTTTTGAAGCGCGCGGGCGAGGTTTGTTCGCCCTCTTGAAATTCACTTGGTTTTGTGCTACAATAAGAAAAAACTCCGAAAGGCTCAACACATGAAACTTCTCATTGCTTCCGACATACACGGCTCGGCTACCTACTGCGAAAAGCTGCTCGCGCGCTACGCCGCCGAGTCCGCCGACCGCCTGATACTGCTGGGCGACCTGCTTTACCACGGTCCCCGAAACGACCTGCCCGAGGGTTATGCGCCCAAGTCTGTCATCGCTATGCTCAACGGCATAAAAAATGAATTATTATGCATTCGCGGCAACTGCGACACCGAGGTGGATCAGATGGTTCTGGACTTCCCCATCCTCGCCGATTACGCCCTGCTCTGCCTTGACGGACGCACCATCTTCGCCACGCACGGACATGTTTTCAACGAGCAAAAGCTGCCTCCGCTAAAGCAAGGAGACATACTTCTCTGCGGCCACACGCACATCCCCCGCCACACCGACCACGGAGATTATATCTATCTCAACCCCGGCTCGGTATCCATACCGAAAGAGGGCTCGCCGCACAGCTATATGACATATGCGGACGGCAAATTTTTGTGGAAAACTCTCGACGGCGAGATATACGACAGCTTTTAATGCTCATTTGGTGTTGTCTCATTAAGGTCAAATCACACGGCTATAACGTAATTAACTCTATAGATTGCAGCGCTCTGTTTCAACTAAAAGCTGACACTGCCAAAGGCTCTCCCTCTTGGAGAGCTGTCGCCAAAGGCGACTGAGAGGGTAAGAACGATGCTAATAAACGCCCTCTCCGTCGCGGCTTGCCGCGCCACCTCTCCCAGCGGGAGAGGCTACTGCGGTGGCGTTCTCCCGTCTCACCCATTTAATTTACCGTCACCGTATACCCCCGTAGGGCGGGGGCTCGCTCCCGCCGCAACGATGGATTTAAACGTTTTTTCACGGCGGGAGCAAGCCCCCGCCCTACGGCGCATAGTGACATCCGCAAAACAATGGATAGACCGCGAAATATTATTGTAGGGACAGGCGTCCTCTACTGTCCGTAAAACGTGAAATTCCATCAAACGCTATGTTTACGGAAAGTCGAAAGATTTGCAAGCAAATCCGCCTGTCCCTACGGTTATAATTGTTTGTTTTGATTGTATGATGTGTGATCTACTCTTAATGAAACGGCCCCTTTAAGCTTTTAAATTTATTTGCAAAAAACACTTGACAAGCGCCCCGGGATGCGGTATAATACAGCCAAGTTAGCATATGCTAACTCAAAGCCCGTTAAGGACTTATTATTTTTACATATCGAGTTAGCATGTGCTAACCGTGTTGAAGGAGGCAAAAATGAGTGTAGTTATCGTCGGCGGCAACGAATGTATGGTCCGTCAATATAAAGAGCTTTGTACCGAATACAATTGCAAAGCAAAAATATACCCCAAAATGGCAAACGGCCTGCGCAAGCTCGGCACTCCCGACCTGCTGGTGCTGTTCACAAACACCGTTTCGCACAAAATGATACACTGTGCGCTGGGCGAGGTGCGCGGCGGCAACACAAAGATCGCACGCTCTCATTCAAGCTCCATGTCGGCACTGAAAAACATACTGGAAGAACACGCTACATAACATTTTTCCAAGGAGGTACGTCATGTCCGAAGAAAGCATCGTCCGTCACTGCTCGCCAACGCTCGCGGGCCTGAAAACGGCAAGTATGTTTACCTATAAATATAAAAATATCGACGAGATGCGCCAAAGCATACGTCTTTTCAACCGTCTTTACGCCCCAAAGGGGCTGCGCGCCCTGCCGCTTCGCTATCGAAACGACCGTGCGCTGATATATATCTACCGCCCCGCCCGCCTTTCGCGCGATCTCGGTCACACCACGGCTTGCCGCCTGCTTCGCGAGCGCGGCTACGACACCCAAACTCCCGCCCGCTGTCTGACACATCTGGCGCGCCGCATAGGCGAGAGCGAGCAATTTCCGCATGAGGTAGGTCTTTTTCTCGGCTATCCGCCCGAGGACGTTTGCGGCTTTATCGAGCAGGGCTCGCGCGAATGCAAATGTGTCGGCTGCTGGAAGGTATACGGCGACGTCGAGGCGGCGCAAAAAACATTTGCAAGATACAAAAAATGCACCGATATCTACTGCCAAAGGCACGCCTGCGGCAGACCGCTTGAGCGCTTGGCGGTTCGGGCATAAAAATATTGCTTTTTTGACGTTTGCTATTGAAATTTTCGCTTTATCGTGATATACTTTGCTTGATTGGTACAATATCAAAAAACTCATAACCAAAAAGGAGATATCGCCATGAAAGCAGCAGTTTTATTCGGTCCTCGCGACCTTCGCATAACCGATTTTCCCGCCCCTCCGCTCGCCGAGGACGGCGTAAAGGTCGCCGTCGCTTATTGCGGTCTGTGCGGCACAGATTTCCACAAATTTGCAGGCAAAGCGGGCTCGCGTCCCGTGACCTACCCCGTTCCGCTCGGGCATGAGGTGTCGGGTGTCGTCGTCGAGGTCGGCCCGCGGGTCAAGGGCTTCAAGACGGGCGACCGCGTCACCGTTGATCCCAACTGGAGCTGTGGCTGCTGCGACTATTGCCGCGATGGCAAGCGTCACCTTTGCTCCTCCTCCCGCGGAGTCGTCAAGGGCATGGCAGAATTTATCTGTCCCCCACAAGAAAACGTATACCATCTGCCCGACTCGCTGTCTCTGCGCGATGCCGCGCTTACCGAACCGCTTTCCTGCTGTCTTCACGGCATAGACCTGCTGGATGTACAGGCGGGCGAGACGGTAGGCATCGTAGGCTGCGGTGCAATAGGCGGCCTGATGCTTCAGCTTTGCCGCTGTAAAGGCGCAGGCAAAATAATCATATTCGAGACCAACGAGGATAAGCGCGAGGGCGCAATGGCGCTGGGTGCATCGCATTTTATAAATCCCCGCACCCAAAACGTAGCCGACGCGCTTGCCGCGGCAGGAATCGAACGTATTGACCGCGTTATGGAATGCGGCGGCCTCCCCGTAACAGCAGAGCTTGCGCTGTCTGTTGCAGGACGCGGCGCGACTGTTGTACTGTTCGGTGTCAGCGACAAAGACGCCATCGTGCCGCTCAAATGGTATGACGCCTTCACAAAGGAGCTTGTCATCAAAACCTCATACATAAATCCCGCCACCACCTCGCGCGCCATCGCGCTACTGACAGGCGGATATATCGACACTGACACCGCCATCAGCACGGTCATCGAACCCGAAGATCTTCTCGAGGAAATGAACACCCGCCGCAACAGCTCCCGCGGCAAAGTTTTGGTCAAAATAAAGGATTTTGAGTAAACAAAATAGCAGTCGCTTTGCGACTGCTATTTTTTCTTGCTTTTTGCGGATTTATTGCTCTTGCAATGCTTTGTTAATATCTGCAAGTGCATTTGTCCACATTCTGCTATAGGTCTTATTTCCCGAAGCGAGAAGGTTTGCACCGCTCTCAATCTGCTTACGCCAGATACGTATGGGGCTACTGTCGTCGCCGCCCAACTCATCGAAGAAAGGACGGCCGATATCAAACACAATACCCGAACGGATCATTTCAAATATTTCGGCATCGTTCTCGCCCTTGGAATACTTATACTTGAACGCCGATTCAAACAGCGCGGGTGTTACCTGACGGTAGCTCTCGGATGCCAAGCATTCAAGTACTGCGCCCGACATATCTGCGTCCTCCGCACTTATCGGGATACAGTACATAGAGTGGGTAAACGCAACGGGAGTCAGATATCTTGCCTGCTGCTCGTCATACTTGGGAGCGGGCAGAATGCTGTAGCTCATATCGGCATTATAGAACTGCTGTGCAAGCAGCTGACCGGTAATATTGTAGAACAGCGAGTTTCCGTACATAAGCGTGGAGCTGTCGCTCAGCTTTTTGGTAAAGTAGCCGTCATTGGAATCATAATACAGCGCGTTGAGGCTGTCGATGATACCATAGGACTTCTCGGAAAGTATATCACTTGAG
>JAFTRE010000013.1 GCA_017462385.1 Clostridia bacterium | reverse complement strand
GGTATTGTCAGCGGGAGTCGTAGTAGGCTCAACCTCTGCGGGAGTAGTGGTGGGATCTTCCTCAACAGGAGTTGTGGTAGGATCTTCCTCAACGGGAGTTGTAGTGGGATCTTCCTGCTTCTCGGTGGTGGTTACAACAGGGGCAACGGGCTTCTCGCCGTTTACATATGTGCCGTTGTTCTCGAGAACCCAACCGGAGCTGCTGTCAACGGTGGGAATAGCATCGGTGCCGATAGTCTGATAGAAGAAATACTCGCCGGTGTAGCCGCCCTGTGCTGCATTGTTGATAGCCACGGTTACTTTGCCGGATGCCAGATCAGCCTCGGTGGTGCGAATGATAGCACCGTTCTCGATGCCGTAGGACATATCCATAATGAAGGATTCGTAGCCCTCCTTGCCGGAGTAGGAGAAGTTGGTGTATGCACCGTTATCAATTATGTAGTTATCGGTGACATCGTACAGTGTGGGATCTGCAGAGGAGCAACCTATCAAGCAAGTGGGATTAGTGCTGATAGAGCCGTCGACCTTTTTGATGGTGCCTGTACCGATGTTGTACTTGATGACGGTAGAAGGCGAGTTGGTGTAACCGACGAAGTAAGAGCCGTAGTCTGCAGCGGAGGCGGCGCTGGTTGCGGTACGACCGTAAGTAATGTTACCGGTAGAAACGCAGAACTCGATGTCGATGAATGCGGTAGCGCCGGAGCCGTAGGTATAGGATACCATACCTGCCGCACGGTAAGGAGCGGAAATGTCGCCGGTGTTAAGGCAACCATATACAGTATAGAAGCCCATGTTGCTTGCGCAACCGATATATGCGAATATACCTGCTGCGTCGGAGCCGCCGGTGGTAGCGTAGTTATCGGTAGCGGTGATATCGCCGTTGTTTACGCAGTAGTAAGCCTCTGCGGTGTTAACGCCTGCATGAAGAGCTGCACGGGCACAGATACCTGCAGCCATACCGATATTGCCTATGGTGGTGATGTCGCCGTTGTTTACACACTTTGTGAAAACAGCGTTTTCAACAATGGCACCGATGCCGCCTACACGAGATTTTTCGGCAGCGGTGGTGTCGATGTATATGTCGCCGTTGTTTACACAGTTGGTGTACTCGGAGACCATATTGGTGCCGTAGTTCTCGCAAATGATAGAAGCACCGTATCTGCCCTCACCCATTATGGTGATGCTTACGTTGCTGGTAACATTTTCTGCGATCATACCTTCGTTGGACAGAAGGGCAAATGCTGCGGCGTTTTCAGCGGAGCTGATAGAGCCGTTCATAGTCAAGTTCTTGACAGTACCGTTGAACTCTGCGAACATGGGAGCAGAGATGGTCACGGTCTTGCCGTTGCCGTCGAATGTTCCTGTGAAAGGAGTTGCATAGGTGCCGGTGAGAGTAATGTCAGCGTTCAGGTAGTATGTACCGTCAGCTGCCATTGCCATGAATTCATCAGCGGTATTGATAGCTGTTCCCTCGGGAGCTGCGGATACGGGGATCGCGAAGCAGCAAGCGGAGAGTATCAACATTACGCTGAGAACGATGGAGAGAGTTTTGCGCATGATTGTACCTCTTTCATAAATTTTATTATACTGCTGCCATAACGGCAGTGCTTATATATTATAACTGATACTTGTTTATTTGTCAAGCGTTGTAAAAATATTGTATATTATCAAAAATAATATTATTCGACCGATAAAACATCAGAGTGTCAGTTGGATAACATTCGGAGCAATTCAGCCTCGTCTATGACGGGCACTCCTAAGCTTTGAGCCTTTGTGAGCTTTGAGCCCGCCGACTCGCCCGCGACAACATATGAGGTCTTTTTTGATACGGACCCCGTGCATTTGCCGCCCACTGCCTTTATTTTTGCTTCGGCTTCATCACGAGTCATGGTGGGGAGCGTGCCAGTCAGCACAAATGTCAGCCCCGCAAATTTATCGCCCGACGGCGCGGCGACGCTCTCGGTCAAAAGACCCGCGGCGGCAAGCCGGCGGCAAAGCTCGATGTTTTGCGGATGTGAAAAATAGTTGACAACGCAATCGGCGGTTATCTCGCCGAAATCCTCGAGCGCGCACAGCTCGTCACGAGCAGCATTCATGCAAGCATCCAGCGTGCGGTATCTTGCCGCGAGCGCGGCGGCGGCGACTTCGCCTATATTGCGGATTCCGAGGGCGTATATCAATCGCTCAAGTCCCGCTGACTTGGAGCGCTCTATGGCGTCAATGAGGTTTTGCGCCGATTTTTTGCCCATGCGCTCAAGGTTGGCTATTTGATCGACTTCGAGCGAATAAAGGTCGGCGGCGTCTTTTATAAGACCCTCGCGGAGCAAAAGCTCAACTATCTGCGGGCCGAGACCGTCTATATTCATGGCGTCCTTTGACGCAAAGTGCTCGATGGCGCGCGAGAGCTGAGCCGGGCAGGCGGAGTTGGTGCAACGCGCCGCCGCGCCTTCCTCGGCATCGTAAAATACGGGCTCTCCGCAGGAGGGACAGCGCTCGGGCAGATCAAATCGGCGCTCACTGCCGTCCCGGTGCTCCGGGTGTGCACAGACTACCTCAGGGATTATGTCGCCCGCCTTGCGGACGGTGACGGTGTCGCCTATCATTATGCCGCGTTCACGGATGAATTCAAGATTGTGCAGTGTTGCGCGGCTGACGGTAGTTCCCGCGAGTCTGACGGGTTGCAGCTCGGCGGCGGGGGTCAGAACACCCGTGCGTCCGACGGCAACAGTGATATCCAGCAGCTTTGTTTGCTTTTCCTCAGGCGGGAACTTATAAGCGACCGCCCAGTTTGGTGTATTGGTGCCCTCACCGAGCACCTCGCGACCCGCGAGGCTGTCCAGCTTTATGACAACGCCGTCAATATCGAAAGCGAGCGAGTCGCGCCACTTGCCGAGCTGTTCGATGTGGGCGATGATATCCTCGGTCGTGGCGGCGACGGTGCGCTGACGGATGACGGGAAAACCCAGCTCATCCAGACGGTCAAGCGTCATGTCGTGAGTCGTGGGGACAGTGCCGTCCTGCCACAGCTCGCCGTCCTGAAAATTGAATATGAAGATATCCAGTGCGCGCGAGGCGGTTATTTTGGGATCGAGCTGACGGAGCGAGCCTGCCGCGGCGTTGCGGGGATTTGCGAGAAGCGCCTGACCTGCCGCCTCGCGGGCGGCGTTGAGCCGCGCGAACACAGCGCGAGGCATGTACACCTCGCCGCGTACTGTGATATTGAGCGGTTCGGGCAGAGTCAGTGGTATGGAAAAGATGGTTTTGATGTTTTGCGTCACATCCTCGCCGACCGTTCCGTCACCGCGGGTCGCGCCGCGCACAAGCACGCCGCCCTCGTAGGTCAAGGCCACGGAAAGTCCATCTATCTTGGGCTCGACAGACCAGGTGGCATCCGGCAGGATCGCGGTGGATTTTTGTATAAAATCACCAAGCTCGTCAAACGAAAAAACGTCGGTAAGCGAATCCATTCGACGCGAATGTGTCACTTTATCGAATTTATCGAGCGGGCGGCCGCCGACGCGCTGTGTGGGCGAGGCGGGGTCATAAAGCTCGGGGTGCTCTGCTTCGAGCGTGAGTAGCTCGCGGTAGAGCATGTCGTAGTCGTAATCCGATATTTCGGGCGCATCGTAAACATAGTAAAGGCGGGAGTGACGGTCCAGCTCCCGACGCAGTTTTTGTATTTTATCTTTTATATTGTCCATTTGCACTTACCTTCAAAAAATATCATTTATTATTATACCCGCATTTGAGACGTTTGTCAATCGGGCGAGTGATGAAAAATTGATAGCAGTCCGTTATATTGCACAAAAATGTGATGAATAACTGAAAATTAATACTTGACTCTTTACAAAGTGACAAATGTGTGCTATAATACATTTGACGGGACGGAGGCTGTCTCGCCGAGGCCCCGTATCAAAGCCGAGGAAAGGTAGGGCAAAAAATGAAAATTACATTTGTATGCAGACAGATCACAGTGAAGGACGATCTAAAGGTCCTTGTCGACAAAAAGCTGTCAAGGCTTGACAAGTATTTTGACCGCGAGGGAGACGCTACCGTCACCTTTAGTAAAAAGCGCAACCGCGAGGTGCTCGAGATTACCATCAGCGCCGCAAATACGCTCTTCCGCAGTGAGGTGGAGGACGAGTCCTTCCAGAATGCCCTTGACCGTTCGATCGATAATATCGAGCGTCAGATTAGAAAAAACAAAACCCGTCTGGCTAAGCGCCTGCGGGCAGGAGTGTTCGCCGAAGAACCTTCATATATACCCCCGGAGGAACCGGAGGAGGATACCGAGTTTATAATCCGCACCAAGAGCTTTCAGCTCAAGCCTATGTCAGCGGAGGAGGCAATATTGCAGATGAATCTGCTGGGTCACCAGTTCTTCATGTTTGAGGATCAGGATTCGGGCGAGACCTGCCTGGTCTACACCCGTAAGGACGGCGCGTACGGACTTATCGTGGCCGAGAAAAAGTAAATAACAACAGCAAGGGGCTGAGTCGGAACTCAGCCCCTTGCTTTATTCGTATATCTTTTCTATATTATATAGTGAGTCCAGCACCAGCCAAAGCTGCGGGAAGTAGCGCATTATGTTCCAGACGCCCGTACCCGCGAGGTCATATTGATCTATCAGCCGCAATGAAGCATCCGCGCTTCGCGCATCCTCAAACCACACCTCGTGCTCCACAGCACCCTCGGGCGTGCGTTCATAATAGTTGAAATACGGCGACTGCGCTACCTCGTCATACTGTATCGCCGCACGCACCTGCGCGGCAAGCTCGGTAGCCTCGTAGTTTGACAGCGACTGCGCCTGCGACTCGCCCGCAACATAAGGGAGCGTCCAGTTGTAGCCGTAGTTGGGCTCCCCGAGCAATAGCTTGGAGGGCGGGATGCGTGTTACGGCATAGTCAAGTACACCGCTGACAGGCCCGATGGGAGCCACCGCCATGGGCGGACCGTAGGTGTAACCGTATTCGTATGTCATAAGCAAGAGCCGATTCGCCGCCTCGCCGAGCGCGGCGTAATCGTGTCCCTCGTAAAGAAGCCCCGGCTTGTCGTCGCTCTCCTTGGGGGCGAGGTCTGCAAATACTACATATCCCTGCGGCTCCAGCCGCTCGCGCGTTGCATTTACCAACGCGGCGTATTCGTCGGCATATTCGGCGCTGATGTACTCAAAATCAAACTCCACACCCGCGTATCCTCGCTCGCGCACCGTCTGCTCGATGCTGTTGATAAGATTGGCAGTAAGCTCGGGGCTTTCGAATATGCGGGTGGACAGCTCGTTTGAAAACACGCCGTCCGCGTTAAGCGACGACATCATCATTATGGGCGCGACGCCGTACTGACGTGCGAGCGAGATTATTTCCTCATCGTCAAGCGTGATGAGCGAGCCGTCGTCGTTGATTCCGTATGTAAAAACGGTCAGATATGTAAGATAGGGAAGTGTGGAGGTAAGTATTTGTCGGTTGATAAATGGGTATGCGTAGCCCGTGACGGCGACAGAACGGTCATATTCGGGGGCGGGGAGCGAAATGATAAGCTCATCGCCCTCGCTGACGCGGTTTTCGCCGAGAAGCTGAGGATTGTTGCGAAACAATTGGTTTACGCTGACGCCGAAGCGCGTGGCTATAGAATACAGCGTGTCGCCCGCCCCAACTGTGTAAGTCTGCGTCGGTTCGAGAATGACAAGCGCCTGACCTACCGTGAGCGCGGCGGGGGAGGACAGCGCGTTATCGGACGCAATTCGGGCAGCGGTCGTGTTATATGTGCGGGCGAGCGAGTACAGCGAGTCGCCGGGCTGTACGGTATGTATTATCATGTTTTTTCTCCTTGTGTGTTTTATTGACAGTATATGCTGCAGTTCGCATATTTGGCAGTGCACGGGAGATACTAATCACGACAGCAACATACAAAGGAAGGAATAAAACACAATGAACAAACCTCAAATACTGAAATGTACCGCCCGAGAGATACTGGATTCTCGGGGAAATCCCACTGTGGAGGCGACCGTTTTTCTGACCGACGGAACCGTCGGTGTGGCGAGCGTGCCGTCGGGAGCGTCTACGGGAATATATGAAGCACACGAGCTGCGCGACGGCGACGACACCCGCTATGACGGCAAAGGCGTGCTTGAAGCCGTCAGAGGTGTCATTAAAAAAATATCGCCCGCCATCGCGGGCATATACGCGTCGGAGCAATGCGAGCTTGACAGAATTCTGCTCGAGCTTGACGGAACCGAAAACAAGACGCGGCTTGGCGCCAATGCGATGCTTGCCGTGTCGCTGGCTAACGCGCGTGCTGCGGCAAATTGGTACGGCATCCCGCTTTACCGTTATTTCGGCGGTCTTGATTCCTATCGCCTGCCCATGCCCATGATGAATATTCTCAACGGCGGTGCGCACGCTTCGAATAACATCGAGATACAGGAGTTTATGATAGTTCCCGTAGGCGCGGAAAGCTTTTCCGAGGCTCTCCGTATGGGAAGCGAGATATCGCATATGCTTGGTAAAATTTTGAAGCGGAACGGCTATGCGTCGACGGTCGGAGACGAGGGCGGCTTTGCACCCGACCTTGCCGATGACGAGCAGGCGATCTCGCTCATCTGCCGCGCCATCGGCGAGGCGGGGTATACCACGGATAACGTCAAGATTGCGCTTGACGCCGCCGCGAGCGAGTGGTATTCCGAGTCGGACGGCGCATATCACCGTCCCAAGCGAGGCGAGCGCTACACGCGCGACGAGCTGATAACCTACTGGGAGGAGCTGTGCGAAAAGTTTCCTATTATATCTATTGAGGACGGCTTGGATCAGCGCGATTTCGACGGCTGGAGCGAGCTGACGCGCAGACTTGGTGACAAGATAATGCTGGTCGGCGACGATCTGTTTGTCACCAACACCCGCCGCCTCTCACGCGGCATTGCCGAGGGGGTAGGCAACGCCATTCTTATCAAGCCCAACCAGATAGGAACGCTGACCGAGACACTGCGCGTCATTCACATGGCCAAGGACGCGGGCTACGATTTTATTTTGTCGCACCGTTCGGGCGAGACTGAGGATACCACGCTCGCCGATATCGCGGTGGGACTCAACGCGCCGTATATAAAGACGGGCGCGCCCTGCCGCGGCGAACGCGTCGCGAAGTATAACCGCCTGTTGCGCATTGAAGCGTCGCTCAATTCGGGCGCGGTCTATGGCAAGCGTGGCGTGGAAAAGGCGAAAACGGCGGAGCCCGTGGGGGCTGCGCAGTGAAATCGCCGATGCGGCAATGCAAATTATGATATTTATACCGTAGGGCGGGGGCTTGTCTCCCGCCGAACAAAAACATCCCGACGGATAGTGTCTGTCGGGATGTTGCTATTTTTGAGAGGATATTTCATCTTCGATCAATTTCATCAGTTCGCTCGGGGCAATGTCCATGGCATTTGCCAATTTGAAAAAGGTATCAAGCGTCGGCTTTCTGACTCCGCGTTCAATAGCGCTCAAATGTGTTCGACCGATGTCGGCAAGCCCGCTGACTACTTCTTGTGAAAGCCCGCGCTTTTCTCTGTAATTTTGTATTACTTTTCCGACTGTGACCGAATCCAACATGTGCGCAATCCTCCTTTTTTCTAAATTATATAATTTATTTTGAGATTTTTTGAACACATATGTTGACAAATGAGCACAAATGTATTATAATATTTTTGTCAAAGGACAATAAATGTTATTTTTTGGAGGTTTAAAATGTTTGGGAAGAAAAAGTTTGAAATAATAGTTAATAAAACTATGGAGAATTTTTTTGAACGGGCTAAAGAAAAAGGATTTTTTAATCCTTGGTTTTCAAAAATTTTCGATTTTGAAGAGGATGATAAAATATATTCTTGGGAAAGAGCATTAGAATTGAGTAAGATAGTTTCAGTTGTAAAACAACAATCAATAGACATATCAACTAAACTGGATGAAATGTATGAAACTAATATTGTTTGTTGGGATGACAAGAACAAAATAAATAAATTTAATAGTGAAACTCCATTAGCTGAACGTGAGGAAAGAATTAATAACGATGTAATATCAATTTTACCTATTATGTCGAAATTATATGAGATTAATGCGGTGGTAGATGAGATAAACGACTATTGGCGTCGTTGTATAGATGTTCAAATAATGTTGGGAGCATATAAACTTAATAGCGAGCCTGAAAATGTGCAAAAAGAATCATTGAAAAAAGTATTTCATATATATGATACATATGTAGATTATATATTTGAAGAAGTAATTACAAGTAAATTGCCACAGTATAATAATGATAAATTTCATAATTTGTTTGATACTATAACTTACTCTTCAGAAAACAAGAGAAAATGGATTCAAGTGTTTGAAGAATGTCTTTTTGATGAAATATATTCGTTAACAAAAAAAATACAATTAATTGAGTTTTTAGACACTACCCATCCTAATATTGACCGATATTTTGGAACTTGTCATGATTTCCCGTATCATGGTTCTTGTTTATGGTTGCCTAAAAGAGCTCAAACAAAAGAATTTTGTTTGAAACTTTTAGAGGAATACAAAAGTGGCAAAATCAAAGGGCGTCTTTACTCACATGATAGAGATAGGATATTAGAGAGCATTCAATAAAAGGAGTTTCCATGAGCATCATATACAGTGGCACAGATTACAACCGCGAGATCGTCGGTGAATTTATAGACGGCAAAATATATCGCGGTTACAGTAATCGCAGAGATATGATAGGCGAATTTAAAAACGGCGTGATATACAGTGGAGTAACATGGCCCAAAGCGGTCGGTGAAATATCAAATGGCATAATATATCGCGGCACCGGCTGGGACAAGACCGAGATAGGAGAATATGAGGACGGCAAAATTTATCGCGGGCGCGGGTATTCCCGCCATCCCATCGGCGAATATGAGGAGCGTTGGGAAAACGCTTGCGCCGCCGCAGCATTCTTGCTGTTGAGCGAACTGTTTTATTGATTTTATTACATAAAGGAGAATCAAAATGGCAAAATGTTATCAATGCCGATACTTTTGTGTCGGTGAGCGCAAATGCGCGTTCAGCGGCTACAGTAAATCCCCGGACGATGATTGCAGCAGAATTTACGATTTTGAATCGAATCTCAAAAGATGCTGCGGCAACTGCAAATATTACCGTCCGCAGGAAAAGCGCTGTGTAAATAACGGCAGTACATACGAAATACACCACGAATGCGGTATCGGCGAATATTCGCCGGCGTGAAAGGTGGCTAATCATGTGTCCATATTATGATGCCAAAAATAAAGTTTGTAAATTGTATGATTCGTTTCAAGAGGATTATCAAATAAAAACTTACTGTTGGGGTGACAGTCCGTTTACGGAATGTGCAAATTATAAACAATGTAAGAAAACATATGGAGGATTCATTCCCTCCAAATATTTGGATTAATACATAAAAGCAGTGCTGTTGCTCGCTCACAGCACTGCTTTTATATATTAAAGTACATTATTTTGACAAAATCCGACCTTCCCGCATATATTGATATTGAGCCGCGCGAGCGGCACAAATATTAAAGGAGAATTTGATCTAATAATGTATATTGATAATAACGACGTAAGGACGCCGCGCGAGAGGGTTGGCGGCGAGCTGTTGCGTCAGGCAAGGGAGGGGGATAGCTGTGGCTGCGAGCACCGCAATCGCACCGGTGTCACCCGAAGCGGCACAAGCGTTGAGGATCATGTCGCGCGTTCGCTTGTGAACGGTCTCGACACCCGCCATTCGATGCCTACCTATGCCGATACGGATACAGAACACAGCGACGAGCATTCGGACTGCGGCTGTGACGGCGATAATACAAGCTATGGCGGCAACCGCGAGAACCGCATGACTCGTGACAATGAGCATTCCGGTTGCGGCTGCGGCAATGAGCGCATGACTCGTGACAGCGAGCATTCCGGCTGCGGCTGCGGCAATGAGCGCATGACTCGTGACAGCGAGCGTTCCGGCTGCGGTTGCGGCAATGAGCGCATGACTCGCGGCAGTGAGCGTTCCGGCTGCGGTTGCGGCAATGAGCGCATGACTCGTGGCAGTGAGCGTTCCGGCTGCGGTTGCGGCAATGAGCGCATGATTCGCAACAGTTGGCGTTCCGGCTACGGTCGTAGCGACTATCGCATGACTCGCACCGACACCTACGAACACGGCGGCTGTGGTTGCGGTACCGACAACGGCAGCTGGGGACTTCACGAGCATCCGTTGGCAATAGTATATTCACCACAGCAGGTGTGGCGCAACGTATACGACCCCGAGGAGGGCATGGAACACGGCACTATCTTCGCCGAGCTTGACCTGCCATTTTACGGAAACGATAACATGCGGGGAGGTGGCTGTCGTGGATAAACACAACAACTGCAACACCGGCTGTAACGCTCTCATGCGGCGCATTCGCGCGCTTGACTTCGCAATTCAGGAAACCGTGCTCTATCTCGACGCATACCCCGATTGCGCCGAGGCGCTTGAGCATTATCACAAGCTCGTGTGCGAGCGCAACACCGCCGTTGCCGAATATGAACAGCAATGCGGCCCTGTCACTATATTCGGCAATACGAGCACTTCAAAATGGCAGTGGATAAACGGACCGTGGCCGTGGCATTACGACGCAAATTGAGGAGGATGACGATATGTGGATATATGAGAAGAAATTGCAATACCCCGTAAAGATAAAAAACTGCAATCCGGCTCTGGCAAATGTGATCATTAGTCAGCTTGGTGGGCCGGACGGCGAGCTGGGAGCCTCCATGCGTTATCTGAATCAGCGCTATAGTATGCCTTATGACGAGGTAGTCGGAATACTGACCGACGTAGGAAGCGAGGAATTGGCACACCTGGAGATGGTAGCAGCTATAATACATCAGCTGACTCGGAATCTGAGTGAGGAAGACATCAAGGGTACTCCCTTTGCCGCTTATTTTGTGGATCATACCACGGGTGTTTATCCCATTGCCGCCTCGGGCGTGCCGTTTGACGCAAAAATATTTGCCGTCAAAGGAGATATTATCGCCGATCTGCATGAAGACCTTGCTGCCGAACAAAAAGCGAGGGTAACGTATGACAATATTTTGCGTCTTACCGATGATCCCGATGTGCGCGAGCCCATTAAGTTTTTGCGCGCGCGTGAGATAGCGCATTATCAGCGTTTCGGTGAAACAAAACGGGAACTATCAAGTAAATCTCCAAACGCGGAAAGCCCACACCCGCGCAATCATAAAAGAATAAATAAATTAAGCAATGTACGAATGTGAGCAAACCAAGAAAGGCACGAAAGATAAATCAAGCTGTTACTTAAAATCAATAACACCGTTAAAGCGGCGTTTACTAATTCCCACGCGGGAAGATAGGAACGCCGCTTTTTCTATTACAAAGGAGTGATACACAATGGCAGTTTTTCGGGTGGAGCGAAACACGGGCTACACGGTTATGAGCAACCACCACTTACGAAACAAAGACTTGACCTTAAAGGCAAAAGGGCTGTTGTCGCAAATGCTCTCCCTACCCGAAGATTGGGACTTTACCCTTGCGGGGCTGTCATACATCAACCGAGAAAAGATAGACGCTATCCGTGAAGCCATACGCGAGCTTGAAAAAGCGGGATATATCGTCCGATCAAGAGAACGCGACGAGAAAGGACGCTTACGCGGTGCCGACTATGTGATCTATGAGCAACCACAACAGCCTACGTCGGAT
>JAFTRE010000012.1 GCA_017462385.1 Clostridia bacterium | reverse complement strand
AGTATCGGTTATGCTGCCATCAATATCGGTTATGGCAACCGTACTGCCGCGATAGTCGAAGTGGTAGATCTTGAGGCCGTCGCAATCGCATTCCTCCTGCTCGCCTATGAGTCCTCTGCCGTATACATATTTTGTGACAGTGCCGTTTGTGGTCTTTGTGAGCAGTCGGCTGAGTCTTGCGTTGGTGTCGTATACATATGTAGTATCGCTTTCGGTACAGAGGTTGCGTATTCTAACATTCTCTGCGCTATAGGTATATGTATGACCGTCTGCGGTGATGAGTCGGTTTGCGGAGTCATATGTGAATGAGTCTTCGCCATTGGACAGCATATTTCCGTCAAGGTCATATGTGACCGCCTTACCGTTAAACGATGTCAGTCTGTTATTGGTATCGTAAACGAATGCAGTATCTGTCGAATCCGAAGTAATATTACCTGCTGCGTCATACGAGTATGTCTCTTCTGTCTGAGAGTTATCCGCGAGGTTTATTACCGTCCTCTTGGTAACTCTTGAGAGTTCATCATAAGTATAACATATCTTCGTATTATTTGCAAGGTCTTACGACAAAAACAGCCGCCCCGAGGGGCGGCTTCGCTTTATATTTCCCCAAACAGCTCCAATGCCTGCTTTGCGGCGCTTTGCTCCGCCTCGCGTTTGGAATGACCGCTTCCCTTTCCGATAACATTTGAGTTGAGTCTGACCTCTACTTCAAATATCTTCATATGGTCGGGGCCGCTCTCTCCTACCGTTACGTATTCGGGCTGTTCGTTATCCGACTGCTGGATGAACTGCTGAAGATGCGTTTTATAATCCTGCGCAACCTCCTCACCGCTCTTGCCAACAAAAGCATCAAGCTCCCGAAGCACAAACGGCATAAGATATTTTGACACAACAGCCTTACCGTTCTCGCCTGCATCGAGATACATTGCCGCCAGTGTTGCCTCAAAGGCATCAGCAAGTATGGACTTGCGCTCGCGGCCGTTGTTTTTATCCTCGCCGCGCCCAAGCTTCAAAAATTGACCAAGCCCGACCTCGGCGGCATAGCCTGCCAGCGCTCGCTCGCACACAACATCCGCGCGCATACGTGTCAGGTCTCCCTCGGCGTGACGGTCTGCATAATGGGCAAAAAGATACTCGCTGACGATTATCGAAAGCACCGAATCCCCCAAAAACTCCAATCTTTCATTGCACTCGCATTCGATACGGCGCACTTTCAGCTCATTTGAATACGAGGAATGCGTCAGCGCAGTTTCGATCAGAGACTTATCGCGGAAAGTATAACCTATTCTGCTTTCAAATTCCGATATATCAAGCGGAAGATTCATTTTATTTCCTCCATAACCGCCGCGTTGTCGACTTGTTCGTGACGTGCGTCGATCATTTTCTTTATGTCATTTGCTATCTCATCCGCCACTCCGGTAACGGCATAATCCTTTGCCTGCCGTATCGCGCTCTTTATCGCCTTGGCTTTTGATGATCCGTGCGCCTTGATAACGGGTTTGCGCAAGCCGAGTAGGGGCGCTCCTCCGTATTCCGAGGGATCAAAATCTCTTTTGATCTGCCGTATTTCTTCATTTATAAGTACTGCAGCCGTTTTGGTCCGTATGTTCGTGTAAAAGCAATTTTTGAGTGTGCTGAGCATCATTTTGCCCATACCCTCAATAGCTTTGAGAGTTATATTTCCGCTGAATCCGTCTGTAACCAAAACATCGCAGGCGTCAAACGGTATGTTATTGGCTTCGATATTGCCGACAAAATTGATCTTGCCGTTGCTCTCCAGACGTTTATATGTGTCTATTTGGAGTTGAGTTCCCTTGCAAGCCTCGGAGCCGTTGTTAAGAAGTCCGACACGTGGGCGCTCTATAGCGTGAACGCTTTTCATATATGCATTTCCCATCACAGCAAACTGCTCGAGGTAATCCTCCGTGACCGTAACATTAGCGCCCGAATCAAGCAACAGCACGGGCGGTGTCATGGGAAGTATGCTTGCGATAGCGGCGCGCTGTACTCCCGGTATCTTACGCACAATAAGGCTTGCCGCCGTAAACAGCGCCCCCGTATTTGCCGCACTTACAAACGCGTCTCCCTCACCTGCCGCAAGCAGGCGCAACCCGGTACACAGAGACGATTCCTTTTTTGCATGCAGCACGACCATCGGATCGTCATCCATATTGACCACTACATCGGTATGAACGACCCGGTGTTGCGTGAGATCAAACGAATTCACGTTGGACAGGTGCGTTATCTGCTTTTCGTCGCCGACGATAATCAACTCCACTCCGTATTCACGCACCGCATCAAATGCGCCTTTTAATATTTCGTCGGGGGCATGATCGCCACCCATAGCATCTATTATGATCTTCATTGACTTTGTAAAGCCCTTTCAGTAAAACCTCAGACAATAATATTTTTGATACTGTCTATCTGCTCCAGTGAACGTGCGGCTATCGCCTCATATTTTGCGATCTTGCCGCCTTTTACACGTCGGCCGAGCGGCTCGATAATGCCGAAATTGGCATTCATGGGCACAAACTTACCTACACCGCCACGGCTGACATAACCCGCCATAGCGCCAAGCATAGTTGTCTCGGGGAATATTAATTTCTCCTGCCCGAGAAAGGCGCGAGCCGCCGAAAGTCCTGCGACAAATCCACTTCCCGCAGACTCTATATAACCCTCAACACCCGTCATCTGCCCGGCAAAGTACACCTCGGGACGAGCGAGCAAAGAATAGTCCGCGCCGAGAAGTCCGGGAGAGTTCAAATAAGTATTACGGTGCATTATACCGTAACGCAAGAACTCGGCGTTTTCAAGGCCCGGTATCATGCCGAACACACGCTTTTGCTCGGGAAAAGCCAGATGAGTCTGGAATCCGACAAGGTTATACATGGTTCCCGCCACATTTTCCTTACGAAGCTGGACTACCGCGTATGCCTCCTCGCCTGTGCGTTTATCGACAAGCCCGACAGGCTTGAGCGGGCCGTAACGCAAGGTATCATACCCGCGGCGCGCCATGATCTCGACGGGCATGCACCCCTCAAACACCTGAATTTCCCGTTGAGTCTCGCGATCAAAGTCTTTCAGCTCCGCTTCTCTCGCTGTTACAAGCGCGTTATAAAAAGCGTCATACTGCTCGCGGTTCATGGGGCAGTTGATATAATCGGCGTCCCCTTTATCATATCGCGAACCGAAATATGCCACGTCCATATTAATGCTTGCTGCATCCACGATGGGTGCGGCCGCATCAAAAAAGTGCAGTCCGCCGCATCCCAGAGTATCTCGGATGTAGTCGGCCATGGCATCGGATGTGAGCGGCCCCGTCGCGATAACGGTGATGCCATCATCGTCAACAGATGTCACTTCTTGAGAAATCACCTCTATATTTGGGTGACTTTTTATATGATCCGTGATGTAATTTGAGAACTCAACTCTATCCACCGCCAAAGCAGATCCTGCGGGAACTCTGCTGGCATATGCCGCCTGCATTATCAACGAACCCAGGCGATGCAATTCTTCCTTGAGCAATCCGACCGCGTTTGTGGTGCGGTCGGAGCGCAGTGAATTTGAGCAGACCAGCTCGGCAAAACCGGGTACATGGTGGGCGGGAGTATATTTGTTTGGCTTCATCTCTATCAGCCGCACCGGTACTCCCCGCTCTGCCGCTTGCCATGCCGCTTCACAGCCGGCAAGTCCCGCGCCGCACACCGTCAGCTTTTCTTTCATGTGTTATACCTTTTCCTTTTGTATATCGAGTTTATTTATCCGTTTCATAGCCACAGCCCTCGTTGCGGCAGTAAAGTGTGTCGCGCCCTTTGCGGCGGAAGAGCGTCTCTCCGCACTTGGGGCATTTTTCGACAGTGGGCATATCCCAGGACGAAAAATCGCAATCGGGATAACGCTCACAGCTATAGAACACCGTCTTATTTCTGCCGTGCTTGATAACGACCTTGGCACCACATTTGGGGCACGGAACATCTATTTCTTTGACTTTTTGCTTGGTAAAGCGGCACTTGGGATAATTAATACAAGCATAGAAGCTACCGAATTTACCTGTACGCAAAACCATATCACCCCCGCATTTTTCGCATTTGAAGTCTGCGATCTCAAGCTTTTTGGCGGGCTTTTCCTGATTCTCCTCCGAGTTTTCGGGAGTCTCAAGCGGCTTTGTGTTTCGGCACTTGGGATAGTTGGGACAAGCCGCAAATTTGCCGTAACGCCCCATTTTGACCACCATGCGACTGCCGCACTTTTCGCAGATCATATCCGTTTCCTCGGGAGGCGGCATCAAGCTGCCGTCAACGGCGTTCTTCTCTGCTTTCTCAAGCTCTTTTTTAAAGTCACCCCAGAAATCGCGAAGCACCTGATTCAGCTCTACACTTCCGTTTTCGATTCCGTCAAGATCGTTTTCCATTTCGGCGGTAAAACGATAGTCAACAACATCTGCAAAATTCTCGGACATAAGCTTGGTTGTAACTTCTCCCAGAGGAGTAGGCACCAGCGCCTTGCCGTCGCGCTTAACATAATTGCGGGCAATGATGGTAGTTATAGTCGGCGTATAGGTACTGGGGCGGCCGATTCCCTTTTCTTCAAGGAATTTAACCAAGGACGCTTCGGTATATCTCGGAGGTGCCTCGGTGAAATGCTGATCAGCGCTTACCTTTTTACCGTCAAGGCTCTGCCCCTCTTTTATGTCGGGGATCAGAACATCTTTTTGCTCATTATCATCATCGGCGCGGCGATTAATATCCTCTGTCTCCTCATACACCGCCATGTAGCCCTGGAATGCTACAGTATATCCGCTGGTGCGGAAGATATAGCCTTCACAGCCGAAATCCGCAACAACTGTATTCAGCTCTGCAGACTGCATCTGGCTTGCTACAAAGCGCGACCAAATGAGCTTATACAGTCTGTACTGATCTATGGTGAGATGCTTGCGTATGGTTGCAGGCTCATGGTTCAAATGTGCGGGGCGTATAGCCTCATGTGCATCTTGCGAGCCACTGCGCGATTTATAGTTTCTGGGAGAGGCGGGGCAATATTTTTCACCATATTTTTCCGCTATATATTCTCTTGCCGCTGTCTGCGCCTCATTGGACACGCGAAGAGAATCGGTTCTCATATAAGTGATAAGACCCTGAACGCCGCCGTTTTCCGAGCCGAGGTTTACACCCTCATAAAGCTCCTGCGCGACTTTCATGGTGCGTGCTGTCTGAAAGCCCAATTTTTTAGCGGCCTCCTGCTGCAATGTGGATGTGGTAAATGGAGGTGCGGGAGTTTTGTGGCGCACGCCGCGCTTGATCGCTTTGACGGTAAACGCTTTTCCGTCTACCGCATTTTTTATAACATTAGCTTGCTCTTCATTGGCAATGCGTATCTTTCCCTGCTTTTCGTCACCGTAAAAATGTGCAAGTATCTCGGCGTCACCGCATCCGAGCAATGCGTCTATAGTCCAGTATTCATCGGGAACAAACGCGCGGATCTCTTCTTCGCGGTCGACTATTATTTTGGTGGCTACTGACTGCACGCGTCCCGCCGAAAGGCCGCCTTTGACGGTCTTCCAGAGATAGGGTGACAGCTTATACCCCACTATTCGGTCGAGTATTCTTCTTGCCTGCTGTGCGTCCACCAGATTCATATCTATTTGGCGTGGCGCTTTGATAGCAGCTTTAACAGCGGTTTTAGTTATCTCATTAAAGGTAACACGCAGTGTTTTTTCCACCGGTATGCCGAGTGCCGTGGCAAGGTGCCATGAGATAGCTTCACCCTCACGGTCAGGGTCGGTCGCGAGAAAGACCTTATTTGCCGCTTTTGCCTCCTTTTTTATTTCCTTGATAAGGTCGCCCTTTCCTCGGATATTTATATAATGCGGAGCAAAATCATTTTCAATATCAACGCCCAGCGTACTTTTGGGCAGATCGCGGACGTGCCCCTTGGAGGCAACGACCTTATAATTGGTACCTAAATACCCTTTGATTGTAGCCGCCTTGGAGGGCGACTCGACTATTACAAGATTTGGCATCTTTTCTGTTGAATCCTTTTTTAAAATTAACGTTTGATGTAAAGCCCGCCGGGAAGCGAGCTGACAAGCCCTTTGAGCTCAAGCATAGTCATGGCTGTCATAACCTCTCCTATGCTGTATCCCAGCTTTGCAAGTGCGTCGGCTGTAACTGCGCGGTCATCCGGTATCTCGGCAAAAAGCGCGCGGTATTTTTCGTCAAGCGACGCAAGCACTTCCGCCGAATGGTCACCCGTGGCTTTAACGGTAGGCGTCGGCGTTTTAACTGTCTTCACGGGCGCATTCTTTTTATGCTCATGTACGTAACTCGTCGAGCTCGCACCCGATTTTTTACGGTCAAAGCTTGCGCGAGGGGCCGAGGGCTCGTTTGAATGTACCGGACGGCTCTCCCGTGCATATCTTGCGCTTACTCCCATATTATCCAGCGATTCTTCCGAAAAAGAATAGCGCCGGCGTGCCGCGGCAAGACGCGGCAGATCGATATATTTGTCATACAGCTTGCGATACTCACGCAAAATATCGTCCGTCTCCATTATCATAATGGCGCCGTCGCGTATAAGTGCGTTAGTGCCCGAAGTGTTTTCCTCGCCGAGATTGCCGGGTATGGCAAACACCTGTCGCCCCTGCGACATAGCTTCATGCGCGGTAATTATAGCCCCGCTTCGCTCGTCCGCCTCTACGACCAGTGTTCCCTGGCACATACCGCTGATAATGCGGTTGCGTATGGGAAAATGCTCGCCTATCGGCGGAGTTCCGGGCGGATATTCGGTAACGACCGCGCCGTTTTCGGCAATTATACCGGTAAGCTTGGCATGCGCTTTGGGATAAATTATATCTATACCGCATCCGAGCACTGCCACCGTATCGCCTCCGCCTCGAATGGCCCCGCAGGCGGCAACGCCGTCAATACCGAGAGCCAAACCGCTGACGGTTACAGCATTTGCCGCTCCCAGTTCATATGCTATTTTATACGCACAATCCCGTCCGTATTCGCTCATACGTCGAGTGCCTACCACTGCTATGCAGACCCTGTGATCCATCTGCGGCATGGTTCCGCGTACATAAAGCAGTACCGGAGGTGCCGGAAGCAATCGCAGGCGATTCGGATACAATTCGGATGAATACGGCATGACACGCACGTCGGTCTTGGCACAAAACTCCATTATGTTGGACGGGATATCAAGACTTTTGTTTGACAGACACTCGACCGTAGCACGTCCTATTCCGTCCACCGAGCAAAGCTCTTCGGGAGAAGCGGTATATATATCATACGGACTTTCGTATTTCAGCATGAGCCGAGGAAAATCGCGATTTGCGACTCCAAGTCTGCAAGACAGCCACACCCAATACAGAGTCTCCGTTTTCATACCATACTCCTCCCTTAAATTATGCTCAATTCTTTTTCCGTGTTTCCCACATAAAGATCGCCGCCGCGGTTGCCGCATTGAGCGACTCCGTTCCCGCGCTCATCGGAATAATAACACAGCCGTCACACTCGGATATGATCTCTCCACTTAGGCCGTGCCCTTCGTTGCCGATCACAATGCAGTCCTCATGCGTCAATGCCGCCTCGGGCAGCGACACAGCCTGTGAGGTAAGCGCTGCAGCAAAAACACGCCGACCGTTAACCCTGAGTGTTCTCACCGCCGCCGCGCCGTCACGTGCACGAACTGTTTTTAAACGGAACAGTGCGCCCATACTGCCGCGCAGTGTTTTGGAACTGTATATATCGGCGCACTCACCGCAAAGAACAAGTGTCTCCACTCCGAGCGCCGCCGCGCTGCGCATGATGGTTCCGAGATTGCCGGGATCTCTGATATCCTCAAGAAGCATTATTCTGCCGTCCCGCGACTCGGATGCAACGCAGTTATTATCTATTGTAGCAATTTTATGAAATTTGTCAATATATTTTGCGACACTAATTACGCCTTCGGGCGATTTTTCTTCCGACACAGCGTCGAAAAGGCTGTTTTCGAGCAAAATAACCCGTGCGCCTGTATCCTCAGGATACTTTCCACTAAGCTCCGCTATGCGAAGGCGCATGGCATTGCTCTGTTCACGACGCAACAATATAAATTCAAGCTCTGCGCCTGACATTATCGCCTCGGCGCACAGCTTTACTCCGTCAAAGCGAAAAAGTCGCTCCGCTTCTCGATGCTTTTTATCCGAAAGCTTACATATTCTGACGACAGTCGGATTTTGACGCGAGGAAATTATCTCTTCCATTTTTATCTCCACAGACTTTGTTCATAATATGAGAAAACCCGGTATTCACCGGGTTTTCCCAAAAATTCAGGCAATAGCTGCCTTAGCCTTCTCTGCAAGTGCTGCGAAAGCCTCGGGATCGGAGATAGCGATCTCAGAGAGCATCTTGCGGTTGAGGTCAATGCCGGCGAGCTTCAAGCCGTGCATAAATGTAGAATAGTTCATTCCGTTGATCTTTGCCTGAGCAGAGATACGGGTGATCCAAAGCTGACGGAAATCTCTCTTCTTGAGCTTGCGGCCTGCAAATGCATAGTTACCGCTCTTCATTACGGCCTGCTTAGCCATCTTGAAGTGCTTGGATTTTGCACCCCAATAGCCCTTAGCGGCCTTAAGCATTTTATTTCTTCTCTTGCGGGTTGTGACCGCGCCTTTAATACGTGCCATTTTTATTTCCTCCCTATATTACGATTATTTCTGAATAAGATTTCTCATGTTTGTTGCCATAGCTCCCTGAACGTAGGAAGCGGTGCGCAGATGTCTCTTGCGCTTCTGGTCCTTAATGCCAAGGTTGTGGCGGTGGTGGCAGTGGTTCATCTTTACCTTGCCTGTGCCTGTAACAGAGAATCTCTTCGCGGAGGCCTTGTGTGTTTTGATCTTTCCCATTGTATTAACTCCTTTACTTATATTAACTTATATCATGCAAGCTCGCATGAGCGAGTATTATGAACAAATTTATTTGTTTTTGATAGGCGAGAGCACCATGCTCATAAATCTGCCGTCAAGCACCGGCTTCTTTTCTGCAGAGCCGACCTCGGAGCACGCCGCCTCAAACTTTTCGATGATCTCGCGCCCGAGCGGGATATGCGCCATTTCGCGTCCCTTAAAGCGCATAACGACGCGAACCTTATTGCCGTCACTCAAAAAGCGGAGCGCATGCTTGACCTTTGTTTCAAAGTCATGCGTATCAATACGGCAGGACAACTGGATCTCTTTGAGCTCCACAGTCTGCTGTTTCTTCTTGGCTTCCTTTTCCTTTTTGTCACGCTCAAAACGGAACTTTCCGTAATCCATGATCTTGCACACGGGCGGAACTGCCTGCGGTGCTATCATAACAAGATCAAGTCCGGCATCAAATGCCGCTTCCTTTGCGGCGTCAGCGCTCATTATTCCGAGCTGCTCGCCATCCTCGCCGACGACTCGCACTTCCCTTACGCGAATATCGTCATTGATCATCATATCTTTTGTTGCGATGTTAGGACACCCCCATACAAAAATTCGCACGGAAACAGTTTCCGCGCGACACGATGCCCAAAAGTTGGGCTTTAATGTATCGACCCGGCTCGCGATGCGGCAGGGTGAGAGCGGAGGCTCTGCTTCTTTTTGCTCACATATTATATCACGTCATTTGACGTATGTCAATAGGTTTTAGAAAAAATATTTGACTTTTTTAATTTATCATAAGTTACTTAAAAACGGCATAAATTATAGTACAAATGCTCCCCATTCCCCATTGCCCGCTCTTTGATTTATTTTTTGCCGCCACGCTTCACCACCGCCGAAAAATCGGCATTTTGGACAAAATAGCCTGTTTTATTTGCGTTTTTTTCTAAGTCATATCTATTTCAACGAAATTTTCAGCTAAAAATCGTCATTTTTGATAATTTACAAATCTCTCGTGTTGTAGTATAATAGAGCCACGCGAGGGAGGCAAGACTCGCAACCCCATGCACAACAGTCACCGATTATTTGCGGAATATCAATCTCATGATATCAACGCGCATTAACGGTCGCTAGTTGTGCTTTTTGTTTTGTAATGTGACAAAACAGTGTTACCTGCCCGATTCTTTAATGAAATTTCAAAAAAGTGTGGAAAAAGCCGCAATATTGTGTTATAATATTAAATTGAAGATTTATTACTTATTGCATATATCCCGAAAGGTTTATTAAAAATGTCCAATTATCTTGAAAAAGTCTCTGAGGCGCACCTGCCTGTTGTCGTCCTGCGCGACGCCATACCGTTGCCCTCGGTCAACACATCATTTACCATATCCGATAAAGCAAGTATTGCCGCCGTAAATTCGGCAACACAGCCTCAAAGCCGTGTTTTCTTGGTGGCACAGCGCACATCCACCGAAGGAGAGCCTACGCCCGACAGTCTTTATGCTGTCGGAACAGTTGCAAAAATAAAGCACTCAATTTATACTCCCGACGGAAGCTTGCAAATACTCACCACGCCCGGTCAGCGAGCCATCGCACTGCTGTACCGACAAACGGGGGATCATCTGTCGGCAGATATACTTGTCAAAACCGTATATCTCGACGATACCGATATCAAGGCACAGGCATATATGCGCGAAGCCATAAAAGCAATGCAAGGCATACATAAATTCATGCCACATATCTCTAATGATATCATTTCTTTTGTAAAAAGTATAAACGATCCTTCCCGCCTTGCCGATTATATAGCTTTCAATTTTCTTTTGAAAGAGACCGACAAGCAAAAGGTGCTGGAAGAGTTCCGCCCACTGGAGCGACTATCGCTTCTTGCATCGTTGCTTGAAGAGGAAACCGAGCTGCTTTCCTGCGAATACAATATCCATTCAAAGGTGCAGGAGCATCTAAATCGCGAGCGCCGCGAATATTATCTGCGAGAGCAGATGCGCGTCATCGAGGATGAGCTTGGCGAGGATGACAACGAAAACGAGGAATTTTACAATAAAATAATGGCGGCGCACTTGCCCGCGGAAGTCTCTGAAAAACTGCTTAAAGAAAATGACCGACTGGCAAAAATGCCTTATAGCTCTGCCGAGGCAAATGTAATACGCACATATCTTGAAACCTGCCTTGATCTCCCGTGGAACAAAGCTACCAAGGAGCGGGCAAATGTGCAGGCGGCAGAAAAGATACTCAACGCCGACCACGACGGACTCGAGCGGGTCAAGCAAAGAATACTGGAGTTCATTGCCGTAAAGCAGCTCTCCCCCGAGCTTAAAAGTCAAATCATTTGTCTTGTGGGCCCTCCCGGCACGGGAAAGACCTCGGTAGCCGCTTCCATCGCAAAGGCTACTGGACGCAAATATGTCCGCGTATCTCTCGGAGGTGTGCGCGACGAAGCAGACATACGCGGCCACAGAAAGACCTACATCGGAGCTATGCCCGGACGCATCATGACCGCACTTACCCGCGTTAAGGTGCGCAACCCTCTCATATTACTCGACGAGATCGACAAGCTGACACGAGACGCCCACGGCGACCCGTCCTCGGCGCTGCTTGAAGTGCTTGACCCCGAGCAGAACAAGACCTTCCGCGACCACTTCATAGAGCTTCCATTTGATCTTTCCGACTGTCTGTTCATTACTACAGCCAACACACTCGATACTATCCCCCGCCCCCTGCTTGACCGCATGGAGGTTATCGAGTTGCACACATACACACCAGCGGAAAAACTCAGTATAGCCAAAAATCATTTGCTCGGCAAACAGCTCGCGCGCCACGGTCTCAACCGCCGCATGCTAAAGATCACCGACAGCGCAATTTCCGACCTTATCGCGTCATACACCCGAGAGGCGGGTGTACGAAATCTGGAGCGTCAGATAGCCGCGCTTTGCCGCAAGGCCGCCAAGCGCATAGTCACCGAGGATATCAAGCGCGTAGTGATCGACATAGCCGATCTGCCATCTTATCTGGGTCCCCGCAAATACACGGGCGAACTGATAAGCGAGGAGGACGAGGTGGGCGTTGTCAACGGGCTCGCTTATACAGAGGTTGGCGGCGATATGCTCAAAATCGAAGTGGCGATACTTCCCGGCAGCGGTAAGATCGAGCTTACGGGCTCGCTGGGCGACGTTATGAAGGAATCGGCGCAGATAGCCGTCAGCTATGTTCGTTCGGTTGCCGAGCAGTATAATATTCCTACCGATTTTTATAAAACAAAGGACATACACATCCACGCGCCCGAAGGTGCGGTTCCCAAGGACGGTCCCTCTGCAGGTGTCACAATGGTAACGGCGCTGGTCAGCGCCCTATCGGGGCGCGCTGTCCGCCGTGATATCGCGATGACGGGCGAGGTCACGCTGCGTGGCAAGGTTCTCGCAATCGGAGGCTTGAAGGAAAAAACGCTCGCCGCCTACAATGCAGGCGTAAAAACCGTTTTTATCCCCAAAGAAAACACACCCGATCTGGACGAGATAGACCCTACTGTCAGAAAAACACTGGAGTTTATTCCCGTTACTCACGTTCGCGAGGTGTTGGACGAAGCGTTCGTTCCGGTAGAGTTGCCCGAGATAAAGACAACTCGTACATCCGCTTTCAACAGCTCACTTGATGAGCTGTCCCCAATAAAGCCTCTTGCAAATACGACACTCGGCGGTGAACATTATGGCTCTTAATCTTAACAACACATCTCTGCGCATCAGTGCGGGAGTTATACGTCAGTTTCCCACAGATCCAATGCCGCAGATAGCATTTTCGGGACGTTCAAACGTTGGAAAAAGCTCTTTGATAAACACACTTCTGGGCCGTAAAAGTTTAGCGCGCGTCAGCTCATCCCCCGGAAAGACCATAACTATCAACTTTTACGACATAGACAAAAAGTTGTTTTTAGTAGACCTGCCGGGCTACGGCTTTGCCCGCCGCCCGCAGTGTGACAAACAAAAATGGTCAGCACTGACAGACGCATATTTTACCCAAAATCCCAATCTTGATCTGCTTCGTCTGGTCGTTCAGCTGGTAGATTGCCGCGTCGGCGTTACCGAGGATGACCGCATGATGCTCGATTATATGAAAGCCGCGTCTCTGCCGTATATCGTAGTCATGACAAAAATGGATAAGCTCAACAAAACCGAGCGCGCCGCCGCCATACCCGCAATACAAAACCATCCCTCGGTCGCCGGTGCCATCGCTATCATTCCCTTTTCGTCTCACAACGGCGAGGGAAAAGCCGAGCTGTGGCGCGAAATACTCGGCGCGGCAGGCGTTTCCGACAAAAACTGATTTTAAAATTCAAGCAAAGAAAGGGTATCTTAAATGCTTCTTGACATAATCGACCAATACCGAAGCGGCGGAGATCTGACCTTTCTGATTGTACAGACACTTTTCGCTTTGCTGATAATATTGTTTTCGCTCTCCGTTCATGAAACGGCGCATGGCTTTGTTGCCTCAAGGCTGGGAGACCCGACAGCGAAAAACCTCGGCAGACTGACACTCAATCCCATACGGCACATCAACCCTATCGGATTTTTGTGTATGCTGATCGCGGGCTTCGGTTGGGCAAATCCCGTTCCTATAAACACGCGTTACTTCAAAAATCCGAGGCGTGGTATGGCCATCTCCGCCGCGGCGGGCCCAATTTCAAATTTGTGTCTCGCCATGCTGAGTGTCATTGCCATACGCATAATATTTTTCTTCTGGACGAGCGCAAATCTCGTGCTTGAGTTGTTGTTCATTTTCTTCAGCATGTCCGCCACCATGAACATCTCATTGGCGGTATTTAACCTTTTGCCCGTTCCTCCGCTTGACGGATCAAGACTGTTCTATGTTTTTTTGCCTCCGCGCATTTATTTCGGCGTAATGAAATATGAGCGAATCATAAGCATTGTTATAATGTTGCTTCTTGTTACCGGAGTTCTTTCGCCGCTGATAAGCACTGTCACCAATGCGATACTGAACGGTATGCTTTTCCTCGTAGGACTTTGATCGGAGAATTTCATGCAAACTATTCAATACAGACTTGACACATTCGAGGGTCCCCTCGATCTTCTGCTGGCTCTAATATCAAAAAATAAAGTTAATATTGAGGACATCCCCATTTCGCTCATTTGTGAGCAGTATCTCGATTATCTGCGTCAGGCGCAGGAAATGGACATGGAGATAGCCTCGGAGTTTATCGTCATGGCGAGCGAGCTTATGCTCATCAAGAGCCGAATGCTGCTTCCCCGCCCCACCGAGGAGGCGGAAGACCCGCGAAAAGTGCTGACCGATGCCCTTATCCGTTATCAACAGGCAAAGGCGGCGGCAGTGCGGCTTGCCGAGCAATATGTCATATACAGCGGACGAATGGTCAAGGATACGGACGAAATATCCGTAGACAAAACCTTTGTTGCAGACCAAGACGTAAGCTCGCTCAAAGCGGCGGTGAAGCGCATTCGCAGTTATATGGATGCCATCGAGGACGCAAGAGCGCACGCTTTCACACCCATGATAAGCAAGCGTGTGGTATCTGTCGAGGTCAAGATAGCGGGAATGCTGACAAAAATGAGGAAAAGCGGAAGTGCCACGCTCGACGAGCTTATCGGTGACGAAACCAGCCTTCCCGACCTTATCGCAGCATTTGTCGGTGTTTTGGAGCTGGTCAAAGTTCGGCGACTGCTGATAGACGAGTCCGCCGAGGACTACAGTGTCGACGCTCTGCACGGGCTTGACACCAAATTTATACTCAACACTGACGAATCAACCATACTTACCGATGAAATATCCATCGGCGACTCCTATTAAATATAAAGGATAAAACATCATGCAAGATCAAGAGACGATGCCGACGATAACAAACGTCGAGGCGGCAATAGAAGCAATACTTTTCGCCGCAGGCTACCCCGTAAAATACGAAAAGCTGTCTGAGGTACTTGGGCTTACGCAGAAAGAAATAAAGCTGTTGGTGGAAAACATGGCAGCAAGCATCAACGCCGAAAACTCGCCGCGCGGGCTCAATCTTCTTACGTTTGATGACTCATGCCAGCTTTGCACAAAAGAGCGCTTTGCTCCCTATATCCGCGAAGCACTGGGAATACGCCGCGGCGGTAATCTTTCGGCGTCATCGCTTGAGGTACTTGCCATTGTCGCATACAATCAGCCCGCAACACGTGCTTTTGTAGATGCGGTGCGCGGTGTTGACAGCTCATACGCTGTCAGCTCGCTTGTCGACAAGGGATTGATCGAGGGTGTCGGCAGGCTCGACGCACCGGGACGCCCCGTTCTTTACGGAACTACGGAAAAATTTTTGCGTGTGTTCGGCATAAACTCACTGGACGATCTGCCCGAGACCGAACCGCTCGCTCCGCCCGCTGCACAACAGCTTCAAATGGATGTCAAACCGGCAGAAAACACTTCTGCCGACTCATCTGAAGTTCCTCCTTCCGAGGACTCCGCCGAAGTATCGGGCGGCGAGAATTAACAGACGCAACGAGGGCAATAATCAGTTTGTCGCTACATAAAAATTCGGGCAAGGAGGAAAAGAATGCTCATTTTGTGGATATTCTTGGCGGTATTGGCCATACTGTTGACGGTCGCCTTACTTCTCCTTGTCTTTGCAAGGCTTCGTGTCGTTATCACGGCAAACCACGATGATATAATTAAATTAAAATTTTACTTGTGCGGAATACCCGTCTATTCATACGGTGCAAAAGAGAAAAAGCATCACAAAAAAGCAAAAATATCCGATTATTCGCCCAAAAAGCTTGAAAAGAAACGTCAAAAAGCGCTTCGCGCCCAAGCGAAAAAACAAGCGAAGAAACAAAAAGGCACGGGCGCCGCTATTGAAGAGATCAAACGCTCCCCCCATATAACCAACATTTTGAAGTTTATTATCGAGTTACTCAAAAACTTCACCAAGCATTACGCAAGTAAATTTAAAGTCACCATACACCGATTTAACATAAGTGTTGCAACCGACGATGCCGCCAAGACCGCACTGCTTTACGGAGGAGTCGTACAATCGGCAAATTATCTGCTCGAATTTCTGCGCAATACCACCGCACTGAAAATACCTCGCAGCGCCCCACTCAATGTCACGTCGGATTTTTGCGACAGCACAACGAAATTCGACATAAAGCTGTCCGTGATCATACGCTTGCGTAAAGTAATTTCACTGCTGTTCCGTTCGGGGCTCAGATCCCCCGCTGATATTGAAAAATTTTTTAAGTAAAAATATATTTTTGGAAAGGAACTATATCATGGCTAACGAAAACAAGATCGAAGAAATCATTCGCACATCCCTTGAAAATATGCGTTCTATGGTCGATGCCAACACTGTCATCGGTGACCCCTATGTAACACCTAACGGCGTAACCGTTATTCCCGTATCCAAAATATCCGTCGGCTTTGCTTCGGGCGGCGTCGATTATTTCGGCAAACAGGAAAAGCCCGCCAATCAGCAAAACTTCGGCGGTGGCGGCGGATCGGGCCTCTCGGTAATACCTGTGGGATTTTTGGTCATAGGTGCTGACGGCAGAGTCGACATGATCAATATCGGCGAGCCTGCAGGCTCCGATCCCGTCGGTCAAATTGCCGATATCATTGAACGCAGTCCCGAGATCATAGAAAACATCGTAGGTATATTCAAAAAGAAAGGCGAAAAGAAATCCGACGCGCAGAAAGCAATGGAGGAATGACATACCCTGCCCCGCGGCGTAATATAAATAGATTGAAAATCAATCTTGTCCGGGGGTCTTATGTCAATATTTCGCAAATCTTTAGCATTCGCACTTGCATTTGTATCTCTCATTCTGCCGCTTATCACACCGATCTCGGCAGAGGTGAATTACGCTAATATTCGCACGGATGCTGTATCAGTGTCGGCGCAGTCCGCAATACTCATCGATGCGTCAAATGACAATGTGCTGTTTGCCAAAAACGCCGATCTGCGCCTACCAATGGCGAGTACCACCAAGATCATGACCGCCCTGCTCGCGCTGGAATGCGGCGACATTGATAAAAGCTATGCCATACCCAAGCAAGCTGTGGGTGTGGAGGGGTCGTCCGTCTATCTCGTCGAGGGCGAACAGCTGACGCTGGGCGATCTGGTCTACGCCCTCATGCTGGAATCGGCAAACGACGCGGCGGAGGCGATAGCCATTATCGTTGCGGGAAGCACAGCAGCGTTTGCCGATATCATGAACCGTCGCGCGGCGGAGCTGGGGCTCACAGACACTCATTTCACCAACCCGCACGGACTCGATCACGACGAGCATTACACGTCAGCATATGACCTTGCGCGGCTGACATCATACGCGCTCAAAAACGAGCAATTCCGCAAAATAGTATCCACGCGCAAGACCACCATTCCCTTTCAGGGCAATGAAGGAACACGCCTACTTGTCAACCACAATCGCCTGTTGCGCTCTTATGAGGGCGCTATAGGCGTTAAGACCGGCTTTACCAAGCGCAGTGGGCGCTGTCTTGTCTCCGCCGCCGAGCGTGACGGGCTGACACTGGTCGCTGTCACTATCAACGCCCCCGATGACTGGAGGGATCACACCTCCATGCTTGACTGGGGCTTTGATAACTATGTACACCACACGTTCGCCGAGGCGGGTGAATATAAGCTGACGATTCCCGTCTGCGGCGGCACTGCCGAATGGACAGTCTGCGCCAACGCGACCGAAATCGCCGCAACGCTCCCACGCGGACATGGCGAGATCAGTGTCACTGTTAAGGCACCGCGCTTTGTCTTTGCCCCCATAAGCTGCGGAGATCACGTCGGACGGCTGATATATCGATGCGACGGAGAGGTGATCGGAGAATCGGAGCTGTACGCGGCGGTCGAGGTCAAAGCAAAAAACACTAAAAAAAGCTTTTGGGAATGGCTACGTGCTCTGTTCCGCTTTTAAAAACATATAACATATGGAAAAAATCAGAATTCAAAAATTTTTCACCGACAATGCTGTCATGTCCCGCCGCGCCGCTGAAGCGGCAATAGAGGCGGGGCGTGTATATGTCAACGGCAATCGGGCACTTATCGGGCAAAAGATAGACCCAGAATGCGACAGCGTCACACTGGACGGCAAGCTCATTGAACCCACCGCCCCCAAAAAAACATATATCATGCTCAATAAACCGCGCGGATATGTCACTACACTTTCGGACGAGCGCGGGCGTCCCACTGTCGCCAAGCTTGTGGCCGACTGCGGCACGCGGGTCTATCCCGTCGGCAGACTTGACATGGACTCGGAAGGCTTGCTGTTGCTTACAAACGACGGCGAGCTCACATTGCGCTTGACACATCCGCGCCATGAGATACCTAAAATTTATCACGTCACACTGCGAGGTGAGGTATCAGACCGCGATATTGAACAACTGAAAAGCGTCCGCCGCATCGACAACTACGACCTCGCGCCCGTCGGCATACGTATGCTGTCGCGTACTGACAAGAGTAGTTGTGTTGAATTTACACTGCATGAGGGGCGCAACCGTCAGATACGGAAAATGTGCGAGGCAGTGTCACTGCACATAACACGCCTACAGCGCGTAGCCATCGGAGAGCTTAAGCTCGGCGACCTTCCGCTCGGTCACTGGCGGCATCTGACACAACAGCAGATAGACTATTTATACGAAAAGGAATGTAAAAAATGATAGAGATACTCCCCATCCAGTCAAAATCCGAGCAAGAAGCGCTTTGCGCCCGTTGCGGTGTAAAATACAACGAAACCGCTATGGCATACAGCGCGCAGACCGAGGGCGAGATGACGGGCATATGCCAGTTCTCAATTGCAAAGAACGGCGGTTATGTGCATGACATCGGGCGCGTGCCCGGTCACGAAGACTTTGAGACAGTATTCCTGCTCGGTCGTGCCGCGCTCAATTTTATCGACCTGTGCGGCGTTCATTATGCAATTTATGACGGCGAGCTTTTCGACGAAAGTGCCATTCGTGCCATAGGTTTTTCCAAAAATTCCGACGGCAAATACGACGTTGACTTGACCGATTTCTTTACAAATCCTTGTCAGCATCATAAAGATTAAGCCAAAACAGCCTTATATAGTTAATATTAATGCGGCATTTGTCAATTTTTTACAAAATTGATGCCGCATTTTTGTTTACATTTTCTTACATTTTGGTGTTGATTTATTTTCCATTTTGTGGTATTATATATGTGTAAAAAATACCACTACGGAGGACATATAATGGAGTACAATACCAAAATACTTATCGCTGACGAAAATCACAATCAACGCGCCGCTCTGCGTGATGGGCTTATGCGGGCGGGCTATCGCTATATCGAAGAGGCAGTCAATGGCGAGGACGCCCTCTCGAAACTTGCGCGTTTCCACCCCGACATCGCGCTTGTCGACATATGGCTGTCCAAAATGGACGGCATCGGCGTCATTCGAAACAGCCACAATATCGACTTCGCACCGGACAAGCCGCCGGCATTCATCGTCGTTTCTATGGTATCAAATCAAGGGCTGTTCATTGAGGCGACAAATGCGGGCGCGGAGCGGTGTCTCTTGAAACCTTATGACATCGGCAATCTTTGCGATCATATCGAGACCATCAGCCGCGCGCGGATACAGTCGGGCGCCTCCGCGCATACCGCCGACGACAAATCGGTCGACATCGAAGCGCAGGTGACAAAGATCATTCATCAGATCGGCGTGCCCGCGCATATCAAGGGTTATCAGTATCTGCGCACCGCAATACTCCTGACCATCAACGACAGCGATATAATCAACTCGGTAACAAAAGTGCTCTACCCTTCTGTTGCCAAGAAATACTCCACCACGACCTCGCGCGTCGAGCGCGCAATTCGTCATGCGATCGAGGTCGCGTGGGACAGAGGTGACGTCGACACACTCAACTCCTATTTCGGCTACACCATTCAGAACAGCCGCGGAAAGCCTACAAACAGCGAGTTTATTGCCATGATCGCGGATAATCTGAGACTTAAATATAAGCTATATTAAATGACAAAGGGATAGGCGCGGCCTATCCCTTTTCTATCATTCAATTATAAGATGCATTCCCGCTGTGGACTTTTGGACATTCTCGGGAATCTGTAGCTTGCCGTTTTCCACGTTGTCGTGCACCGTCATCATACGGGCGTAGAGAAGCTCGCCCGATGCGATATAATTCAGTTGCTTATGTAGCACCTCGTGACCGTAGCGCTTAAGTATTTCCACTATGCCGCCGAAAGCGTCTTGAAGATTTGCCACGACACGATCAAAATCGGGATGTGCATAAAGCATATCTATCAGCGCTCTCTGCTGTGCCTTTGTCATAACGATAATGTCGAAAAAGACGTTTCCCTGCTCATCTGCGCGAGCGTATTTGTCATCGATCTTGCCCCAGACAACACGCTCGTTTTCGTTCAGCGTGGAAATATTGCGCTTGTTGCGATATATATCGCCCAGTAGCGTGGAGATGTTCATATCATCCGGCTCGCCCACCTGATTCCACATACCGTAGTCGCCGATCTTATATGTCCAGAACATATTCGCGCGGTTGCCGCAACCGTTGTGCCCCACAAATATCTTTTCGGGCAGCTTGACAGCCTCATAGCCCTTAATGCCCCAGTTCTCGCCATTGGCGCGAGTCTCGTGCCAATCGTAGGTGTGTCCCTCGACGCGCTCGACGCACCAGTCTACAAGGGCGATGGTCAGATACCATTTGAGTATATTGTCGCTTACATTGTCGCTCGCGATGCCGAGGGCACGTATTTCGGGCAGCTTGTCTGTGATGATGCCGTCTATCAGCTCACTTCTCTGCTTGGAGCCCTGACGCATAACGCCGTAGGTGTCAAGCTGACATTCCTTATCCGCGATAAAGAAATCGGTGATGTATTTGTCTCCCGCCTTTTTGAGCAGGGTCGCTTCTTCAAGTATCTTTACTTCTTCTTCCATATACGGCATTGCGATGCCGAGCTCCATGGAAAGCTCCTCTATAGTGGAGGGGTTGTTGCTTGCCTGAAGCAAAATATTTTTGGGTATCTTTCGGGTTATAACTCTCCAGGGCAGATTGCTGGGCTGTGCGCCACTTGATACAAAGTTCACATCCTCGGGCTTATAGCTCTTAATTCCGAATTCTCTTGCCATATTCATACCTTCTTTCAGTATTTTTCGTGCGCGGTAAAGCTTTGATGTTACCGTGCCCTTAGGGAGACTGAGAGATTTAGCAATGTCCTCAACACGTCTGTCCTCTATGTAATAGGCAACGACGATATTGCGATGCTCCTCCGAGATGAACGCCAGCTCCCGCCGAAGCAGTGACAGCTCGTCACTGTGAATCATTTCATCTGCTATATTATCGCTCTCGTCCTCAAGCTCATAGTCGCCGATGTCGTTACCGGTAAACGCCTCGGCACGTCTGTGCTTTTTGTCCGCCCATACGCTGTAACGGTTACGTGCTATCTGCCATACCCAAGCCGAAAAGCTCTCGGGCAAAGTCCCGCCATCCAGCGCCGACAGAATGTTGAGCGCGATATCCTGCGTAAGCTCCTCTGCCTCATAACTCTCACCCGTTTTTTTCAGGCAGAAATAAAACAGCTTTTGCATATAGTTCTCAGTAAATTCATGCATCAGTTTATCGCGCATCGATTGTGTTTCGGTCATGCTCTCATCCCCTTTCACTCATATAGTGTGTCAATTCGGAATTTGATTGCAGGAAATTTGAATTTTTTCGTAAATATTATATCAAAGTTCCGTACTCAAATCAAGCGTACCTTTGACATTGGCATGGTTTTATGATACAATAAAGAAAAAATAACTTCCGGAAGTTTTTATATGAACAAAGTATCGATAGTTCCCTGTCCCGATTACAACGATGCGGCGGTGAGTTCCGCGCTTGACGCAGTGCTCCGGCCGCTGGGCGGTCTTGATTGGGTCAAGAGCGGTATGACGGTCGTCATAAAAGCCAATCTTGTCACGTTTATGAAGCCCGAGAAGGCGGCGACCACACATCCGTCACTGTTGTGTGCGTTGACACACCGTCTTATCGAGCGCGGCGCCCGTGTTATTGTGGGTGACAGTCCCGGCGGGCTCTACAATGCTGCATATGTAAGCAAGGTATACAGTACCTGCGGACTGCACGCTGTGGAGGACTGCGGCGGTGAGCTGAATCACGATTTCGGACAAAAAGATGCCAATTTCCCGGACGCCCGCGCGGCACGGCACTTTACATACACATCCTATCTTGACAGTGCGGATGCCATAATAAACTTTTGCAAGCTGAAATCCCACGGCATGATGGGTCTTTCTTGTGCAGTAAAGAATATGTTCGGAGTGGTGCCCGGCACGATGAAGCCGGAATATCACTATCGCTACCCCGACCATGCGGTATTTGCCGACATGATAGTCGATCTTAACGAATATTTCCGCGATAAAGTTGTGCTGAACATCTGCGATGCAATCGTCGGTATGGAGGGCAACGGTCCCACTGCAGGAGAACCAAGGCAAATAGGCGCTCTGATCGCCTCGCGCTCGCCATATCACCTTGACCTCGTCGCCGCCGAGCTTATCGGAATGAAAAAAGAAAATGTCCCGACCCTTGAGTCAGCATATCTGCGCACTCTTGCACCCGCCACGGCAAAAGAGGTTGACATTATCGGGGACGCGGCGGCGCTTTGCGTCCCCGACTTCAAAAAAATACTGACGCATTCAAGCCTTGAATTCAAAAATTTTATCGGCGGCTCGGCGGGGGCGGCAATCGGAGGTATGATCGGCAAGCTATTGCGCTCGCGCCCCAAAGTCAAGTGCGACGAATGCATCGGCTGCGGCGTGTGTGAAAGCATTTGCCCCGCCAAAGCGATAAAGATACAAAACAAGCTCGCCATCATCGATAAAAAGGCATGCATACGTTGTTTTTGCTGTCAGGAGTTCTGTCCGAAAGGCGCCATGAAAGTGCACCGCACAGCGGTAGCTCGGCTTTTAGTCAAGGACAGCAAGAAATAATTTAACCGACAAGATCCGCCGTGACATGTAGCACGGCGGATAAAATTTCAGTTAAAATTTATCAAAATGCTATTGCAATATCTAAAAACTTATGGTATAATATTTGCTGTTGCTGGTGTGGCTCAGTTGGTAGAGCAGTTGATTCGTAATCAACAGGTCGCGGGTTCGAGTCCCGCCACCAGCTCCAGAAAAAAGCCACTTTTGTCTACCGACAAAGGTGACTTTTTTCAATGATATCCGTTCCTGTCGGAACGGGTGATATATCTTCGATATGATATCGCACTTTATGCGATGATATATGCCTTCGGCATATGAAGGAACGGATATTATATCATATTTGCAACGCAAATATATCATACGGCTTGCCGTATATCATATCGCGCCAGCGATATATCATTTAAAAGCAAACTTATTCATGATATAATTATAAGAAAGAAGATGCATTTATGTGCGAAAACAAATTGCTCAATTTATCTTTTGAATTTGCAGTTGCAATCGTCACGCTTGTTGACGGCGTAACTGTACCGAAAAGTTCCTATATGACCGATCAGCTTGCAAGATCAGGTACATCTGTCGGAGCTAACATTCACGAAGCACAATATGCGCAAAGCAAGAAAGATTTTATTGCAAAGCTGGAAATTGCATTAAAAGAATCCAACGAAACAAGTTATTGGCTAAAACTAATGTACGAAACCAAAAGAATCGATATCGCCACATACCAGTACGCAGAGAAGCTTTGCGGTAATATCCGTAGGCTTTTGATTGCCTCCTGCAAAACCGCCAAGGAAAACAAAAATTGAAAACCGAAAGATCCTGCGGCGCGGTTGTATTTACAAGGGAAGATGAAGCTATAAAAGTTCTTCAATTTGAAAGCTCCAAAAGATATTGACCGAGGCACATGAGTTTTTATTAAGAACGACAAACATATTAAAGCAGAATTAAGGGGGGGGGAAAATGAACCTTTGCGACATAAAAACAATAAAACAGGTAATGTCAATTTACGGGCTGACTTTCCGCAAGGAGTTTGGGCAGAACTTTCTGACGGACAAATTAGTGGTTGAAGACATTGCCGAGCTTTGCTGTGAGGGTCAATCAAAAAATATACTTGAGATAGGTCCCGGCATCGGTACACTTACGTATGAGCTTGCCGCGCGTTACGAAAATGTACTTGCAGTTGAGCTTGACCGCGGGCTTATTCCCGTTCTTGCCTACACGTTGGGCGAGTACAATAATGTCAAGATCATAAACGACGATATTATGAAATGCGACATCGCCGAGATAACCGCGCCTTACCTTGAAGGCGGACTTTCGGTCTGCGCAAATCTTCCTTATTATATAACCACGCCCATTCTCATGGCGCTGCTTGAATCAAAGGTTGCGTTTGATTACATCACTGTCATGGTGCAGTCCGAGGTTGCGGACAGGCTGTGTGCCGCGCCCGGAAGTCGTGACTGTGGAGCTATCACGGCGGTGCTGGCTTACTACGGAACTGCCGAGCGTCTTATGAAGGTGCCTGCGGGCAAATTTTTACCGCCGCCCAAGGTGGATTCGGCAGTCGTGCGCATAAAGCTGCACAAGGACAAGCCCTACGCGCCCAAAAATGAGGAAATTTTCTTCCGAACAATTCGTGCCGCTTTTGGTCAGCGCCGCAAGACTCTTCCAAACGCACTGGCGGCAGGCTTTGGCGAGCTGACCCGCCCTGCAATTACCGAGGCCGTCACCGCTACAGGGCTTGACGTAAATATCAGAGGCGAACGTCTCACAATGCCCGATTTTGTGGCATTGTCCGACAAGCTTACCGAGCTCATCGCCGAGGTATATACGAATGCCTGACAAAGAATTCGGCATATGCGTTTGTGGACTTAACGGCTCGGGCAAGACTACGCTTGCAAAATTATTATCACAAAAAATAAATTTTTCTCATTTTGATGTGGAAGATTATTATTTTGATAACGCAAGCGGAGTCCCGTACGCATTGTCAAGGACACGGGAGCAAGTGGAAAGTCTGCTGATGGAGGATATTCGAAAGTATCCGAAATTTATTTTTTCAGCGGTCAACGGCAACTTCAATGAAGAGATAACTTTAACGTATAAATTGGTAATTTACCTCTCCGCCCCGCTTGATGAGCGTATGAACCGCATAAAGCAGCGCGCATATGACAAGTTCGGCGACCGCGTACTCAAAGGCGGAGATATGTACGAGCAGGAGCAAAAATTTTTCGATCACTGTGCCAAAAGATCGGATGAGAGCATTGCAAAATGGCTGGAAACGCTATCCTGCCCCGTTCTTCGCTTGGATGGAACAAACACAGTAGAAAATAACATAAATATCATTTTATCGGAAATAAAAAATATGGGTCAAAATTGACCCATATTTTTTATTTACCAGCCAAATCCGCCGTCAACGCCGATGATCTGTCCGGTTATGAAGGACGCTTCAGACGAAGTCAGAAATTGCACCGCCGCAGCGACATCGGCAACTGTTCCAAGTCTGCCAAGCGGCGTTTCATCAGTCAAAGCCGAGCGGGTAGCATCGTCAAGGGCGGCGTTCATTTCAGTGTCGATGACACCGGGCTCGATGCAATTAACTGTAATTCCGGAGGGACCCAGCTCCTTAGCCAGAGCCCGCGTAAAGCCACGCAGACCTGCTTTTGTCGCCGAATACGCCACCTCGCAGGACGCACCCGCGCGTCCCCAAACCGAACCGATATTGACGATACTTCCGCTGTGCTGTCTTATCATATATTTTGACGTTTCGCGAGAAAGATATATTGCGCTTGAAAGATTTGTGTCGCACAGCCGCCGCCATTCGTAATCCGTCAAATCGGTAAAAAGTCCGATATGTGCAATTCCCGCGTTGTTGATCAAAATGTCAATTCCGCCAAGTGCCGCCACGGCTTGCCCGACCGCCGCACGTGCCGCCGCACTGTCCGAAATATCGGCGCAAACGGTGGTAGCTCCCGTTTCTTCAGCAAGCGCCTGCGCCGACACGGCGCTTTTATTATATATAAATGCTACTGCGTCACCCGCTGCCGCATACCGCCGAACACATTCGGCGCCCATACCTCGCGAGCCGCCGCTTATCAGTACACGTTTCATATTCTGCCTTTCAAGTTACCGCCCGTGAGGGATCGGACGGTATTTTGCCGCACAACTCAATATTTTCCGCACTTAAGATATGCATTTTTATACTTATGTGATCTATTTTTGGGGCTGAACAGTAATGTCAACGCCGTCGGATATAAGCACGATGCTCCCCCATTCATCGGTGCGGTATATCTCGGCAGACGCCGCCTCCAGCTTTTGAAGTGTTACGGCATATGGATGTCCGTATGTATTTCCCTCGCCGCAAGAAATGAGGGCCAGCTCAGGCGAGACAGCATCCAAAAACGCCTGACTTGTAGAGGTATCCGAGCCATGATGTCCGACTTTCAGCACGTCACAGTCAAGCATTGCGGTACTGTAACGCTCCAGAATATCCTCCTCAGCGTGCTCCTCGGCGTCTCCCGTCATCATAAACGAGGTCTCGCCGAAATCAAGTCTCATAACCACGCTATAGTCATTGGTACTGCTGTACTTTTCACCAACCGGTGCAAGTATTGTCACCGTCATGGAGCCGAGCGTGAATGAAGACTCCGGTACGGGCTCGACAACATTTGCCCCCGATGCCTCAAGGGCTGTCATCATGCGCTCATATGTCTTGGACGTAGCCTCGCGATCGGGCATTATAACATTACTGACCGTGTAATCCGTCAGTATCATGTCTGCGTTGCCGATATGGTCGGCATCGGGATGTGTAAACACCGCATATTCAAGGTCAGCCACCTGCATTTCCGTAAGGTACGCCTTTAGTTCGTCTTCACCGCTGCTCGGGCCGGCATCGATAAGCATATCGCCGCCCGCGGTTCGTATCAGTATGCTGTCTCCCTGCCCGACATCTATAACGTGTATCTCTATGTATTCACCGTCGCCGACAGGTATCGCCTCACGTGGCTCTTCTCCGAAATATTGCTCCAAATACGGCGACAGAAAATATACAGCAACAGCTATTGCCACCAACAGCAAAAATAAAGTAATATTTTTGATGGCTGTGTTGCGCCGACTTCTTCTTTTTGCCATAACAATCCTCCTCATCATTTTTCTTTAACTATATGATATCATATTCCGATCGAAATTACAATGACCGACAAAAAATTTTTATGGCTCACATCACCTTTTTATAATATATTTTGTAATAATATTGCAAAATATTTCGTTTAAGTATTGACAAACGGACAACTTTAAGTTATAATATAAAGTTGTACGGGCATTTTGTCCGTCTCTCTACCTCGTGTAAATTTTCTCATGCACGCGGTCATCATTTGTCCATAGGGAGGTAAAACATGGATAAGGTAATCAATTCTTACGAAACACTGTTTGTCGTCGATCTCACAGCCGGCGACGAAGCCGTCAATGCTACGGTGGACAGATTCACAAACTTGATCGCCGAGAACGCTCAGATCGTTGAAATTGCAAAGTGGGGCAAGACCCGCCTGGCATACCCCATCAACGACATGAACGAAGGCTATTATGTTGTTGTGACCTTCAAGTCCGAATCCGCATTCCCCGCAGAGCTCGAGCGTCTGCTCAACATCCACGAGTCCATCATGCGTTCTCTGACCATCCGTCTGGAGTTCGACGCTGAGGAAAGAGCAAAAGCCAAGAAGGCAGCAGCAGAAGCTGCAGCAGCCGCTGCAGAAGCAGCCGCAGCCGCCGCCGCAGAGGCAGCAGCAAAGGCAGCAGAAGCAGAGGAGGCAGCAGAGCAAGCACCCGCTACCGACGCTGAGTGATCAGACTGCATAGGAGGCGTTGTTCATGGCAAACTTTAATTTCAACAAGGTGATACTCGGTGGCAGACTGACCGCCGACCCCGAGCTGAAGCAGACACAGAGCGGCATTCCGGTCGTATCCTTCAGCATCGCCGTAAACCGCAGATACCAGTCTAAGGACGCACCTCAGCAGACCGATTTCTTCAACGTGACCGCATGGCGTGCAACTGCCGAGTTCGTATCCAAGTACTTCCGCAAGGGTTCTTCCATTTGCATCACCGGTTCCATTCAGAACCGCACTTGGACCGACCAGCAGGGTCAAAAGCGTTATGCAACCGATATCGTCGCAGACGAGGTAATGTTCGTCGACAGCCGCCAGGAAAGCGGAAACGCTGCGGCTCCTCAGTACACACCCGACGTATACAACACACCGTCCTTCTCCACTCCGGCGGCATCTGCCCCCAAGTTTGAAGAAGTCAAGACGGACGATGATCTGCCGTTCTGATCAGATCGCAATTTATGAAAGGATTGGATAATTATAATGGATAAACAGGAAACCCCTCGCGTTCAGCGCACTAACACTCTCCGCAAGAGAAAAAAGGTTTGCGTATTCTGCGCAGATAAGATCGATTATATCGACTATAAGGAAGCCGGCAAGCTGAGAAAGTTCGTCAGCGAGCGCGGAAAGATTCTTCCCCGCCGCATCTCCGGCACTTGTGCTAAGCATCAGCGCGAGCTCAACACTGCTATCAAGCGCGCTCGCCAGGCCGCACTTCTTCCCTACGTTACCGACTAAGTAACATAAATAAAACCGAGGCACCATGCCTCGGTTTTATTTATTCAAATTATAAAATAGATCAAGAAATCCACCGCTATAGCGCCAAGCACGCACACCATGACCGGACATTTGAACCACGCAAGCACCCCTGCCACAGCGCCTCCGATAATGCCTATAGCAGGATTGGCGGCGTCCACCTCAAACACGCCCGGAACAACAAGTGATGTCATTGCCGTGTACGGTATCAGCTTTAAAAATTTTTCCGTCTTTTTACCAAACTTCATTTTCTCCAGCAACACCGCCGGAATTGCTCGAGGTATATATGTAACGAGCATCATGCCCACAAGCAAAATAATCACTTTAGTGCTGCTCATCTGTCTCTTCCTCCTCAAGCTCTACAAAAAACACACCTATAAATGCGCAAACCAGCGTGGATATAACGATTGACCAACTGGAATCCAAAAAGGCATTGAAAACCGTGTTGCAAACTGCAGTAAGCAACACAAGCGCCACAAGCTTAAAATTCACTCTAAGCCCGGGCATGATGATAGCGATAAACATAGCGTACAACGCGATACCAAAGCTAGCTGTAACGGCCGCAGGAAGAAGTTCCAATGCAACTGCCCCGATCAACGATCCGAGATTCCAAGATGAATAGGTAACGGTTATCATACCAAGGAAAAACCAAACCGAACAGTTTTGCTCGCTTTCGGTAGTAAATATGGCAAATGACTCGTCTGTAACACCAAAAGCAGCAAGCAACTTAATTACGATTCTGTCCGCGCGCATTCTTCTAAAGACGCAAACACTCATAATGATATGGCGAAGGTTTAAAATAAAAGTTGCAAGTATAATAGCTATCACACTTGCGCCCTGCGCCACCATGCCCGCCGCCATCATCTGGCTTGCCCCTGCAAATACGGACAACGACATCAAGCAGGTCTGCGCCACGGTAAAGCCCGCCTGCCTTGCCATAATGGCGTATGCAATGCCCGTAGGTATAAAGCCGAATATTACGGGCACACCCGCCCGAAGTCCGCGGCAATAGTGATTGATTTTAATCGATCTCATTTCAGTTTCCTCTTTATGAATGCACAAATACATTACATAAATAAAAAATCAGGCTGCACCGCCTGATTTTTTATTTGCACGATCATTCCTTGACATAAGCCTTGCCATCTATATAAATAGTCTTGCCGTCCTTGGAATAGGTGTGCTCGCGACGGTCCTCGGCAATGGTAATATATATCTTGTCGTCATCGATCTCATATGTGCCGTTGAACGATATATCATAAACCGACATCACAAGCTTATCGCTGAACAGACTGAATTTATACGAGACATACATGGCTGAGTCCTCGCAAATATATGTGCCGCCAAGCTTATTTCCGCACGAGACAAAGCAGCAGCAAAGCGTTGTCACAACCAGTGCCAACACAACGATTTTTACGATATATTTTTTCATACGAGACACCTCTTATGTTGCAATTTTATTCATACTTAAATAGTATATCATATAAATTGATTTTTGTCAATCGTTTTTTAATATTAAAAGCGGGATGTTTTCACATCCCGCCGTGTTTTATTATTTCTTTTCGTATTTAAATGCGCCGATCTTAATTACATCGCCGTCTTTTTCGAAATCAAATGTTCCGGCATACTCACTATCCTTGTCAAGGGTGATCGTGATCTTATCCCCGGAGATCTTGTATGTACCCTCGATAGGATCGCCGATATCCGCGCCAAATACATTCACTTGAATGGATACCTTGTTGCCCTTAAAGGTGTACTCTACTCCTGTACCCTTATATGTACCGGACAGACCGCCGCAAGAAGCGAGCGTAGCAGCGAGCATAATGACTACCATTGCGAGAGCCGCAACTCTGATAATGTTCTTGTTCATTTTGTTCCTCCAAGAAAATAATAATACGATTTTAAACCGCATTGATATTATATCACATAAACGTCACAAATGTCAAGATTATTCACAACAATAGCAAAAATAATAATTTATCAATTTAATTATCTTTTTTCCACACTCCCACAAGAGCCATGCCGGTAACAAACAATATCATGATATACACCCAACTGTTCCCAATGTGGGTGTAAAGTGTTTGGGTCTGTGAAGTGTATACGTCTTCAACTATATACCCGCGCCCCATCGATCCGAGCGTCTCTATAACATTTCCCCGCCCGTCGATAACGGCGGAAATGCCGGTATTTGCCGCACGCACGATATATCTGCCCGACTCTATCGCCCGCATCTTCGCCTGTGACAAATGCATGTAAAGAGCCGCCGAGTCATAAAACCACGAGTCATTTGTCGAAAGCACCAGCAATTCGGCTCCGTCGCGCACACTACTGATAGTCTCGCGCTCGTATATCGAGTCAAAGCAAATAAGAGAGCCAAGCGATACACCGTTACAATCTATGATGCCGCTGTCCTTACCGGGAGCGAGATCCTCCTCCAGCATCGCCACCTCGGTAAGCGGCGGGATAAGTGTTTCAATAAGTGCTCGCATGGGAACGTATTCTCCGAACGGCACCAGCCTGCGTTTGGCGTAAATGTCCTCCGAAATACTGCCGTCACGCCTGAACAGCACAAGCGCATTTTGGTTTGCTCCATTTCCGTCATCGGTAAACATACCGACAAGTATATCGGCTTCGCATACCATGGCGAGCGCCTGCATACGCATGACACGGTTGGGATTATCCTTGAGCGTGATCGGCATTGCGGTTTCAGGCCAAACAATGAGCTCCGCCCCCTCCTGTGCCGCCTCATATGACAACTCTGCATATATGTCAAAGATCGTTTCAGCGTCCATTGCCCACTTGTCAGCCGATGCTATATTTCCCTGTATCGCCGCCACGCGAAATGTCTCGCCGTCATCATTTTGATAGATAAGAGTTGAGCTTACCCCCAACAGAAGATTAACGATCACAAGGACTCCTGCGCAAGCAGAACACAACTTGATCTTTTTGCGCTCCAGCAGTCCCAATGCCACTGTAAAGTTGACTGCGACTATCATAAATGTTACAAAATACGATCCGAAAAACGCAGACGAGCGCAGCATGAGCAATGTTTTGATCTGTCCTATCGGCAATCTGCCCCACGGCACTCCAGTCCAGAAAAATGTCTGACTCCACTCGAATATGCACCAAAGCGCGCCCGCGAGCGCGGGAAGCAACAGCGAAATACGTTTAACAAGCGGTGTTCTGCCCAACAGCACCATGCCGACAAATATCAGCCCACCGCCGAGCGCCTGCAAAAGTGATAATCCAAACCAGCCCGCTATGACCACCACTAACGCAGAGCCGCGGCTCATGCCCGTTGGCTCCAACGGATACAGCGCAACAAACCAATGATATATTACGCAATAATAGCTCATGAAGAAAAACAGTCCGTATCCGTAAGCATGGCGAAGCTTGGTTCTATGGTCGAGCGCAAGTCCCAGAACAACAAGTGCCGCGGGTATCAATGATATCCATTCAAGCAAGCCTACATCGGGTATGACGGTTGTAAGCGCGGTCAACGCGCCGCCAAGCGCCAACATAATAAAGCGTGCGAGACGTCCCGGAGAAGCTGAAAGCAGTCTCGTCAACGGAAATCTTTGATGAACCATATCTCGTCCTCTCCGAGCGAAAATTGCTTGCCGCGAAGGTAGTGCAGGCAGTCGTCACCCGAGAAGTCAAAACGCACACGGTATGCATACAGCGCTTGATATTTATACCCCTCCGCGCGATCAGCGCGGTTATTCGAATATTTGCCCTCACCGAGAAGCGGATGTCCTATGTGCGCCATTTGCGCGCGTATCTGATGTGTGCGTCCTGTCACAAGCTCTATTTCAAGCAGTGCGCGGTCTCCCGCGGTGCGCAGTACGCGATACTTTGTTATTATCTCTTTATATCCCTGTTTTTTATCATCGGAAATGGTAACGGTATTATTGGCGCTGTCCTTTCGCAGCCACGCGCGAAGCGTAGCTTCACGCCGTTTTGGCACCCCATGCACTGCACAAATGTAAAATTTCGAGACTTGTCCGTCCTTGATTTTTTGATTCATGACGCGCAGCGCCTCGGCGTTTTTCGCTGCTATGACGATGCCGCCTGTGTTTCTGTCAATGCGATTACACATAGCAGGCGCAAACGACTGCTCACCCTCGGGGTCATATTCCCCTTGCTGATAAAGGTATGCTTTGAGGTGCATCGTCAGCGTATTGTCAGCGCCCTCGGTATCCTCGTGTACCAAAACTCCGGGGCGTTTATTTAGCAATATAATATTGTCATCTTCATAAACTATGCTCAATTTGGGTTTGATGGACGCCAATGTGCCGACACTGCCATCCTGCTCGGGAGAGCCGAAAAACTCGTCCTTGATAAACAGCTGTATCTCGTCGCCCTCTTTCAAAATATAGTTCTGTTCACAGCGGTGACGGTTGACCTTTATCTTTTTTGTTCGTATAAATTTATACATCAGCGACGCAGGCAGACCCTTGACTGCCTTGGTCAGAAATTTATCCAGTCTCTGCCCTGCATCGTTGCGCTTTACGCTTAAAATACGCATCAGGTTATCTCCATGTACAGCAAACGGAGGGACGGTAGCCCTCCGCTGGTGCTGTTTTAATTTTATTTTGTACCGAATATACGGTCGCCGGCGTCTCCCAAACCCGGAACGATATATGCATGCTCATTGAGGTGATCGTCCAGCGCCGCCGAATAAATATCCACGTCGGGGTGATCCGCCTGAACCTTGGCAACGCCCTCGGGTGCCGCAACCAGGCACATGAGACGAATATGTGTACAGCCCTTATTTTTGAGCATTGTCAGCGCGTCGGATGCCGAGCCGCCCGTTGCCAGCATGGGGTCGACGAGAATAACTATGCGCTCCTCAATATCAAACGGCAGCTTGCAGTAATATTCAACAGGCTGATGTGTTTCGGGGTCACGGTAAAGACCTATATGTCCTACCTTTGCCACGGGAACCAGTCTCTGAAGTCCGTCGACCATACCAAGTCCCGCGCGAAGTATTGGAACTATGGCGAGCTTTTTGCCGGAGATCATTTTAGCCTTCATTTTTGTAATGGGTGTCTCGATGGTAACGTCCTCAAGCGGTAAGTCGCGGGTGATCTCATAGCCCATCAGCGTGGATATTTCATCCAACAGCTCACGGAAATCCTTGGAACCCGTCTTTTTGTTTCTCATAATGGACAGCTTGTGTGTGATCAGCGGGTGATCGATCAGATGGAACTCACTCATAGTTATATCTCCTTTATTTTAAATTCAAACTATAACGGGCTTGCCGTCATTGTCAGCGCTCTCGCGCAATTGTTCGACCAGTTTGACGGTCGCCATAGCGCTCTCGGGCGGATTTGTGACATTTTCCGTGCCTTCGAGTATGCTCATTGCAAGATATTTTATCTCCTCAGCCATGCGGTCGGCAGACGGCAACTCGGCCTGATATACTTCTCCCTCGTTGGGGTATACCGTTATCTTGCCGCTCTCCAGCTTTACCTCCGCCTGCTCAAAATTAACGCGGTAGCTCATATTGAAGCTGATAGTTCTGCTTTCATCCCAAGAAGCATTTGCAACAACAAGCTTATCGTCATCATAATGGAAACGGCTGTTGATTACCGCCCAACGGGTTTCGGTATCATAAGACACCGCCGAGACCGCTCGTGGCTCGCCAAACAGGAAGCGAACCATGTCAACATCATGTATATGAAGATCCATAACAGCGCCGCCCGAACGTGCTGTGTCGCGATACCAGCCCTCAAAGCCCCAACGCGGGTGACTGCTCAGACGGTCAAACATAGCATATTTGACTTTACCGAAAGTATTTTTATCTATTGCGTCTTTAAGAAAAAGGTAAAGCGGTTCAAAGCGCAGGCACTGGCCTATCATGAGCTTTTTCCCACATTCGCGGGCGGTCGACAGCATTTCCGCGCAGTCAGCAGATGACAGCGCCATCGGCTTCTCGCACAGCACATGCTTACCGGCTCTGAGCATCCGGCAGGCATACTCTTTATGAAGATATGTAGGCAAGCATATATCGACCATGTCTATATCCTGCTCTTTGAGCATTGCGTCAACATTGGTATACAGCTTTTGACGAGAAAGATCCCACTTGGGCGTGCCGTCCAGATTTATTTTGGCGGCCTTTGTAAACTGTTCTGCGTCGATATCGCAAACAGCGACCAATTTTATGGGCACGCCCTGCTTTTCAAGGCGCTCATATCCGCGCTTATGCGACTTGGCGATGCCGCCAAAGCCCAGCATAGCCACACGAATTTCTCTTTTTTCCACGATGATGCTTCCTTTCCGTTAAAGTCACGAAGGTTATTTACTCTCCGCCACACCAGAGGCGATCATTTCAATCTCATTATACTCCATCATTCTCATTTTTTCAAGTATTATTTTCAAAAACTTTGCCTATCTCAAAAGTTTTCTCGTTATATTATTTACAATCGGGCAAAATAGTGATAAAATTATATATAACAAAACCCTAAAGGAGCTGCAATGTCAGATATACGAGGCACGGTCGGGATATACACGCTCGGCTGTAAGGTCAATCAATACGAAAGCGAAGCAATCGCTGAGCGGTGCGAGGAATTGGGGCTCACAGTTCTCTCGCCCGATAATATTTGCGATGCTTATATAATAAACACCTGCACGGTTACCGCCGAGGCAGACCGAAAAGCGCGGCAGTTTATTCGCCGCGCACGAGCACATGGCTCAGAAGTATACATAATAGTCACCGGATGTTACGCCCAAACAAGCGCCGACAAGGTCGCGCAGATCGGCGGCGTAGATTACATCTGCGGTAACTCCAATAAGCTATCCGCCGCCGATGCCGCCGCGCAACTTATAAGCTCGAGACAAAAAAACACTTCAACAGACATTTACATTCCCGAAATATACACGGCCCCCTTTGAAAGCATGCATATCAATAGCTTCGGGCGTACCCGCGCCTGCATCAAAATTGAGGATGGCTGTGAATCGCACTGCACTTACTGCATCATCCCATCGGCAAGGGGCAAAATAAGATCAAAGCCGCAAGAGGATGTTCTGCGAGAAATACGCACGCTCACAGAAAACGGATGTCGCGAGGTTGTACTGACAGGCATCGAAACCGCCTCATACGGCCGCGACCTTGACGGCACCGACTTGGCATCCCTGCTGAGCGAGGTCGACAAAATTGAGGGGATAGGCAGGGTGCGACTCGGCTCACTCGATCCGTCGCTTTTCAAGCCCGCATTCATTGAAAAAATCGCTCCGCTCCGCTCGCTTACTCCGCATTTTCATCTTTCGCTTCAGAGCGGCAGTGACAGCGTGCTGGCAGGTATGCGCCGCAAATACAACGCGGCAATGGCGATGCGCGCGATCGAAAGCATACGCACAGCGATTCCACATGTGCAGTTCACTGCCGACATGATAGTGGGCTTTCCCGGTGAGACGGATCAGAATTTTGCCGAAACGCTTGAATTTGTCGAACAGGCCCGGCTGCTCTCCATTCACGTTTTTGCTTATTCCCGCCGTGCGGGAACGGTAGCGGCCTCAATGCCGGATCAAATTCCCGAGTCCGTCAAGCACGATAGATCTGCATCACTTATACAAAAACAAGCCCAAATTAAAAAAGATATTCTTCAAAACGTGATATCGTCGTCGCCCGACGCAACAGTGCTGTTTGAAACCTACGACGGCACATATGCTTACGGGCACACCGACTCATTCATCGAAATCAAAGTCCCGCTCGCCTCTCCGCCCCCTGCTGACATTGTCCCGATAAAACTGCTTTCCACCGACGGCGAAGTGTGCACCGCAAAGCTGATATGAAGAAAGGAACCGTTTATGAATAACGATATTATGCAGTATAGCGCCGAACGGCGGCGTGGCATTGTAAAGGATTTTGCACATTTTTCTGCGCAAATGCTGCACAGCATGAAATACGATGTTATGCTCTCAATGAGTGTTGAGCAATTAACGGCATTGCAAAGCTTTTATTTGCGTGTCGCGCACCGCGATCCTACGCTTGATGAGCTGTATCTTCTCGACCGTATACTGCAAACGCGCACACCCGCGCGTTGCCCGATATCCGACTTTTTGACTGATTCTCCCCTTCTTGCCGAAACCTATGCAGATCTAATGGCCAAACGCGCGGCGCTTCCCGATTGCAAAACCGCGCCTACATTGCACTCGCTCATGAATGTCGCTTCAAGTTATCTCACAACGACGGGTAAAAGCTCATCATTATCCTCAAATATGACAGTTGAAAGCAGTGAAAATTCGGAATTTTCATTGCATATCGGCAGTCACAAAGCACCTCTGACCACACATCTTGCATCGCTTGGCACCGCATCCGAATATACACCCACACCGGGCCACCTGTTGGTCCTAACAACAAAATGGGGCGATATGACTGACGAAGGCATGAATAATGCTTTGACAGAATTGCTCTCCGATAGCGCCGCAGAGCAAGTACGGTCGATTGCTTTTATTGACCGCGAGGGCCTGGTAGGCGCGCTTTGCCGCATCGCCCACGGCGCCTACATCGATATGACCGCTTTGCCCATTGCCCATCCGAGCGAGCTTGAAGCCATTTGCGATGCTTGTCACGGCGCACTGATATCCGTCATACCTTCGGAAGATGTAAACATCTTTATGCGGGCGGCAAACGAACGTATGCTGTGGTCGGGAGTTATAGGAAGTCTGACCTCTGATGCAAAGCTGACAATAAATCACGAACGCGCAAGAACCGTAGTATACGACATGGAATTTATAAAATCGCTTTCCCCCATGACAGCGATACAGCCCGTTGTAGGAAACCTGAGAGAGGAACACGAGTGCAACATACCCCTGCCTGTGCGCGCATACTCGCCGCAATCCGCCTTAATGCTGACCTCTCACACCGCGCATCACAGCACATCCCCGTTTATCGATGCACTTTACAACACGCTCGCCGCCATCGCGGATTGCGTAGCAAACGGGGCTTCATATCGAGATATTTGCCTGTCTTTTGATATAAAGCTTCCGCCTCCTGTAACAAATGCTGGCATTGAAGACGCACTCGAAATACTGCTGGGTGCATATCGTGCGCAAATAGAATATTGTATACCCGACAAAGGTAGCCGCCTTGTGTTCGACGACCTCCCCGCTCTCGAATTTATTGCATCTGCGGCATCGCGTCTGCCGCAGGGACTCAACCATACATCCACACTCGGTTCCGAGCATTCGGGCTGTGCACTGTACCTGTTGCGCCCCAATGTCGGAGCGGACGGAATGGTAGACTTTGAACAATTGCGCCGTATGTGGGATTATGTGACCGCACTTGTGCGGAGCGGCGATATTGTGTCCGCATCGGCTGTCACTGCCAGAGGCGTCACAAAAGCTATAGACGGTATTATCAGCGGCAATATGACTCTGATCCGCGCCGACAGCTGCACGGAAGAATTGCTCTCATCCCCCGCGCCCGGCGGTATCATAGCCGCAACACGAGTGCGTCTCGACGGAATTTTCCTCGGCAATGCCGTACTCACTGCGCGCGAAACAGCCGCAGAGGCATAAATAAGGCTTACAACGCCAAAATTTCAATTTTTTATCGTTTGCTGTCAGCTTTTTTTCAAAAAACTCTTGCAATTTAAAGATTTGTATGCTATAATAAAAAATGTTGCTCGAATAATAATATTTATCAATAAAAGTACACTTTGTGTGCAATTAGGAGGTGTCAGGAATGGCAAAATGTTGCGTTTGCGGAAAGGGCGTTACCTTCGGTCAGAACGTTTCTCACTCACACCGCAGAACAAACAGAGCATGGAAACCCAATATTCGCAAGGTAAAGGCTGTCGTTGACGGAACACCCAAGACCGTCACCGTTTGCTCCCGTTGCATGCGCTCGGGCAAGATAACCCGCGCTTAATTGAGGTTTATGCCAAAGTCGGCAGACATGAATGTGTCTGCCTTTCTTTGTGCTCTCCGAAAGGTAACTTTAAATATGACGGCTATCACAGATATAAGAATGCCCGCCGCATGTTGCGCGGAGCTATCACGCCGAGGATTTGACATCATTCCCCTCCCTCCGTTTCCACAACTCCCCACGCCTGTTGCGTCACACCCTGACATGCTGATATTTATCCGCAATGGGGTGCTGTTGACACACCGCGATTATTACCTACTCGCTCAAAAAGAACTCGACCGAATAGCCTCAGTGGCAGGACTCAACCTCGTTCTTTCGGACGAAACTGTTGCGGACAAATATCCTCGCGATGTGCTGTTCAATGTCGCCTGTGTCGGAACACATATATTAGGGCGCAAGGATGCCGTTTCGCATCACATTTTAAAAATATGCTCCGACACAAGCTCGAAATTTGTTGATATGCGGCAGGGATACGCAAAATGTTCTACCTGTATTGTAGACGACAACACTATAATCACCGCAGACACAGGCATTGCCGATGCCGCCCGAAAGCACGGCATAAATACTTTGAAAATAACGCCCGGACATGTCCGGCTTGACGGCTATGACACGGGCTTTATCGGCGGTGCATCGGGGTGTTGCGGCAATACTGTTTATTTTTGCGGAAACATCGACTGGCACCCAGATGCTGTTGCCATACGCACATTTTGCACCGAGCACGGCAAAAATGTCGTCTCTCTCGGAGACGGCGACCTGCTTGATGTAGGTACGATATTTTTCTTATAAACATGCAGAAACATCAAAACCCCGCCGATAGGCGGGGTTTTGATGTTTTAGTAACGTTTTATTATAATAGTTTATTACTGCCAGCTTATAGTCTGAAGCAACGGCAAGAAATTATCGCGTTCCGCCTTTGTTCCGGGAATCGCCGCACCCGATGTCGGGTTATAGAAATATTGGTAGCAAAAATACGCCACACCGGCACATTTGGGAAGCTGTTTGGTATATTCAAGGCCGCGCAAAAGTATATCCTGATTTTCTATCCATTCGCGCTTACCTGTGCCCGCATACTTATCCTCTGTTCCCTGCGAGCCGCTGAGCGCCTTACCAAGAGTCATACCGATAATAAGCTTTACTTTGTCTGTTTTTATCATATTTTGATAAGTGGTCGAGACCTTGACAAAGTCGCAGGATCCGTGCTCAAAGCCAAAATAGACCTGCGGGCATATATAATCGATATATCCTTCTTTGGCACACCAAGTATATATATCCGCATACTGGCTGTTGTAGACCGTGTTGAAGTTGCCTGCCGGACTGATGCCGAACAGTATATCGCTGTCATGCTCTTTGACCATACTCCACAGTCCCGACACCAGCTTATTGAGCTGTTCACGTCTCCAATCGGCAAGGCTGAGTTTTCCGCCGCCGCGAACATATTCGGCATATGCCGCTGAGTCGAACGAAGCATCGGTGGTGGGATAGAAATAGTCGTCCATATGCAGTCCGTCTACATCATAATTCTCTATTATCTCACGCGCGCCATCGATGATCAGTTGTCTGACCTCGTCGTACGCCACATTGAGATACCAACGTGTTGAGCTCTTTACAACATATTTTCCCTTGGTTGCGGGATCGTTATACCACTGCTTGATGGGATACTTATCATCCACACGGGATATCTCGGTGTCAAGCATTGCACGCATGGGATTTATCCATGCCTGAACCGAAAGCCCCTGCGCATGCGCCTCCTCAACAATTATGGCAAACGGATCATAAGTCGCCTCTTTGCCGTAGCTGCCCACGACCATACTGCTCATGGGGTAATATTCCGACGGATACATTGAATCGGCAAACGGGCGCACCTGAACGATCACAGTGTTGATACCAAGCCCTTTTACATTGGACAGTATCGTTTTCATATAAGAAGTAAAGCTCTGCTCACTGCGCTGAGATGAGCCGGAACAGTAAATACTCGACAGGTCGTACTGCGACAACCACATCGCCTTAAAATCGCTGTAATTCAACACCTTATATTTTTCCGCGATGACAGGTGCGGCTGTAGTTGTTTGCGCCTCTGTCGTCGACTCCTCCGTATCTTTATGACTTGTACTGTCGCCCGGAACTGCGGTCGTTGTATCGGCAATGCCGGAGGTGGTATCGCCCACTTCACCGCCCTTACCGCACGCAACGAGTTGCATCACCATCAGCACCAACAGAATCACAAGCACAAATTTTATCCCAAATTTCATATTAAGTCTTCGCCTCCGTGATCGCAATGTCATCGTGCAAGAGCGATCAATATGCTCTTACTTCGAATACAGTGATCTTGTCTGCGCCGTTGGTAGCGCTGATATGTATCTCGACGCTGTCGCACTCCGTGGGCTCGAAATCAAGCACATTGAGACGCTGATAGTTATCTTTGACTTCAACGGTACGAACAACCTCGCCGCCCTTCTTGAGCGTAACGGTGTAATCCTTGACCAGTTCCGCGGGAACACCTATTCTCTGCTGAACCTGGCGGTTATGCGCCATGGTAACTCTGATGGGATATGCGAAATCGGAGTCAAATGTGAGGCGCAGCTGAGACAGCGTGCTTACCTTATCGAGGCTCATTGTAAGTGTTTCGCCTCCCTCAGCAATACCGTCGGAGACCCATGCATGAGTATCGTCGTCAAGTCGGCGGGAAATACCGTCAATAACGTTGCAAGGCTCGCCGCCCTTGACATACGAGGTAGCGGTGAATTTAGCTGAACGGGCAAAGTCCGCGGCATCCTCGTTGACAAAACCGGGCAGGAATGCGTCATCTTTCATCAGTATCTGCTGAAGCTCTCCGATATGAGGAGCAAGCTCGCGAGTCGAAGTATATCCGTACTTTTTGCAAAGTGCAGCCGCAGTTCCGACAGCCTGACCGCCGACGGCACAACAACCGATAATACGTGTACTTGCAAGTCCCATCTTGGAGGTACTGATATCACGACCGGCGAGGTAGAGGTTATCTATATTCTTGGAGTAGTAAGAGCGGTAAGGAATGGTGTATATGCCCTTGAAGTGATAGCAATCGCTGGGAAGCAGATCGTAGTCGAGCAGACCGTGAGGGGCGTGCAAGTCAACGCACCAGCCGCCGTATGCAACAGCGTCATCAAACTTTCTGTGTTCTAGCACGTCGCACTCGTTGAATATATAATCGCCGATAAGTCTGCGGCTCTCACGCATACCGGGCAGTGCGCCTACCCATTCAAGCGCGTAATTCTCAGCGCCGTGGTCGCCACCGTTCTTTATGTGATCCCACAAGCCGTAAGCATATGCCATAAGGTCATCACGTATATTTTCAAAGTCGGGAATGATATCATCCTCTTCCCCCATAAGCTCCAGCCACCAATAACCGTAATCAACGCCGCGGCAGCTTGTACCCGAAAGTCTCAGCCACTCCTGAGGATCGGGGGCCATGCTGGGGTCGATTGTATGCTTTGCACAGTGCATACGGTATTTAAGCTGATCCTCATTCAGTGTTTTGGCAAAAGAAGGGGGTGTGAACTTGACGGGATGACCCATGTCAACAGCTTTCATGAGAATGGTGTTACCCATGCGCTCGTTGTTGGCTTTCTCGGGCGCGTGCGGCTCGCCGAATTCATCGCGGGACTCACTTCCCTGTCTGTACTCTGCGCCTGCATAATAACCAAGCGTACCGTTACCTGTTGCATCGATAAAGAGCGGTGCGACAAAGCGTATACGCATCTCTGTAGTCTGCTGGAACGCCAGAACAGCGGTAATGCGATTTCCCTCGGTCTCGCAGTCGTACATAGCGGTGTTAAGATACAGATCAAGCAACTTTTCGTTCTTTGCTTTTTCAAACAGGATCATATCCCAAATGGAATAGTTAAAATAATCGTTTCTTGCCTTGTTTTCGAGCATCAACTCATAAATAAGACCCGTCTCCGCATATTGAGGCTGACGCAAGCTCTGGTCAGCACCCGAGATGTGAATGCGTATCTCGCTGGACGCGTTACCACCGAGCACTGGGCGCGCATGTACAAGTGCCACATGGCTGCCGTGACGAGCCGCAGACATAGCGGCGCAAAGTCCCGCCATGCCGCCGCCTACGACGACAAGGTCATATTTTTTTTCGGAAAATCGCTCTGCTGTTCTTTTCATGTGTTCATGATCCTTTCCAAATGTTCATAATTAATTTCATTATACACTTTTTTTCATCATTTGGCAATAGGGTTTGCATTTTTAATAAAAAATCATTATCGCAAGTAGTATTTTATATGAATCGCAAAAAATATTTTACTTTAAATTACATTATTTTTATATAAATTATTGATTTTGTTTTTTTCGTATGGTACAATATATTTAGTAATTTTAAAGAAAGGTTGGGATAATCCATGTCCAAAAAGTTTTTCAGATCCATCAGCCGCACCCTCGTGCTACTGACGATTGCGGCACTTATCCTCATGTCCGGTGCGGTCATCATATCCGCGACAGACAGCGACACCCTTCTTATCGGCTCTACGGATGAGCTGTACGCACTCGCGGCGCAAGTAAACGGCGGAGACAATCTGGAAGGTGTGACTGTAAGCCTCACCGCCGATATCACACTCAACGCAGGAACATTTGATCAGAACGGAAACTGGTCCGAAGCAGGCTCTCCCGCCGAGTGGACCCCTATAGGCAATACATTCTTCCCCTTTTCCGGCACCTTCAACGGTAACGGGCACACCGTCAGCGGTCTGTATTGCAATGCCGAAAACGGCTTTCAGGGGTTGTTCGGTCACATAGTCGACGGTAACATTGAAAATGTCAATCTCAAAAACAGCTATGTCGGCGGCGGTTATTATGTCGGCGGCATCGTTGGATATGCAAACGCCGTTTCAAAGGATTGTTACATAAAAAATTGCAATGTATCGGTATACACCGATTGCAAGAACCAATATGAGGGCGCTATAGCGGGTTGTGTTGTCGGCAACTTTGCCATCGAAGGCTACACCTCCGTTTCCAACGACAGCGCGTTCGGCACACTTGGCGATGATGTACAGCTCAACACAAGCGGTAGCACGGAAAACATAACGCCGAATGAGCAAAACGCACTTCCATTTGATATGCTATGGTTATGCATAGCACTTGCCGTGCTGATACTCATAATTTTGATAATAGTTATCGTTATTACCGTTCGTCGCAAGAAAAAAGCCAATGACGAACAAGACGAAACCCCTCCCGAACAGCCTGCCGAACCGGTTGTGCTGGAAACAACTCCGGAGTCCGAACTGGAGTCAGAACCCGAGCCCGAGCCCGAGCCCACATCTCCGGTTGCACCCATTATCATTGCGGCGGCGGAAAAGGATCCAAACCTCGGCTACTACTACATCAAAAAGACCGCCAACGGCGGATATATGTTCAACCTCAAAGCGGCAAATCACGAGATAATCACCACATCCGAGACCTACAATTCCCTTTCAAGCTGCAAAAAAGGCATTCAAAGCATGGCACGCAACGCCGCAGATGCAAATATCGATGATCTGACAAAGGAATCCGAGCAAAAAGTGCGCGCGCCCAAATTTGAGCTATACACCGACAAGGCGGGCAAGTTCCGCTTCCGTCTTAAAGCGGGTAACTATGAGATCATCGCTTCATCGCAGGCTTACGCCTCCAAATCAGGCTGTAAAAACGGCATAGAAAGCGTTATCAAAAACTCGCAGACCACCAAGATCGTCATTGAGGATGCCGAAACGGGCGAGCGCATACAAAAGCTGCGCGCCGTTGTAGCCGAGCACGAGGGCGTCAGCGCCGACGAGGTCAAAAACATGCTTGAAGACGAAATCGCCGAGGCGCTTGTCGTTGAGGAGGTAACCGAGGAGGCTTGGGTCAAGCAGTCCTGCGAGATCATCAACATCGACACCATTAGCGACAATTTCCAAAACGGAGATACAGTAGACGTTGCCGCGCTGGTCGAGAGGGGCTTGTTGCCCAAGAGCACCAAGCATGTTAAGGTGCTCGCGCGCGGTATGCTGGACAAAGCGCTTACCGTTAAGGCTAATCAATTCTCCGCCGATGCTGTTAAAATGATAGTACTCATGGGCGGAAGTGCTATACACACAAATAAATAACCATAAAAGAAGGAAATCAGTATGAAAACTCAGCTTCGCATCGTTTGTATGATGCTCGTCGTCCTTATGTGCATAACGGCAGTCGCCTGTGCTCAACCCTCGGATGACACAGAGGATACCACCACAGCCGCCCCCTTCGATAACACTCCTTCAGGCGAAACGGAGTCATCCCCTGCCGAAACACAACCGGACTCCGTCTCCTCAAGCATTCCCGACGAGCTTGATTTCGGCAATGACACCGTAACCTTTTTATACTGGGACGATGTCGAGCGTGCAGAGTTCTTTGCCGACGGCATAACGGGAGATAACGTCAACGATGCAATATATCAGCGCAATATAAATGTAGAGGAAAACCTCGGCGTTACGCTGAAATATATCGGCGAGCCCGGAAATGTTAATAACAGCGATGGTTTTTTGAAGCACGTTCAAAACAGCTTCAATGCCGGCGAGCGGGAATATGACATTCTCGCCTCACACAGCCGCACCGGCGGTGTGGTCGCGGCGGCGGGCATGGCAATGGACCTTGCCGACATTGACGACAGCTATATCGACACAAGCAAGCCATGGTGGCCAAGCAGCATGGTAGACACGGCCACTATCGGAGATAAAATGTATTTCATTTCGGGCGACATATCCACAAACACTCTGCACTTCATGTACGGCGTGTACTATAATATGGATATGATCACCAATCTCGGTCTGGAAGATCCTACCGATCTGGCACTTTCGTACGACTGGACTCTGGATAAAATGATAGCCATGTCCGCAAACCTCTATCAAGATCTGAACAACGACGGCAAAAAGGGCTACGGCGACGCCTTCGGACTTACCACGCTTTACTATCACGCCGACTCATTCTACTCTGCCGCCGGCATGAGCTGGATAGATAAGGACGCTAACGGCGAATTGCGCGTCTCGCCCGATTACACCTCCGAAAAGGCAATAAACCTTGCAGAAAAGCTCGCCGCATGGTTCGGAACAAGTGATTGCTACACGGAAAATAACAACAAAAACACCTACACTATTTTTGCCGATGGCAATTCCCTGTTTGCTCAAAACCGCATTTACATAGCCGACAGCGCCCACGATTCGGGGCTCAACAGCGCCGATTTCAAATACGGCGTTGTACCGGTTCCCATGTATGACGAGAATCAGGACGAATACTACACCACCGTAGGAAACCCCTTTACGCTGTATGAGGTAATGGTAAACTGCGACAAGACTGAAATGACGACCGCAGTGCTCGAATGCCTTGCCGAGCAAGGTTATAATCTGACAACGCCCGCTATTTTCGAGGTCAATATGAAATATAAATATTCGCTCTATGACAAGACCGCACAGGCATTTGACCTCATACGCAACGGCATCGTGTTTGACCTTGGTCGAATATTTGGCGAGAACCTCAATAAAATGAGCGAGGTCTATTCAAGAACCTGCATCGAGGGACAAAGCTGGGCAACCGCCGCTGCGTCGCAAAGCCGCGTTATCGAAAGACTGCTCAATAATCTGGTTGAGAGCTTTGAATAACAGCTGATGCGTTATAACAAAAGTGGCTGTCTCAAATGCATTTATGCATTTGAGACAGCCTCCTCTTTATTTAATATACAGCTCTCTGCCGTTATAGTCCAGCGTGAGTATGCTGTCGGGTGCGGGGTCGGCGGCAATTATATACTGTGCGACCACCGTTTCGGCTTTGGACTGAATAAAGCGTTTGAGCGGGCGAGCACCGTAGATCGGGTCGTAGCCGGACTCTATCATATAATCCCTTGCTGCGTCGGTTACGTTCAGTGTCAGTCTCATATCACGGAGTCTACCGCGAAGTTTTTCAAACAACAGCTCGGAGATAGCGTATATATCCTTTTTGGTCAGCGGGCGGTAGAATATTATCTCATCCACACGGTTGAGAAATTCGGGACGGAACTGGCGGCGAAGCAATGCTGTGACGCCTTCGCGCGCTTCTGCGCTGATATCTCCATCTGCAGTTATACCGTCAAGTATCAATTCGGAGCCCAGGTTGGACGTCATTATAATAATGGTGTTTTTGAAATCGACCGTTCGTCCCTGGCTGTCGGTTATACGACCGTCATCCAGTACTTGAAGCAGAATATTGAACACATCGGGATGCGCCTTTTCTATCTCATCGAACAGCACGACCGAATAAGGTCTGCGACGTACCGCCTCGGTAAGCTGGCCGCCTTCGTCATATCCGACATATCCGGGAGGCGCTCCTATCAGACGAGATACCGAGAACTTCTCCATATATTCGCTCATATCGATACGAACGATGTTCTTTTCGTCGTCAAACAGCGCCTCGGCGAGCGCCTTTGCAAGCTCGGTCTTACCAACGCCCGTGGGTCCCAGGAACATAAACGAACCGATGGGTCTGTTGGGGTCCTGTATTCCCGCGCGGGAGCGCAATATTGCGTTGCTGACAAGACGAACCGCTTCGTCCTGTCCGACCACTCTTTTGTGCAGTATTTCGGGCATATCGAGCAGTTTTTTGCGTTCGCTTTCAAGCAACTTTGAAACGGGAATCCCCGTCCAGCGGGCAACGATCTTGGCGATCTCCTCCTCGGTAACGCTGCTCCGCAAAAGCGTGGTCTTGGTATCCGCGCCGTCCTGCATCTCCGCTTCTTCAAGCTCGCGCTGAAGATTGGGAAGCACGCCGTATTTCAGCTCTGCCGCGCGGCTGAGGTCATATTCGTTCTGCGCCTTCTCGATATCCGCATTGGTCTGCTCGATCTTGCGGCGCAGCTCACCGACGCGGTCAATAGCGTTTTTCTCGTTATCCCACTTAGCCTTCATTTCGGAAAAGTGCTCGCGCCGTTCTGCCAGCTCATGCTGTATTTCGGCGAGGTGCTCAACGGACAGCTTGTCTGTTTCTCGTTTCAGCGCGGCCTCTTCTATTTCAAGCTGCATGATACGTCGTTGCAGCTCATCGAGCTCGGTGGGCATTGAATTCATTTCGGTTTTGATGAGCGCACACGCTTCGTCGACCAGGTCTATCGCCTTATCGGGCAAAAATCGGTCGGAAATATAGCGAGACGACAGTGTTGCGGCGGCAAGAAGTGCCGTATCGTGTATCTTTACGCCGTGGTAGACCTCGTATCTCTCTTTGAGTCCGCGCAGTATGGATATTGTATCCTCAACGCTGGGTTCATCAACCATAACCGGCTGGAAACGTCGTTCAAGTGCCGCATCCTTTTCAATATAAAGGCGGTACTCGTCAAGCGTAGTTGCGCCGATGCAGTGCAGCTCGCCGCGCGCCAACATAGGCTTTAGCAGGTTACCTGCATCCATAGCGCCCTCTGTCTTGCCCGCGCCGACGATGGTATGAAGCTCGTCTATGAAAAGTATTATTCTGCCATCACTTTTGCGTATGTCCTCAAGCACGGCTTTGAGCCGCTCTTCAAATTCACCGCGGAACTTTGCGCCCGCGATAAGTGCGCCCATATCGAGCGAAAATACACTGCGATCTTTAAGGTTATCGGGCACATCTCCGCGCACTATTCTCTGCGCCAAGCCTTCCGCGATAGCGGTTTTACCGACACCGGGCTCGCCGATGAGGCAGGGGTTGTTTTTTGTCTTACGGGAAAGTATGCGTATAACGTTTCGTATCTCCTCATCTCGTCCGATAACAGGGTCAAGCTTTTGCGCTCTCGCACGTTCGACAAGGTCTGTACCGTATTTGGCGAGGGCGTTAAAGGTATCCTCAGGATTATCGCCCGTGACGCGGCGGTTGCCGCGAAGCTCCTTGAGTGAAGACAGCAGTTGGTTTTTGTCCAGAGAAAAATCCTTCAATAGCTGTTTTATGTCTTTATCGGCGCATTCTACTATACCCATGAGTATATGCTCTACCGATATATATTCGTCGCCCATGCGCTCTGCGAGCTTTTCGGCTTCGTTAAGTGCTTTGTCCGCCGACTGCGACAGATACATTCCTCCGTCACCGCTGACCTTGGGATAGTTTGATATAACGCTCATCAGCCGTTCACCGAGCGCGACGGGGTCTGCTCCGCACTTTTTTATAAGCTCGCGGGCAATACCGCCGTCCTGCTCGACAAGCGCCGCCAGCAGATGCGCCTGCTCAAGCTGACGGTTTCCATTATCCGTAGCAATGCTTTGCGCACGGTTAATGGCTTCTATGCTTTTTTGTGTCAGTTTTTGTGTATTCATAAACAATACCTCCTTTTGGCATTGATTTTTTTACGTTATATATTTTATACCCCATTTGTGAAGACTTATAGCATGAATTGTGACGGATTTGTAAATTTTAGCACTCGAATGCGCTGAGTGCTAAAATTTTTGATATAAAAAATGGGTTTGCACCTCATTTTCATAAGATGCAAACCCATTCGTTTTAGCAAATGCAAAAGTCATATGCTATTCATCTTCTCTTTTTATATTCAGAAGGCAGACAGCCGGTTATGCGGCGGAATGCATTGATATAGGATGAAACACTGCGGAAACCGACAGCATAGCACGCCTGTGCTACGCTCTGTCCCTCAAGCAACAGCTTGGCGCTCTCCGCCACACGTCTTTGCATAAGGTATTCGGACAGAGTTATGTTAAAGTACTGACGGAACAGTCTTGACGCATGCTCACGGCTATAGAAGAAATAAGCCGCGATCTCGCTGACGCCCTCAATGGTAGTATAATAAGTATCGATGTACTTTTTGATGCGAGCAACATTTTCGGGCAACTTATCGTTGACACGGACTGCCAGATCACTTTCACCGCCGAGAAGCGCAAAGAACTGAATTATATAGCTGTATGCCAGCGCTCTGCCGTCCGCACTTCCCTGCGCCGCCGCACGGTCTGCCGCGTCGGCAAGCGTGCGAAGCTGTTCAAACAGAGCCTCATCGGGCTGCAATGCGCCGTAACTGCCGTAAGCCGTAAAGAATGCGGGCAATGACAGCTGCTCTCCGCAATAGCTGAAAAAGTCGCGCTTAAAATAAAATACGTATCTTTCATATTTACTGTCGGAAACCAGGCGCGCGGTATGCATAGTATCCGGCAGACTTGCAATAACCATTCCGGGAAGAGGCTTGAAAACGTCGTTTTCACAAACATACTCCACTTTGCCCGAAATATAAAATACTACTTCATAATAGTCGTGACTGTGAAATCCCTCGTAAAAGGTTTCATCTGTATAATCGTTTTCGCGGTGCGAAAAAACGAGACTATCATGGATAAGCCTGTCCGCCCAACCATGAACGCTTGAATAAGAATTTCCCGCCATCACGGGATTTTCTCCGTACGAGCCTTGCTCGATGTGCTGTTTTACATAGTTTTTCATAATCGCATCACATTTCTACAATATTTTGTCTTTATTCAGGTTGAATTGCTATCGCGTGAACCTTATAATTATTATACACTATTTTTTGAATTTGTCAACAGGCAATCGAAAAAGATTATAAAAAAATGAAAGTAAAGGTAATTTGTATGAGACAAAAATACGAAAAATTTCACAAAGCGGACATTTGCGTCATCGGCGGAGGACTTGCAGGCACTTTTTGCGCGATTTCTGCCGCCAGATGCGGCTCTCGCGTTGTTCTCGTGCAGGACAGACCAATGCTCGGCGGAAATTCGTCCTCTGAGATACGCATGTGGGTGTCGGGAGCCGGCAGCCGTGTCCGCAATCTGCAGGAAACAGGCCTCATGGAGGAGATACTTCTCGACAATATGTATGGCAACAAAGACAGAAATTTTGCCCTTTGGGACGCCCTTCTTTACGGAAAAGTGATGGCAGAGCCCAACATCGAGCTTATTCTCAACTGCTCTGTCTGCGATGCAAAAAGCGAAAACGGTCACATAGAGAGTGTTACAGGATTCCAGCTTACCACCTACACTTGGCACACTGTAGAGGCAAAAATCTTCGTTGACTGCTCAGGCGACAGCATACTTGCCGAATTAACCGATGCCGAATACATGGTCGGTCGCGAAGCAAAGGACGCCTTTGGCGAAGAATTCGGACTGGATGTTGCCGACCGCCACACAATGGGCATGAGTCTCATGATTCAAGCGCATGAGACCGATCACAAGTGCGAGTATGTACCTCCCGTTTGGGCGCACACATATCACACTGACGAAGAAATGAACTTCAAACCGCACGAATGTCTCGATAAGATAAATACAAACTTTTACTGGATAGAGCTCGGAGGTATGGTCGACTCGCTGCGCGACACCGAAACGACGCGCGATGAGCTGCTCAAGATTGCCTTTGGCGTTTGGGATCACATTAAAAACCAAGGCGATCACGGGGCCGACAACTGGGAGCTTGACTTTGTCGGATTTCTGCCCGGCAAGCGTGAGAGCCGCCGATATGTCGGTGATTACATACTCACCCAGCAGGATGTTGAGGCAGGCCGGCAGTTCCCCGACACCGTTGCATACGGCGGATGGCAGATCGACAACCACCTGCCCGGCGGCTTTTATATGAGCGCCCAGGGCGAGGGACATCTGCAAAAGCGCCGTCTCACCGAGCCATACGGAATCCCGCTCCGCGCGCTTTACTCCAAGAACATCGACAACCTTATGTTCGCGGGACGAAATATCAGCGCTACCCACATAGCCTTCAGCACGACGCGCGTTATGGGTACCTGCGGTGTTATGGGCCAGGCTGTCGGCACCGCCGCAGCTGACGCCGTTCAGCACGGAATGCTGCCGCGCGAGGTTTGCTCCGCGCGCATCACGGAGATACAAAACCGCCTCATGGAAGATGACTGCTTCCTGCCTGGATTTAAGCGTCCCATCTCTCCCCTGTCGCTTTCGGCCAAGCTCAGCGCCGATTGGGGGGACGCATCTGTGCTTCATAACGGCATGGAACGCAAGATATGGGGCAATGACAACGGCTATTTCGGCATGTGCAATCGCGCGATCACTTACACATTCGATAAAAAGACGCACGTCTCCTCTTTCCGTCTGATAGTCGACAGCGACCTTGACCGTGAATTCACTGACGGTAATCCCGACGTGTTAAATATTTCGACCGTGCTCTACCGTCGCCGTGACTATAACTTCACCACCTTCGGATTCCCACGTTGCATGCTTAAATCCTTCCGCGTCGAGGCGCTTGACGACAACGGCAACTGGCAGACCGTATATGAAACGAGCGACAACCATCAGCGCATGATACGTGAAAACATCGATGTTGACACAACTGCTGTTCGCCTCATTCCTATCGCCACCTACTTCTCGGATTCTCTTTGGAATACCTATGGAAGTGCACAGGCACACATTTTCGCTTTTGAAGTCAGATAAAACATCAATGTCCCGCCCCCAACGGTGCGGGACGTTTTTGTTGACAGCCACAATTTCATATGATATAATTAAATCAACAATAAAAGGAGGTTTCGTTATGACACGCAAGAAATTGGTTATTATCATTGTTTGCGCCGTAATATTGTTGGCCCTGTGCATTGCAGGCGGCTATTATGCCCTCTCATTTATAAAGCATCCGGCATTCACACACGATGATTACGTTTACGGCAATAAGCTTGTCATTGACAATGAAACTCCGTTTGAATACGATGCAGAGCTTGCAGACCGGAATCCATACCCATATCCGATAATCGACAGCACACTCGCTCAAGTACAATATTATTTCGGCAACAAAATATTGCGTGAAAAAGACGGATATCTATACACAGTATACAGTTCTCCGGATAACAATCTGTTATATGTTTTCTTTACCCAAAGTGAAGACGGCACCTGGATGCTTGATCGCGCCATCAGAACAAGCATGGTGTATATCCACGACGAATTGATGCAGGAAATATACGAGCACGATGCGCCTCAAATTATTCTTGACGGTAACTGGCCTACCAAAACCATAGATAACCAAAAAGCCAATGCACGAATAGAAGGTGCCGCAAATTCATTATATACAATCAGATATAATCTGGGCTTGACAGATATACGTCAGCTCGTAGCAGAAGAAACCTATGCACAGGCATACCGATTGACAGTAGATGTTTCCTTTGGCGGACTGCATTATATTGATTTTTACGTTCATCATGACGGAACAGGAACACTGATATACAAGCGCTATTATTACGAAAGCACCATAAAGCCAAACCCCACTTTTGAAGATGTTACTTATACGCTGTCATCGCAAGAAACGTCATCACTTTTAAGAGTTTGGGAAACTCAGGACTTTTTCTCGCTCCCATCCACGCATATGCACGAGGAAGTAGATAGTTTAATAATGGACGGCGAATACATTTACCTTGAGGGTATAAATTACGTGACTAAATTTGAAAAATCAGGCACCGTCTCCATCTATGATTACCACATGTCTCGCGTTCACGACACACGGATAAACTTTCCCCAATTTTGGGCTATCTACAACGCAATGATCGCAATGGTCGAAAGCAAGGGCACAGAGGTACGTTTTAATATGACACACCAAGAGGAAGAACTCCGAGTAAATCAAAACAACTGAATATCAAAGGGGCTGTCAAGCCCCTTTTTTATATTATACTGAATATTCCTTACCTACCTCACGCATAATAATTGTGTAATCTTTTTCAAAAGGAGTATTATTATGCAGCTTACACAAAAAGAAAGCAGTCTTATCAAGGATCTCAAAGGACAGGAAAAGCTTTGTATCGACAAATACACCAAGTATGCAAGCTCCGCGTGCGATGCTCAGCTAAAGGATCTTTTTAATCAGATTGCAAACACCGAACAGACCCATTTTGATACGCTCGTCACCATTGAAAATGGCGGCACACCTCAGATGGGAGGCGCATCCTCAACCTCCATGCCCACCTTCACCGCCACATACGGCGCGGGTGAGAACGAGCAGAAAAAGTCCGATTGTTTTCTCTGCACCGATCTTCTGACAACCGAAAAGCACGCCTCGAGTCTTTATGACACCTGCATTTTCGAATTTAAGGACGAAAATCTGCGCAACGCGCTCAACCACATCCAAAAAGAAGAGCAGCAGCATGGCAAAATGATATACGACTATATGCAGGCAAACTCCATGTATTCCTGACAAAAGCTCCGCGGCATGCCGCGGAGCTTTTGTATGTTTTTGAGATTGACAAAAAAGCAAAAAAATGATAATATATAAGCTGTATTTGTCTGCAAGGTCAAGTACAATTCCAAGAAAGCACCTTATATCATGGATATAGAGATCTATCAGTTAATACTTATTGCGATCATAGCGCTGGGAGCAAGCTTTATTCAAAGTGTTACCGGATTTGGCTTCGGCATATTTGCCATGACCTTTTTGCCCTACATACTGGCATATCAAGAGGCAAATGTCCTGTCGTCCATACTCGGCACCTGTACATCTGTCACCGTGGCAGTTACGCTGTTCCGTCACATACACTGGAAAAACATTATATTTCCGCTGATAGGCAGCACTGTTGCGGCATATGTCACCGTTGCTCTTATAAAGGATCAAGCCGATACGACACTTAAGCTGATGCTCGGTATCGTGCTGATAGTGCTCAGCGTATACTTCTTTTTCTTTTCAAGTAAAATGCATATCAAGCCGTCGTGGTATATGGGGCTTATTTTAGGCACACTTTCGGGCATAACCAACGCCATATTCTCAATGGGGGGACCGCCCGCGGTCATCTATTTTATGCAATCAGAAAAGGATTCAAATGACTATATCGCCACTCTATCGGCGTTTTTCATAATTTCAAACATCAACTCAATCATTGCCAAGGCGTCCGCCGGGTTTGTCACGGTAAATGTGTGGATAGCTCTCACGGTCGGTGTAGTTGGCATGGCCTTGGGGGCGACAATAGGCAAGTGTGTGTTTAAAAAATTAAATGCCGCAATGCTGAAAAAAGCCGTTTACGGCGTTATGGCGGTAAGCGGTGTTGTCAATATAATTACCTCGCTTATATAACCAAAAAGTCTTGTTTTCTGCGCGAAAACAAGACTTTTTTCAAAAATGTCATTGACTTATGTTGCGTCACATAGTATAATAATAAATGCGGATAACCGCTAAATTAATCATTTGGAGATACGAAAATGAAGAAACTGATCGAAACGATCGACAACCTGCCTCTGATAGCAAAGATCCTGCTTTGCATCCCCGCACTCGACATTATATGGTGGGTCTACAGAATCTGCAAGAGCCTTGACAAAAACAACATGGTTGGTTTGGTAATCGCTATTGTACTGTTGGTCGTTGGTATCCCTTTCATGTGGCTTATCGACCTCATCTGTGTCCTCGTAAAGGGCAACATTTGGTGGCTTGACTAAGTTACATAAAAAACAAAAGGCTGTCATAGACAGCCTTTTGTTTTTTATTTTTCAGAAAAGTCCGGATATCTTGCCGTTGTCGTCAACGTCGATCTTCTCTGCCGCGGGAACCTTGGGCAGTCCGGGCATGGTCATGATATCGCCGGTGAGCACGACTATAAAGCCCGCACCCGCCGAAACCTTGACGTTTCGCACGGTGACCGTAAAGCCCTCGGGCGCGCCCAGCTTGGTGGGGTCATCCGAGAAAGAATACTGTGTCTTGGCAATACAAACGGGCAATTTATCATATCCCAACGCGGTCAACTGATCTATCTGCTTTTGCGCCGCAGGTGTGATATTGACATCCTCGCCTCCGTATACGCGAGTGACGACGGCCTTTATTTTATCTGCGATGGAGAGGTCATCCTCGTAGCTGAAGCTGAAATCGTTAGGCTGTTCGCAAAGTCTTACGACCTCCTCGGCAAGTGCCATTCCGCCCTTGCCGCCCTCCGCCCAAACGGTAGAGAGAACAACATTTACACCGAGTTCTCGGCACTTTGCAATAACCAGCTCGATCTCGGCATCGGTGTCGGTCGGGAAACGGTTGACCGCCACAACACAGGGCAGCTTGTACACGTTTTTAATGTTGGAAACGTGACGAAGCAGATTAGGTATTCCCTTTTCAAGTGTCTCCAAATTTTCCGTGCCCAGCTCGGTCTTAGGTGTGCCGCCGTGCATTTTAAGTGCGCGAACGGTAGCGACGACCACAACTGCGGAGGGGGTCAGCCCTGCCATACGGCACTTAATATCGAGGAACTTCTCTGCTCCGAGGTCTGCTCCAAAGCCTGCCTCGGTAACTGCATAGTCACCCAGCTTCATTGCCATTTTTGTAGCAATGACAGAGTTACAGCCATGTGCGATATTTGCAAAAGGACCGCCGTGAACAAACGCGGGAGTTCCCTCCAGCGTCTGAACGAGATTGGGCTTGAGGGCGTCCTTAAGCAGTGCCGCCATAGCGCCGACCGCGTTAAGATCGCCTGCGGTAACGGGCTTTTCGTCATAAGTGTAAGCCACAACGATGCGGGAAAGTCTCGCCTTGAGGTCCGAAATGGAGGAGGACAGGCAGAACACCGCCATGATCTCGGAGGCAACGGTAATATCGTAAGCATCCTCGCGCGGAACACCGTTGACACGGCCTCCCAAGCCGTCTGTAACAAAGCGCAGCTGGCGGTCGTTCATATCGACGCAGCGGTGCCATGTGATACGGCGGGGGTCAATATTCAGCTCATTCCCCTGATAGATATGGTTATCAAGCATTGCCGCAAGCAGGTTGTTTGCCGCGCCTATGGCGTGAAAATCACCTGTAAAATGCAGGTTGATGTCCTCCATGGGCACGACCTGTGCGTATCCGCCGCCTGCCGCGCCGCCCTTAATGCCGAACACCGGTCCCAGAGACGGCTCGCGGAGTGCCACGACTACATTTTTGCCGATCTTTTTCAATCCGTCCGAAAGACCGATGGTGGTAGTGGTCTTGCCCTCGCCCGCAGGCGTGGGGGTAATGGCGGTAACAAGTATGAGCTTGCCGTCCTTGCGGGGGCTGTCCTTGAGCAGGGCGTAATCTACCTTTGCCTTGTAGTTTCCGTACTGCTCCATGTATTTCGCATCAACGCCCGCAACCTTTGCAATCTCGGTTATGTGTTTCATGGGAGTTGCTTGGGCGATCTCTATATCCGAAAGATATGCCATTTTAGTAGCTCCTTTTATTATTTTGTGATGTGTGCATAAACATAGCAAATCGCCGCCGTGCCGCAACGCGGCGGCGATTATTTAAGCTTTAGCCTTTAAAATATTTAACAGCCGACTCGAACATCTTCATATCGAATTCGCCGACCACATTCTTATAAAGTCCCTTGCCGATACGCTCGGAGTGACCCATCTTACCGAACACGCGTCCGTCGGGAGATGTGATACCCTCGATAGCGCATACAGAGTCGTTGGGATTATAACGGATATCGCTTGTAGCGTTGCCGTCAAGATCGACATACTGCGTTGCGATTTGACCGTTAGCCGCGAGCTGTTTTACCAACTCGTCCGAGGCGAGGAATCTACCCTCACCGTGGGAAATGGCAACAGTATAAATGTCGCCGACCTCGGTAGCCGCAAGCCACGGGGATTTATTGGAGGCAATGCGCGTTCTTACAAGCTTAGACTGGTGGCGACCGATGGTGTTAAATGTCAGCGTGGGGCAATTCTCATCGGTATCTATTATCTTACCGTAAGGCACAAGACCTATCTTGATAAGCGCCTGGAAGCCGTTACAGATACCGCAGATAAGGCCATCGCGGTCATTCAGCAGACTGTGAACGCCATCCTTGATCTGTGCGTTTCGGAAGAACGCCATTATGAACTTGCCGGAGCCGTCGGGCTCGTCACCGCCGGAGAAGCCGCCGGGAACGAATATCATTTGGCTGGTTTGCAGTTCCTTTGCGAAGCGCTCGACGCTTCTTGAAATACCATCACTTGTCAAGTTATTGATAACAAATATGTTAGCATCGGCGCCCGCATCTCTCATCACCTTTGCAGTGTCAAATTCGCAGTTTGTACCCGGGAACACAGGAATGAGCACCTTGGGCTTTGCGACCTTGAGGGCGGGAGCACTTCTCTTTTCAGCCTTGAAGCTGAAGTTCTCGTATGTTTTATTTTCTTTCTTTTCAAGGCAAGGGAAAACGCTCTCCAGTTTGCCCTCATAAAGCTTCTCGAGATCACAAACGCATATGGATTGCTCGTTATATGTGAACTTATTATCATTCGTGACCACGCCAACAGACTTGCCCTCAACATCGGAGTCAACCTCGAGCAGGAAGGATCCATATGCGTAACCGAAGATATCGTCAAGGCTCATGGACTTGTCAAATTCAAATCCGAGACCGTTACCGATACACATTTTGTAGATTGCCTCGGCAACGCCACCGAAAGTAGGTGTATAAGCGGAGTAGACCTTGCCCGCTCTCATCAAAGCCGTAACCTTGTTAAACAGCTCGATAAGCGAGCTTGCAACGGGAAGCTTATCCTCTCCGTACTCGGGAGACAGCATAACCACCTTATGCCCTGCCGCCTTCATATCATTGGTAATGACCTCGTCGGTCTTACCGGTGGTAACCGCAAAGGAAACCAACGTGGGCGGAACATCAAGCTGCTCGAACGAACCGCTCATGGAGTCCTTACCGCCGATAGCGGCAATACCCAGCTCGACCTGTGCGCGGAACGCGCCGAGAAGTGCCGAGAAGGGCTTACCCCAACGCTTTCCGTCCTTCAGGGGCTTTTCAAAATACTCCTGGAAGGTCAGATAAACGTCTTCATAGGATGCACCCGACGCGATAAGCTTGGAAACGCTCTCAACAACGGCGAGATATGCGCTGTGATAAGGTGACTTTTCTGCGATATAAGGGTTATATCCCCAAGACATATAGGAGCAGTTGTCGGTATGCTTTTCTTCAACCGAGATCTTATGCACCATTGCCTGAATGGGCGTTCTCTGATGCTTGCCGCCAAACGGCATAAGTACAGTTCCTGCGCCGATAGTGGAGTCGAATCTCTCGGAAAGACCGCGCTTTGAACAGACATTGAGGTCGCCCACAAGCGATTTATAGGCCTCAGCAAAGTCAGAGACAGGTGCTTTTGCATAATCCGCGGTTTTAGCGGGTGTGATCTCAATGTGCTTCTCCGCGCCGTTGGAGTTGAGGAATTCGCGGGAGATATCTATGATGGTCTTGCCATTCCAATGAACGCGCAGGCGAGGCTCCTCGGTAACGCGCGCAACAACGGTAGCTTCAAGGTTCTCGCTATCGGCAAGCGCCATAAATTTATCAATATTTTCTTTTTCTATAACGACCGCCATTCTCTCCTGAGACTCGGAGATTGCAAGCTCGGTGCCGTCAAGTCCCTCATATTTTTTGGGAACCTTATTGAGGTCGATGTCAAGTCCGTCAGCAAGCTCACCGATAGCAACGGATACGCCGCCGGCGCCAAAGTCGTTACATCTCTTTATCATTCTGCACGCCTCGGCGTTACGGAACAGTCTCTGCAGCTTTCTTTCCTCAGGCGCGTTACCCTTTTGCACCTCTGCGCCGCAGGTCTCAACCGAGTGAGAGTCATGCGCCTTTGAGGAGCCGGTCGCGCCGCCGATACCGTCGCGTCCCGTGCGTCCACCGAGAAGTATGACCACGTCGCCGTCCTCGTGGCACTCGCGGCGAACATTCGCCGCAGGAGTAGCCGCGATAACGGCACCTATCTCCATTCTCTTTGCCGCATAACCGGGATGATAAAGCTCGTCGACCATACCGGTTGCAAGTCCGATCTGGTTACCGTAAGAGGAATAACCCGCCGCCGCAGTCTGAACTATCTTTCTCTGAGGCAGCTTGCCCTTGATGGTTTCGGAAACGGGAACAGTGGGGTCAGCCGCGCCAGTAACGCGCATTGCGGCGTAAACATAGGAGCGTCCCGACAGCGGGTCGCGAATAGCGCCGCCGATACAGGTTGCCGCGCCGCCAAAGGGCTCGATTTCGGTGGGGTGGTTGTGCGTTTCGTTTTTGAACAGCAACAGCCACGGTTCCTTAACGCCGTCGACCTCGACCTCCATCTTGACGGTACAGGCGTTGATCTCCTCGGACTCGTCCAGCTTGCGAAGCTGACCCGTCGCTTTGAGATACTTACCTGCAAGTGTACCTATATCCATGAGATTCTGCGGCTTTGTTCTGCCCAGCTTTTCTCTTGTGGCAAGGTATTCTTTATAGGTCTTTTCAAGTAGCTCGTCCTCAAAGGCCACATTGTCGATGGTAGTCAAAAACGTAGTATGACGGCAGTGATCCGACCAATATGTATCGATCATTCTAATCTCTGTGATAGTGGGGTCTCTCTTCTCGCTCGCGAAATATTCGCGGCAGAATTTGATATCATCGATATCCATAGCAAGACCGAGAGTTTTGATCATATCGGCAAGCTCGTCATCTGTTTTTTGGCAAAAGCCGCCGAGCGTTGCGACGCTCGTTGGTATATCGTATTCGGCGACGAGTGTTTCAGGCATGTCGAGGCTCGCCTCACGCGCCTCAACAGGGTTGATAACATATTTTTTGATCTCCGCTACGTCCTCTGCTCTAAGCTCGCCGCCGAGAACGTATACTTTTGCGGTACGGATCAACGGGCGGTCACCGCAGGAAACTATCTGTATGCACTGCGCTGCACTGTCCGCTCTCTGATCAAACTGACCGGGCAGATACTCGACCGCAAAAACAGTGCCCTCGGCAACCTCAAGCTCTCTTGTTGCAATATCAAGCTGGGGCTCCGAAAATACCGATGAGACAGTATCTTCGAAAAGCTTTTCCGGGATATTCTCCACATCGTAGCGGTTAAGTATGCGAACAGAGGTCAGGTTCTTAATACCGAGCAGATTTTTAAGCTCGGAATAAAGCGAATTTGCCTCGTGTGCAAGCTCTTTTTTCTTTTCAACAAATATTCTGTAAACCATATGTGTTTTTTACTCCTTGTAAGCCTCAAGTGCTCGTTTTCCGATGTCGTGACGGTAATATGCGTTACCGAATTTTATCTTTTCGACCTTACCATAGGACAGCTTTATTGCATCCTCAAGTGTATCCGCGACCGATGTAACGCCGAGCACACGGCCGCCGTTTGTCAGAAGCTTACCGTTCTTAAGCGTAGCGCCCGCTACGTAAACAGAATCGGCAATATCATCGGGCACCGTCATTTCATAGCCCTTTTCATAGCTTGTGGGGTATCCCTCGGATGCCATGATAACACAGCATGCGTTTTTGCTGCTGAACTTGACCTCGGTCCCGGCAAGCGTTCCGTTTGTAGTAGCCTGCATGATCGTCAGCAGATCGGACTCGAGAAGCGGCAACACCACCTGCGTTTCGGGGTCTCCGAAGCGGCAATTATACTCAATGACCTTGGGTCCCTTCGGTGTCAGCATCAAACCGAAGTAAAGACAGCCCTTAAAGCTTCTACCCTCGGCATTCATGGCATCGACAGTCGGACGGAATATTTTTTCCATGCAGACCTTGGCAATATCCTCTGTATAATATGGGTTGGGAGCAACGGTTCCCATGCCGCCCGTATTAAGCCCCGTGTCATTGTCCCCCGCTCTCTTATGGTCCATTGAGGATATCATGGGAACCACCGTTTTGCCGTCGGTAAACGAAAGCACCGAGACCTCGGGTCCCGTTAAAAATTCTTCAATAACTATGTGGTCTCCGCTCTTGCCGAAAACCTTATCCTGCATCATGGAGCGAACAGCGTCCTTTGCCTCGTCGCGTGTCTGCGCGATGATAACACCCTTGCCGAGCGCCAAGCCGTCTGCCTTGATGACAGTGGGAATGGGGGCTGTTTCAAGATATTTCAGCGCCGCATCCATATCGTCGAATACTTCATACTCCGCAGTAGGTATACCGTACTTTTTCATAAGATTTTTTGAAAAAACCTTACTGCCTTCGATGATAGCGGCATTGGCACGGGGGCCAAAGCAAGGAATGCCCTTCTCTTCAAGCGCATCTACCGCGCCGAGCACCAGCGGATCATCCGGCGCAACGACGGCATAATCAATGCTGTTATTGACCGCGAAATCCACGATAGCGGGAATATCCTTTGCGCCGATATCTACACATTCGGCATCGGCGGCTATGCCACCGTTGCCGGGAAGTGCGTATATTTTAGTAACTTTTTCGCTTTGTTTCAGTTTTTTGATCAAGGCGTGCTCGCGTCCGCCGCCGCCGACCACAAGTATATTCATATTACACCTGCAAAATTATTATTTAATAAGTTGTAGAACTTTTTGTTTTGTGATCAATGGTGGAACAGACGCATTCCGGTAAATGCCATCACCATTCCGAAGCTGTTACAAGCCTCTATAACGAGGTCATCGCGTACCGAGCCGCCTGGCTGAGCTACAAAGCTGACGCCCGAGCGGTATGCTCTCTCGATATTATCCGAGAACGGGAAGAAAGCGTCCGACCCGAGGGCAACGCCCTTGATGGTATCGAGATATGCGCGCTTTTGCTCGCGAGTAAATTCGTCGGGACAGCAGGTGAAGTATCTCTGCCACATACCGTCAGCAAGCAGATACTCGGACTCATCCGAAATATAAAGGTCAATAGCATTGTTTCTGTCGGGGCGTCCGCAATCTGCCTTGAAGGGCAAGTCAAGAACCTTGTCAGCCTGACGCAAGAACCAGTTGTCGGACTTACCGCCGGCAAGTCTTGTGCAATGTATACGCGATTGCTGGCCTGCGCCGACGCCGGTCGTCTGACCGCCGTGCGCATAGCAAACCGAGTTGGACTGGGTATATTTGAGTGTGATGAGCGACAGAATAAGATCATTTATAGCGTCATCTGTAAAATTTTTGTTTGCAGTTACTACATTTGTGAGCAGCTCGCGGTCGATCTTGAAATTGTTTCTGCCCTGCTCAAATGTGATACCGAAAACGTCCTTATGCTCAATTGGAGCGGGAACGTAATCGGGATCTATTTTAATAATATTGTAAGCGCCGTTGCGCTTTGAGCTGAGTATTTCAAGCGCCTTGGGGGTATAGCCGGGAGCGATGATACCGTCGGAAACCTCACGCTTTATGATCGAAGCGGTAGTCTCGTCACAAACATCGGAGAGTGCGATAAAATCTCCGAAGGAGGACATACGGTCGGTTCCTCTCGCTCTGGCATATGCGCAAGCAAGCGGAGAATCGTCAAGACCTGCAATGTCATCGACAAAGCAAGCTTTTTTCTCGCGGTCGTTCAGCTTACGGCCGATAGCGGCACCTGCGGGGCTTACGTGCTTGAACGATGTTGCGGCAACATTGCCCGTCGCAAGACTCAGCTCACGAACGAGCTGCCATGCGTTGAGAGCATCAAGAAAATTGATATATCCGGGACGTCCGCAGAGTATCTCTATCGGGAGTTCTCCGCCATTCTTCATAAATATCTTGGACGGTTTTTGATTGGGATTACAGCCGTATTTAAGTTCGAATTCTTTCATTTCTGAATAATTTCCTTTGCAACTTTATTGTTTTGTGATGTGCTTATTTCTTGTTCTTGTTGATAACTCTTACAGTGGAGCGGCCGGAAGCAAGCGAGGTGTATCTCACATACAAAGAGATTTTGTTTTCTTCATTAAGATTTGCCCAGATCTTTGTGGTAAACGCATCGATGCTGTTGAGTATTGTAACTCGCTCGGGCTCACCCGTGAAAGAGGGCAACGGATCGCCGTCACGGTTGTAGGTGTGAATAAAATGACCTACGCCGCTTACAGGAGCGTAGTTATATGTAAAACGGTTGCAAGCGCTTCCCTTTTCGTCTGCGCTCTTGAGAATGCTCATTTTGTACTTGAAGCCGTCCTCGAAATCAAGCATTGCACTGATACGGGGGGTGAAGTTGGGCTCGTCCGGCTCAAAGCAACGCGTTTCAAGTGCCTCTTCAAACGTCTTACCCTCTTCGAGGTAATTGTAAATGGTATCGGTCTGGTCGCCGTTGGTAACTATCAGCTTTTTGCCCAGCTTTCTCACGGGAGAATAAATAATGAGCGAGGGGTCTTTGACCTTGGAAGCATCGTGAGGATATATCATGACCTTATCGCCGAAATCGTCAAAAACGCGATTGCGGCTGTTTTCACTTCTGCCCATAATGAAATACGCGGTTACCGCATACTTGCCGTTCTTGGACTGACCGACGATGATACCGCGTCCGGGGTAGCTGTTCTTACGCAGGACGGAACCCACGTCACGAGTCTTATAGTTGTTCATTTTCAAATTCTCCCTTATTTCATTTTTATTATTTCTTTGCTTACTTTTTCCGCCGCGCGGGGCAACAGTATCCATTCCGCCCGCTCCATTACACGACGCTGTAATATTTCGGGCGTGTCGCCCTTTTGCACCTTGACCGCGCGCTGAAAAATTATTTCTCCGCCATCTGCTATCTCATTGACGAAATGCACCGTAGCGCCTGTCAGCTTAACGCCGCGTTCCAGCGCCGCCTCGTGTACGCGCAATCCATAGTATCCCTCTCCGCAAAAAGCGGGGATAAGCGAGGGATGCACATTTATGATGCGGCGAGGATAGCGAGAGACGAAATCCTCGCTCAAAATGCTCATGAACCCTGCAAGTATTATCAGATCGATGTTATTCTGCTCCAGCAGTTCGAGTATGCGTTGCTCAAATTTGTCCTGAGTTACGAGCTCGCGACGATTTGCAACCTCTCCGCGCACACCCGCCTTCGCGGCGCGCTGAAGCGCATATACGCCGGGCTTGCTGGATATGACCAACACTATCTCGCCCGAGTGAATGATACCGTCTCTCTCGGCGTCGAGCAACGCCTGGAGATTTGTTCCTCCGCCCGATACGAGCACGGCTATCCTTGCTTTATTTTTTGTCATTGTTCAGTCCTCCAAGCTTTAGCAGTCCCGGCATAAGCAGACCGCCAACTGTATTACCGACTATAACTATAAGTATAAATATCAACGCATTGAGTGAAAAGCTGTTAGCCGCGCTCAAATAATACATATCGGCAATACTGTGCTCAAAGCCGCACAGTACGAATGTCGGGATGCAAATCATGATACCGACGACCGTACCGCGCGCTTTGTACACCTGCACGGCAACGTATATAAGTATGTTACACAGCACACCGAGAATAAGCGCCGTGTACCAGTTCTCGCCAAGCTTTGCCACTGCAAGTGGCTGTGCCCTCTCGGCAACGGCGGGAAGTGCGATGCGCGTCAATTGACCTACCGCCACCGCGCCAACGGCATTTCCGAGTATGCCGATTATCAGCGACAGAACCCCCGTCATATCATGGTTCTCATACAGATAGCATATTCTGCCCGTATAAAGATACATTCCGCAGGTGCATATCGAAAGCAAAGCTACGCCGAACATAAATGCGCCCACACATTTGCCGAAAAAGCTTCCGTCAAGGCAGGCGAGATAAACACACCCACCTATACCTATCATGATGCCGGCAGCAATCCCCAGCGAGAACACTCTGCCAAGTGTCTTCAGCATATCTTTATATCGTCTCCGACCGCGGTCTTACCGATGGCGTAAGCATCGACGCCGTTTGCCCTCAGGCTTGCAATAGCCGCGTCGGCATCTGTTTCGGGAACTACCACACACATACCAACACCCATATTATAGGTGTTGAACATATCGTGCTCGTCGACCTTTCCCTCGCGCGCCAGCATATCAAAAATGGCAGGTATGCGCAATGTCTTTTTATCAATGACAGCGCCAATACCATCCGGCAGTGCACGCGGGATGTTCTCATAAAATCCGCCGCCCGTAATGTGAGCAACGCCGCGAACATCAGCCTTTTTCATCAGTTCAAGCACGGGCTTGACATATATTGCGGTAGGCTCGAGCAGAGTCTCCAGCAGTGTTCTGCCGCCGAGAGCTTCGAGCGGCTTTTGTGCGTCTGCCGACTCCAGTTTGAACACGCGTCTGACGAGTGAAAATCCGTTGGAATGAACACCGGTGGACGGAAGTGCGATAATAACATCGCCGGCACCGATGCGCTTTTTGTCTATCATATTCTTTCTGTCGACCATACCCACAGAGAAGCCCGCAATATCATATTCGTCATCGGGCATCATGCCGGGATGCTCTGCCGTTTCTCCGCCGATAAGGGCACAGCCTGCGCGCACACACCCCTCGGCAACACCGCTGACTATGGCGGCTATCTTTTCGGGATAGTTTTTACCACAAGCTATATAATCAAGGAAGAACAGCGGTGCCGCGCCACAGCAAACAATATCGTTCACACACATGGCAACCGCATCAATACCGATGGTATCGTGCTTGTCAAGTATCATGGCGATCTTCAATTTTGTTCCGACGCCGTCGGTTCCGCTGACGAGAACCGGCTCTTCCATTCCCGCAATTGCGGGCACGAACACGCCTCCAAATCCGCCGATATCAACATCGGCACCGGGTATGACTGTTCTTGCAACATGCTTTTTCATCAGCTCGACCGCGCGGTATCCGGCAGTAATATCGACGCCGGCAGCGGCATAGCTTGCGCTGTAACTCTTATCCATTTTATATTTCCTTTCAAATTGATATCATTCTTTGCCTGTCCAACAATAGGTGCACACCTTTTCGGGGTCTATGCCTATGGATTCCAGAACACCGTCGACCGACTGATATTCAACCGACGACAGGTGCAGCTTGCGACATATTTCGCATCTCATGCGTTTGCCGCGTTCTGTGGAGCTGTCCGAATACTCGGCTATATACTTGTCCCCTTCCTCACCTTCCAGCTCGCGTATCGTACGGCGCGCCAGAAGATCCATATCCGAGGTGCTTCGTGAGAAATTCAAATATTTACAGCCAAACATTATCGGCGGGCAAGCCGAGCGCATATGCACCTCTTTAGCACCGTGCGAATAAAGGAATTCGACAGTTTCTCTGAGCTGTGTTCCGCGGACTATGCTGTCATCCACGAACAACAGCTTTTTGCCGTCGATGAGGTCGTTGACAGGTATCATTTTCATTTTCGCAATTTTATTGCGCTGTGTTTGACTCTGCGGCATAAAGCTGCGCGGCCAAGTAGGTGTATATTTGATAAAGGGGCGTGCAAAGGGTACTCCAACCTCGTTTGCGTATCCCACGGCATGCGGAACACCCGAATCCGGAACACCGCATATCGAGTCAACTTCATTCGCGATGCCTGCCGCTTGATCTGCTTTTGCCAGAATGGCGCCGTTGCGGTTACGCGAGACCTCAACGTTTACACCCTCGTATGTTGAGTTGGGATAACCGTAATAAGTCCAGAGAAACGCACATATGCGCATTTTGTCTCCCGGCTCAACAAGTACCTCTATCGAATCGGGAGTCAAACGCACAACTTCTCCGGGACCGAGATCACGCACAACCTCATATCCAAGTTTTTCTGCCGCAAATGACTCAAATGTGACGCAATATCCATCGTGGTCCTTTGCAATCATGACGGGCAATCGTCCCACCTTATCACGTGCGGCAATTAGCGATCCGTCGTCCATCATCATAAGTATGGTCGCAGAGCCTTTTATCTGATCCTGCACCAGGCGTATGCCGTCAGCGACTGTATTGCCCGCACAAATGAGTGCTGCAATAAGCTCGCTGTCGTTGACCTTCCCGCCGCTCATTGCTTCAAAGTGGTTTCCGCCGTGGTCGAAAAATCGTTCTATCAGCTCATCGGCATTGTTGATCGAGCCGACTGTGGTAATGGCGTAAACACCGAGATGAGAGCGAATAAGAAAGGGTTGCGGGTCAGTATCGCTTATGCAACCGATACAGGAATTACCTTTCATTTCATCAAGCGTTGTATCAAATTTAGTACGAAACGGCGAGTTTTCGATATTGTGTATCTCCCGCTGAAAGCCGCGTTCATGATCATATGCGGCCATGCCTCCCCGTCGTGTTCCGAGGTGCGAATGGTAATCCACCCCGAAAAATACATCTGCGACACAATCGCGCCGCGAAGTAACACCAAAAAATCCACCCATAGGTATTTAAGTTCCTTATCTGAAAATTTGCTTTATGTTCCGATCGAGAAATTCAATGTTATTTATTAAATTCCTGTTCGGCTGTCTTGTTTTTCTCAATAACCGCATCGTGGTCTGCGCGGCGGCGAGCATCAAGCTTTTCCGCCAGAGCAGCATCGCCAACGGCAAGTATTTCTATGGACAGCAAAGCGGCATTGGCACCGCCGTCAACAGCCACAGTCGCCACAGGAATTCCGGAAGGCATCTGGACTGTAGAAAGCAGGGCGTCAACACCGCTGAGTTTGCCGGAATTTACAGGTATACCGATCACGGGCAATGTAGTATTAGCCGCGATAGCGCCGGCAAGATGCGCCGCCATCCCGGCAGCAGCTATAATGACTCCAAAGCCCGCGTCGCGAGCGCCGAGTGCAAAATCTCTTGCCTCAACGGGCGTGCGGTGTGCAGAGTAAACATGTACCTCATAAGGGACACCAAAAGTGTCGAGGATGTCGACAGCTTTGCGGATTATTGGTGTATCACTATCACTTCCCATTATAATGGCAACTTTTTTCATATAATTTTAACTCCTTGTGATATGAATTCAAAATCAAAAGGGCGCACTTGCCTATAAAAAGTAAGTGCGCCCAGACGGTCGGCATTTAGCATTGGCTCGTCGCTCCTCGGTGGTGCTCCACCTATAAAAACCGTCAGTTACAACGCGCCTCTTATTACCTGACATTATTATAACACACCCCCGTCGCGGTGTCAACCGATTTTTCTGAATTATTTCCAAAAAAATCGTCTCTTATCGCCCAGTTTCGTCAATGTACCACAATATATTGTGTCCTGTTTGTAAATTTACCCCTCAATTAGCGAAAACCTCTTGAATTTTTTCATAAATGAGTATATAATATACCCACAAAACATTTCCGTTTTTCGGGGTACACAAACAAGCTTACACAGTAATCATCCACGCCGTCGCCCGTGCACGGATACGGCCATTATTTAATATTGTAAAAAACCAGGAAAGGCATGGTCAAGGAATGAAAAAAAACAAATTTATTTTAATTGTGCTCACGATTGTCGCACTGTCGACTCTGCTCGCGGTATCGCTGCTGCCCGTCGCGGCGGCACAACCCGCAATACAATTTGGAAACGGCTCCACACTGCTTGTCTCGGCACCTGATGCCAAGAGCACATCTGTCGGCTCACTTTCTGCCGTAGGTACGTCCGACGGCACGCTCTCCGAGAACACCGTGCTGGACACTTCCCGCTCGTTTTCGGTATATGAAACCTCCGCATCAACCGTCATAGGCGGTACATTGGAGTTTACATATTCCGGCGCCACAGTCGGCACCGATGAATATGTATCGGCAATACTTGCTGATAAAACCGGCAAGATACTTTATTACGGTAAGTTGAAGAATTCCGGCACAGCGTCAGGCTCGGTATCCATGACAGTACCCACCTTGCTGAATGAAGCTACCTACACATTATATCTGTTCTCCGAAAAAGACAATGCGACGGGCAATGACGTTGCAAGCTCATTTTCAAGTGTCTCGCTGTTTGTCTATACCGATCCCCATGTAACCACCACCTCCCTGCCTGAGACCACACAAGGCGTCAACTACACCAAGCTGGGGGTAAAGCTTCAGGCCGAAAGCACATCATCTTCGCTCAAATGGAGCATCATTTCCGGGAGCTTGCCTTCCGGACTTTACCTCAATTCATCCACAGGCGCCATCACCGGCTCCCCCACCAAAGCGGGGACATACGGGTTCACCGTCAAGGTAGCCGCAGGCAGCTCATATCACACACAAACCTTAACTCTTAAGGTCAATCCCGAAATGACGATCGATATCTCCTCCGACATATCGACCGGATCACTTAAATCCATTGAAATACCGCGCGGCAGAACAGTCACGCTCAAAGCCTCCATCACAGGCGGTACAGCCCCCTATTCCAATTACCGTTGGAACGTCAACGGTGGGGATCCGATCAGCGGCGCCGATTCGCTTACCTATAAGATACCTACATCCGTTAACGGCACCTACACATACACCTTCGCGGCAACCGACGGAGCAACCGCAAACTCCAGCGCCAGTGTTACCGTCACGGTGCGCGACCCCATAGCACCCACAGTAAAGACAGATTCGCTTAAGTACGACCGTGCCGTCCCAACCACCGTGTCCTTTGACAAAAACGACGGAGACTATCCATTCTCCGGCATTATCACAGTTGGCACAAAAAAGCTGACCGAGGGCACCGATTTCACGGTTTCGGGCGATAAGATCACGCTCACCAAGACCGGTCTTGACAAGTTGCCGCTCGGCACCTCCACGCTGGTGCTTGATTACGGCGACACTACCTCTGACCCCAAAATAACCATCACAGTCATCGATACCTCTATGCCGCCAGTGGTCGGCGCGATCACGGCTCCCGCAGCGATTGACCGCGGTGAAAAGCTCACTCTGACAGCACCCACTGTCTCGACCTACGGCTCCCCCGTAACAACGCAGGGGTGGAAAATAAAGAATATCAGCGGAACAAGCTATGTTGATTTTGACCCGAGCACCACACTCGATTGCTCATACAACGGTGTCGCCATTTGCTACTACGCGACTAACGCCGCGGGAACCTCATATTCAAACGAAGTAAAAATAACGGTCAACCATACCCCCTCCTCCACCTGGCAAAAGGACAAGACCCAGCACTGGAGAGTATGCGACTGCGGCGAAAAATTTGACGTAGCAGGTCACACCTGCGATGCCGCAGGCGATTGCACCACCTGCGGATACCGTTGCACTCATGTTTATAGTTCATATACAAACGATAACAACGCCACCTGCACGACCGATGCAACCAAGACGCGCTACTGCACACAATGCGGATATCGCGACACCGTTTCCATTGAAAACACAAAATCGGGACACACCTGGAGCATCTGGCAGATCAGCGAGACTGAACACTGGAAGGTGTGCACTGTTTGCGGCACAAAGAGCGAGCATGCAAGCCATATAGCCGGCGAGCCTGCCACCACAACAACGCCTCAAACCTGTACAGTCTGCGGCAAGGTGCTTGCTCCAAAATTACCCGAAAATACTACTGTTGTCACACCACCGACTACAACGGCGCCCGATCCCGTGATCACAACTCCCTCGGGCGGCGGCGATGACACAACAACTCCGGGCGCTTCTGACACCACAACCATCCCTACTCCCACCACACCGGATAAGCCTGCTATCGACCTTGATCGCAAGGACGGGGACGACAATGAAAATCCGACTTTTATCAGCGACAGCGATATGACTGACGTTATTATCATAACCGTAGACGGTCGCCCACTTACAAAAGACGAATACACACTTTCCCCCGACGGCAAGGAAATCACGCTTCACCCCGTCACCCCCATTGAACCGGGCGATCATACACTTATTGTTGAAACCGAGGACGGTGACGGCGAGATCGATTTCACCATTGAAGGCGCCGGAGATGACAGCAAAAAATGCGCATTCCCCTTCTGGTTGCTTTGGGTAGTACCTCATGTACTCGCCGATATTGCCGGTCTTGTTTGCATCATCATACTGATCGTGAAGAAAAAGAATAACGACGAAGATCCCACCGACGAAAATAGCACCGATAACGAAAAAGAATGATCAAAGTATTTTTCGGTAATGTCTCCGCGCTTCAAGACGTTGCAGCGAGCGGTGAGCTTTACAGCTCATTGCCTCGCTGGCGTCGCGAGATAACAGACAGCATAAAAAGTAACAAAGAAAAACTACTCAGTGCCGGAGCCGGCTTGCTTTTAGCTCCGGCACTTGCCGTATTCGGAATCGATGCCAGGGCCGCCGCCGTCAAGCGTGCAGAGCACGGCAAGCCCTATCTTGTCGACTACCCGAACATTCATTTCTCACTGTCGCACTCGGGAGAAATGGTCATGTGTGCGGTTGCCGACGCTCCGATAGGCTGCGATATACAACGCATTCAAGGCGCGCATATATCGGTTGCAAAGCGTTTTTTCACCTCCGATGAACAGAAGCATATCTACATGTCCGACGATGCTCAAACAGAGTTTGTGCGAATATGGGTACTCAAGGAAAGCTACGTCAAGCTGACGGGAGACGGCATTGCCGCTTGCCCGCTGACCTCCTTTGAAGTGCTGTCGACCAAATCGCCCAATAACGCTGTGTTTTATGAGTATTGCCTATCCGGGTATCGCGCCGCCGTGTGCTGTGAGCACGCCGACAATATAGTTTGGCAAAGCATAAGGCTTGCATAAGTAAAAATCAAGCTCGTCGAAAATTTCGACGAGCTTGATTTTTTATTTTACGCCTTTGCTTTGAAGCAGATGCTCGCGGCGGTCTATCTTTTGATCGTGGATATCGCCTGCTTTCATCAGTGATATCTTTGTCAGCATAGGACCGACTATCTCATAGATAAGTACGCTGAACAATATTATATTTCTTATCAAGGCGCCGCACGGAAGCGTTGACGCTGTAATACACATACCAAGCGCCACTCCCGCCTGCGGGAAAAGTGTGACACCGAGATACTTCCGAACATTGGCATCTGTTTTTGCCAATGCACAGGAGCTGTAAGCACCGATATATTTACCAAGGCATCTGGACAGTATGTACGCAACGCCGATCCCGACAACCGCGACATCCGCAAACACACTGAGCTCAAGCTCTGCACCGCTGAGCACAAAGAACAGCGCGAGAAGCGGGGCTGTCCATTTGTCCGAACGCTCCATGAGGTCTTCGGAAAGCGGGCACATATTGCAGAAAACCGAACCGAGCATCATACAAACAAGCAACGACGAGAAGCCGATATGTACTCCTCCGATCTCAAATTTGAGCATCGAAAGTCCCACTGTCACAAGCACAAAGCCTGTAATAAGAGAGGTACGGTTGCGGTTGGAATGGAACAGCTTTTCAAGCTGTGTAAGCAGTGCGCCGAGAAGCGCTCCCATCACAAGAGATCCGACTATCTCGATAAGCGGCTCAAGCACGATAGACAGTACACTTACACTTCCGCCCGCTATTGCTTCGGCGATGCCGAACGAAACCGCGAATATCGCAAGTCCCACCGCGTCGTCAAGCGCGACAACGGGGAGCAAAATATCCGTCAGCTTCCCCTTAGCTTTGTACTGACGCACTACCATCAGCGTTGCTGCGGGAGCGGTTGCCGCCGCGATGGCACCGAGCGTGATGGCGGCTTCAAGAGGCAGCTTGTCGCCAAGCACAAAGTGCAGACCGACAAGTACTGCATCGACCACAAGTGTTGTAACGACCGCCTGTAAAATGCCGACAATGGTCGCCTGCTTGCCTGTTTCCTTTAGATGTGAGAGGCGGAATTCGTTTCCGATAGCAAAGGCAATAAAGCCCAATGCGGTCTCCGAAATAAATCCGACCTTTTCAATAGATTCCATTGTAGTAAAGCCCAATCCCTCAATGCCAAGCTGACCGAGGCAATAAGGACCGATAAGAACACCGGCGATGAGGTAAGCTGTTACGTCGGGAAGCTTGAGCAAATTTGTCAAACGGGTAAACAGCAGACCGAATATCAGCGCCAGTGCGATGGCGAGAAAATCTGTCATGATAGGTATCCTTCTTTAAAGTTATTATTGATAACCAATAGTATACACCTGTTACAGGCGATTGTCAAGAAGCAAAATTGCACTATTTATATGTCAAAAGTTAATGTAAATTGTCTTAAATCACCCCAAAATACTGTTGTACTGTACATTGACAAAGTTATCGTTTGGTGATACAATATGTAACTGTTGTAAAATATATTTTATTCGAGGGGTTATAATAATGAATCATACTCCCGCGGCGCCTCACCGCCCTCCGATACATGCGCCGCATCATCATGTACGCGATCTGCTCCACGCGATCTTAACATTTATTCGTAAAAATACGGTGCTGACTATAGCAATTCTGCTTGCGCTCATCACATCCATCATCGTCCCGCCCGACAGCGAGTATATATCATATTTCGACTTTCGCACGCTGTCCTGCCTGTTTTGCACGCTGGCGGTCATTTGCGCACTCAAAAACATACGCTTTTTCACGCTTATTGCCCGCCGTATCGTCTCGCTCACGGGTAATATGCGCTCGGCGATACTTGCACTGGTATACATAACCTTTATCGGCTCCATGCTCATCGCGAATGACATGGCGCTCCTTACCTTTCTGCCACTCGGCTACATACTGCTCTCCTCCACCGGATGTGAGCGCTACATGGCTTTTACCTTCATAATGCAAAATATCGCCGCAAACCTCGGTGGCATGCTCACCCCATTCGGAAACCCACAAAATCTTTATCTTTATTCCAAATTCAACATACCGAACGGTCGCTTTATGGGCATTATGCTTATTCCCTTCTGCGTTTCGGTATTGCTTATCACACTCTGCTGTTTGGCGATCAAAAAGGTGCCCATATCATTGCGTGACGACACTGACATCTCGCTTCCACGCGGACGCACATGGCTGTATCTGGTGCTGTTCGCATACTCGATCGCCATTGTTTTTCGCTCGGTGCCTTATTGGACCGGACTTATAATAATCCCCGCTATACTGCTTTTTGTCGACCGCGACGCGCTAAAAAAGGTGGATTATCCGCTGTTGCTTACATTTGTCTGCTTCTTTATCTTCGCAGGCAATATGTCGCGCATCGACGCAATAAGCTCGCTTCTTTCGGGATTGCTTGATAAAAACACGCTGTTGGTTTCGGCGCTTTCCTGTCAGGTGATCAGCAATGTACCATCGGCGATATTGCTCTCACAGTTTACAACCAACTATCCCGAATTGCTCGTTGGCGTCAATATCGGAGGTGCGGGGACACTCATTGCCTCGCTCGCCAGCCTGATCACATTCCGCGAATTCACCTCGCATCAACCGCAGAATACCTTCAAATATGTGATGCTGTTTTCGGCATTTAATTTTGGTTTTTTAATTATTCTTATTATAGTATCAACACTGTTTTTGCAGGTTTTCCCGCTTCCGTTTCTTAGCTGAGTCATAACCACCGTTTATAATAGCCTTCTCCAGCAGAGAAGGCTATTATGTATCCTCGCTTTGCTCGGATATATAATTTACTCATAGCTAAAGCTTTTTCGAACCACGGCACTGCCGGTGAGTTTCGGTATACAAAAATCACCTGTTTGTCATTGACAAACAGGTGATTTTCAGTTATTGATATCTATGTCGGCGCGGCGTGCCTGTTCATGCTGATAACGGCGCGGTATATTGTATATCTTACCATCCTTGCGCAAACGTGCTCCCGTTTGATGAAAGCTGAACGCGACCTCCGCCGCGGCGCAAGCATCACGAAGGGACAGCACCCAGCCGTAATCGCACACTCGGGCCTCCGGCCCCGATTCGCCGCCCGCCGAAACGCTTTCAATGCGCCCGTCAAGATACAAAGACAGGTCTATGTGCTCAAGCAAAGGCTCGCACACGATAAAACGGTGCGGTAGCGGCAACGACAGAAACACGGGCAATCTTTCGTCCGCACGTCGTTGGTTTTCGCAGGTACAGCCAATGCGAACATGTAAATACGCGCTGCCATCGCCCCAGTCATCTGGAAGGCACTCGGCAATGCGCAAAACACGTTTGGTTATAATAACAAAATTAAGATCGGGGCGCTCGGCTATCATGTGCCACGCCTCACGTCGCCATTCGTCGGCACTGTCGATAAAAAAGTCGGAGGAAAGGCAGGTAAAGACTGTCTCCCCCGACTTTATTTTATAGCCTGTCCGCCCGCGTTGAACGGGATATGTAAAGGCGGCGTTGAGGCTTACCTCGCGGCTGTCCCGCTCGCTGACGCTATCTATGCGATAAACATAGCAATGCGCACAGCCCTCGCTGTATTTTTGGCATCCGTGCCACGGATTCCATGTAACGCTCATTTATCCTATATTTTGCGTCTCTGCTTTTTGCTTAAGCTCGGTAAGCTCCGCAAGGAAAGTATCTACGTCCTTAAATTCACGGTAAACCGAGGCGAAGCGAACATACGCCACCTCGTCATGCTTCTTCAGCTTTTGCATGACCATCTCACCGACCTCCTTGGATTGAACCTCAAGGCGAAGTGAGTTTTGGAGCTCTGTCTCGATCTCGGCGACGACCTCATCGTCATTGACAGGGCGCTTTTGACATGCCTTCATAACACCGCTGAGTAGCTTGTTGCGGTCAAAAAGCTCTTTGGAGCCGTTTTTCTTAATGACAACTATCTGAACAGACTCTATCATCTCGAACGTGGTAAAGCGTTTCTGACAGACAAGACATTCGCGCCTTCTTCTGATACTGCTACCATCAGAAATGGGGCGGGAATCGATAACCTTGCTATCCGGATGTCCACAGGCAGGGCATTTCATAAAAATCTCCATTCCGCCGCGCAAAGCGGCATAAGTAATAGCGATATTTTCTTATTTATTATAATAACACAATATCTGCCATTTGTAAAGTATATTTTTTACAAAACACCACAATATTTTGTTTCACACCCCCATTAGCACATGATTTTCGGTATCAGGCACCAGTTCACTGACGATATATACCATGCTGCACGGCGTGACACGCCCACGAAGCAATGAAAAAAATATCTTGTCCGCCGTCGCTCTATCACAGGAAACGAAACACTCCGCGCGGTCATGACCATAAACCGAGCACAGCTGGTACATCTTCTCGCCATCCGCTTCAACATAATACATTTTGTACCTTACCTTTTGCGCCAGCACACGGGCACTTCCCTCCAGCAACAACCGTCTTCCTCTTACATGTGTGAAATGCTTTTTCATCACGCCGTATAAGCTTTTGTTCTCTAACATGATCTGCTCCTAAAAATGATAATATTTGTATATATATTATACATAACATCTATATATTACCATGTCGAAGCGTGGCAGTATTATTAAGAAAATTTCGCATTTTGGGCGTTTTATTTCCACAATACTGTTTTATTGCATTTTAATGTATCGGATTTTGCATAAATTTGGCAAATATCGACGAAAATCCCCGCGGTATTGCAACATAAGCAATACTGCGGGGATGAAATATAAAAATTTGCGTTAATATTTTAATTAATTCTCAAAACTCGGCAAGCATATCGCGCAATCGAGCCTCGGGCTCATCGGCGCGCAGCTTGTCTGTGGCATAAGCATGGCGCAAAAGCTCGCCCGGAACATAGTCATCATATTTATCAAACACAGGAAGTTCTCCCGAAGCGACCAGCGACTCGCAGTCGATACCCTCACGCTCCGCTTTGTCGGCGAGGAATTTAATGAACTCATAGTCACTTCCCCGTTCCATTCGGAAGGTCATGTAATAACAGCCTTCAAATTCAAGCCCGGAAAGCTTGAAATCCTTTGCCTCGCGGGCGATATATTTGCGCAATGTACGGAAGGAGCGCGTGCCCAACCATGGGAAAAGGCACCACGAATATCCGCCCAGATGCACCAGTGAATGTTCAAGCATGCCTGTATTGCGCGCCAGATGACGGGCCACCTCGAGGCGGTGCGCAGCGTTGGGCTTCAAGTAGGGATAGACCGTATCCTCGGCAAGCACTCGACGCATACGCTCGAGAATTTTTGTGTGTATTTCACCGTAGTCACCCGGCCAGGACACCTCCATTTTGCCCTCGACGCTCTTGACATATATCAACTTACGCTTGATGTCAAGCTCCTCGACCTCCCAGACGCGGCCCGCAAGTGCAAAACGGTCACCGACGGGAGGCGGCGTTGTTATGGTGCCTATCTCATCCGAGCCGCAACGCACGGTATAATCCTCGCTGTCCTTAAATACGGCGTAAAATTTGAACGAGCGCAACAACCTCTCGCCCGCAAGGCCTACGATAAGCCCCTTTTCGTCTGTCATTTCGATAAAAGCGTTTTCAAGCATGGACAAAATGAGCACTTTATAGTCCTCTTTGGTCACCTCGGCGAATGGCGGGAGCGACAGCACACGGTCGGCAAGGCGACGGGGCGTCAGCTCGCCCGACGCGGCAAGCACGCTGAGCGTTTGATGAAACAAAAGGCTGAATGGCAATTTGCGCGTTATGGGCGGTTCAATAAAGCGCTCCTCTATATAAAGCTGTATGATCGCGATGGCACGCAACAGTCCCCACGGCAAAAGCTGTGGCAGTGGCGTGTTGGGCAACGGATCCTCCTCGCGGAATACCATCATCATCTCGGGGGGCTGGCCGCGTCGTCCCGAACGTCCGAGCCGCTGAAGAAAGCTGGAAACGGAGTTTGGAGCGTCATTTTGAAGCACACGTTCGAGTCTGCCGATATCTATGCCAAGCTCCATTGTTACCGTCGCGCAGGTGACGGCACAAACATCCTCGTCCTTCATTTTGAGCTCCGCCTCCTCGCGAATTGAAGCGGACAGATTTCCGTGATGTATCAAAAACACATCCGGGTCACCTCTGCGCGCCGCTATCTGACGGAATGTGGCGCAAAGATATTCGGTCTCCTCGCGCGAATTTGAAAATACAAGTGACTTGCGATCCTTTACGCAGTCATACATATATTCATACCCCGCGTCAAGCTCGGCAACATATTGCCCCTTTCCGTCGGTATCTGCGGGAGTGGCGGTCTGATCCTCGTTCTGATTTTGAAGATAAAAATGCTCCAGCCCCAGTCGCCAACGAAGTTTTTCCTGCCCAAAGGACGGTACATCGGTAACACGCCCCGTTCCCGCCGACAGCCACGATGCGGCAAGCGACGGGTCTCCTACGGTCGCCGACAGTCCTATGCGGCGAGGGCAATGCCCTATCAACCTTTCGATGCGGGCAAGCTGACATATGATCTGGTTTCCTCTGTCGGTGCCCGTCAGCGTGTGTATCTCGTCGATAATGACATAACGAAGGTCGCAGAACAGACGAACGATATCGTTTGAGCGGTTTATAAGCATTGATTCAAGCGATTCGGGCGTGATCTGCAAGATACCCTCGGGATGCTCGAGCAGTTTCTTTTTATGCGATGCCGCCACGTCACCGTGCCAGTGCGTGACGCGGATACCGCTCTCATCGAGCAGCTCGTCGATTCGTGCAAACTGGTCGTTGATAAGGCTTTTCAGCGGCGCGATATAAAGCACGCCCACGCTTTGCGGCGGAAATTCATACAGCTCGGTCAGCACGGGAAAGAATGCCGCCTCGGTCTTGCCGCTGGCGGTCGAGGAGGTCAGGAGCAAATCGTGATCCGTTTCAAAGATGGTATGAGCCGCCGCCATCTGTACACCGCGCAGGCTGTCCCAGGAATGTGCGTAAATAAATTCGCGAATAAAATCGGGAAAACGGTCAAATATTCTGTCGGCGTCTGTCATAATACCACGCTCCTCTCTGCATCAAAAATCAATATCCTCTGGGTTGAATTTGCCAGCAAGTTCGTTTTTGTGATCAGCTTTGGCATCTGATGCGTTTTCAAGTGCAGGCTTGTCGTCATCGTTTACGGTTTTGAGCGTAACGGCACTTCCAACAATATCAGAGAATGACGCATTGGGATTTTGCATCAAAATATTGAGCACCGTCATATAGTCTCGAAGCATCTCGCGAGGCGTTATCATGGAATTCGCCCCCGCGCGGTCGAGACAAATATTCAAGAACGAAACCATTTCTTCGTCGGTAATGCGCGGCGTCCAATTGTAATTTTGGGCGTAAAGACGGGTTATGCGGGTAATGAGCGCCAACAGCTCGTCGTCCGTCAAGCGACGCAGGCGTATGACCGGGCCGATAAGATTTTTATACCCCTCAAGTGCAAATCGGCTGTCACAAAGGCGACTGCGAAGCGCCTCATAGCCGAACAGACCGCGCCGCGTGTCCTCAAGGAACTGCGGCGTGCCTCCCAGAATTATCTCAAGTCCCGGCGCTTTGCCCTGCAAGGTGTCGTTGAACATGGCAAGTATCTTTTCATAGTTGTTCTCGCGGCTGACGCGGTGCGTGATCTTATAAAGGTTGACGCATTCGTCGATAAAAACAACAAGGCCTCGATAGCCCATGCGGCGTGCGAGCGCCGCCCAAAGCTTGATAAAATCATACCAGTTGTCGTCATCAATAATGACCGAAACCGCAAAGCCCAGCGTGCTCTTGGCTTCTGTCTTGGTAGCGTATTCGCCGCGAAGCCAACGAATGCAGGCGCTCTTGCGTGACTCATCACCCTCTGCATAAGCACGATAATATTCGGTCATAACTCGGGCAAAATCAAAGCCCCCCACGAGGAATTCAACTTCCCGCAATTCGTCCGTTATCTTAGAGCCGAGCCGACTTGAAAAATTCGCGTCCGAGACATCCGCGCCCGAGCGCATCAGATCACTTTGCAAGCCGCTTATCCAACGGGCAAGTATCTTGGGCAGTGCCCCGCCGTCGGGAGATGACTTGGAGGCAAGATTTTTTATCAGCTCGCGGTAAGTGGCAACGCCGCTGCCGCCGCTGCCGTAAAGACGCCGCTCGGGCGACAGATCTGCATCGGCAGTCAGAAAATCGCGCTCCAGGGCATAGCCGCGAATAAGCTGCATGAGAAAGCTTTTGCCGCTTCCGTAACGTCCGATAAGAAAACGCATGGCTCCACCGCCGTCGTTTACCGTTTCAAGGTCGGATAACAGCGCCGCGATCTCATCCCGTCTGCCGATAGCGATATACGGCGCTCCCGCGCGCGGAACAACGCCCGCAGACACCGACGCAAGCAGTGAATTCAGTATTCTTTTGGGAACCACAGGCGTGGTGTTTATATCAGTCATGGAAAATTTCCTTTCTGTATTCTTGTATAAGAACATAGCCGCCGTCAGCCTCTTCAAGTATCACATCCCCGAAAACCTCGACGGATATTTCGTTGATTTTATCAATTACGAGCTCCAGCATTTCTCCCCGCCCTGCGGCATACCTACGCTGTGCCGCGAAATCGTGCGCGTCGGCAAGACGCACGAAATCAAGATATTCGCCCAGTGCTTCGGCAAGCGCACTTGTGCCCTGTTGTGCATTGGTAACGCTTGAAATGTCGGGCACAAACATGGGAGCATCTTGTATCGGTGCGGGTAAATCAAACGGCATCGAGGTACATTCGCCCGTTTGCTCGGCCGACTCCTCAAATGCCTCTATCAACCGCTCGGTGGTCTCCCAGGATGTCTGCTCTATCTGCGCGGCATGCTCGGGTGAAAGCTGTGCGCGCGGTGCGTCATAAAGCTTTTCATATTCCTCCCGCACGGGCTCCGATCTTTTGCGTCCCGGCAGAGCGGTGGCAAAATATTCGTCGATGCACTTACGCATTTCGGGTGTCAGCGAGTACACGCTCAAGCGCGACTTGATGCCGAGATAGGCTCGAAGCTTGTTTTCGGCGTATTTAACGACATCGGTAACTATAAAGCGCAATTCGTACGAGCGGGAAAATGAGGAATAGTCTATCTCCAGCCGCTTGCGAATGACAAACGAGCACAGCGCGCCCGAATACGCATCCCGCACCATGTGGCTGTCCTCAATTCCCGTCCCTGCCATCAGTCTTCCGTCGGAGGACGAAAACCTATCCATCACGGCTTCAAGCGCGTGCGGAATGTGGGTGTCATACAGCTCTTTAGAGTCACTTACATAAAATTTGCTGCTTTTATAGCTATGATTTGAGCAAAATGTGAGCAGCATGGTACTCGGCAGGCCGTCTGCCCGGCTGTACCCGCCGCCCATATAAAATTCCTTAAGTGTGCAGGATGGCAACGCCTCACTGACCGTATCGGCAATCAAGTCGATGGGCGCGGATAGATGATTGAGCAGTGAAAAATCGCATATCCAATCGCCGAGCAGGCGGTCAAGCCGCGGATAATTGCGGCGGTATTCCCGCCAAATGAAGCAAAGCTGGCGCTGTCCCCACGCAGGATTGGAGTGTCCCGCGGTGTTTATTATCTCGTATATATACAGCAGGATGTAGCTGAAATCGGTGGGCAGATATTTGCCGCTCCAGACGCATTCGCGCCACCACAGATACCAATTCAGCTGTGGCTTTGTAAGCTGTGAAAACTGCGGAACATAGGAAAAGAAGCTGACGTGCTCGCATTCATTTCCCCGCAGTCTCGCTATTCTTTGGGCGTGACTTAAAAACTGCTCGTAATAGTTATACTGACCGCCCTTGCCGAAGACGCGGACTCGGTGTATGAGCGAATGCTCGGGAGTATATTCATCCTCAGGCGGCGGGGCTTTGTCAAGCTCATCGGCGGTGTGCGGCGGTATGAATTTTTTGACCAACACATCGCTGTCTTTTTTCATCTGTACGGAGGGAGAGATTTCTCGTCTTGTCAGAGACGAGGACTGAACCCGCGACCCGTCTTCGGCATGGCTTTTGGGTTCGGACACGGGCGCATCGAGAGATATCTCGACTGCCTCGACCGATTCAGGGTGACGACTTTGCGGCGCTCGGCGCGGCTTCGGCATAAGCGACGAAATATCCCAAAAGCGGTCAAGATCATCGTCTCGCGGGCTGTTTTTTTGATTTTCGGACATGTCTTCCCCCTCCTTTTTCGGTTCTCTGTAAATATCTATTATATCATACATCCGCTTGCCTGTCAATCATTCCACCGTTTTATGACAAATTATTTTAGTTGAAAAATTCGTCAAAACAACAATACAAAATAAATTTTGTCCTCCTCTGCGCGCGACTTATTGACATTAACTTTTCAATCTGTTATAATAATACGAGTATTATTATCGGGAGGCCGGGCAATGGCGGAATATTTCACTAATATAGTCGGCAACGAGGCGCTTCGCGCCCGTCTGGCTCATGATGTTCTGTCCTCCTCCCTGTCCCACGCTTACATTATTGAAGGTCGCGAGGGCAGCGGGCGGCGCACGCTGGCGCTCAACATTGCCGCGGCTCTGTCCTGTCAGAACCGCAGTGCCGACAAATTTCCTTGTCTTGAATGCGATGCCTGCCGTAAAATACTCGATGGCAAAACCCCCGATGTCATGCACATCGTACCAGAGCGTGATCGCGTCAGCATCGGCGTGGATGCCTCGCGCTTTATCCGAAGCGACGCTATGGTAGTGCCAAACGACTTTGAATACAAGGTATATATCATCGACCCGGCGGATACTATGACCGAACAGGCTCAAAACGCACTGCTTCTGACGCTGGAGGAGCCGCACAGCTACGCTGTTTTCTTTCTGATATGCACATCCGCGGCGTCAATGCTCGAAACGGTGCGCTCACGCGCCCCCGTCATACGCACGGAGCCGGTGACGGACGAGCTGCTGTCCGAATACATTCGCGCTCACGACAGCCGCGCGGTCTCACTTGCCGCATCGTCCGAGCAATATGCGGCGCTTTTGCGCGATGCGGACGGCTGTATAGGAAAAGCGCTCGCGCTTCTCGATCCAAAACGGCAAAAGCCGAGCGAGGAGAGGCACGCTCTCGCTGAAAAATTCGTTAAAACTCTCGCCCGCCCTGCCTCGGAGCAAGCAAGGCTGGAGCTGATAGCAAACTTTTCAACCAAGCGCGACGAGGTCATACCCGAGCTTATCGCCATATCCACCGCTCTGCGCGACCTGATATTGTTAAAGAAAACCGAATCTGCACCGCTCTGCTTTTACACCGACCGAGAGGATGCAATAGATATATCATACCGATTTACCACATCGGCGCTGTTTGCGCTTTACAATAAGGTCAGCGATGCCATCGACGCGCTGTCCCGCAATGCAAACCTTCGCCTTACACTTACCGCGCTTACAGCATGATACAACATGATCAAAGTATAAAAGAAAGGATCGATATAAATGGAAGACAACAAGCAAAACAGCAAGCCCGCCGCATCAAGCAATCACGGGCGATACAATAAACACAACCGCCATCGCCGTCCGCATCCCACACAGGCCAAAGAGCACGAGGTAAACGTCGAAAGCGCCCCCACTACCGTCTCCGCAGAGGCAGCCGGCGAAACATCGTCAGAGACCACGCAAACCGAAAGCTATCAGCCGCGGCATGACCGTCAGGGCGGCAAGCACCATCAGAAAAACAATCACCCAAAGCAACACCAAGGCAACCGTCAAAATCAGCCAAAGCAGCAGTCACAGTCTGCCGCGCAAGATCAGCAATCCGCATCACAACAGCACACATCTCGCGTGTCTGCGGGCAGACCTGCGCGCTATGTGAGCTCGTTTGTTGATCAGAACGAGGCTCCGTCCGAGGTTATATTCATTGATACCCCCGACACAAGCAGTGCTCCGGTGCAGGATCTCGGGGTCAAAATCGGCGACCCCGATTTTTCCGCGTTTGACTATGAAAACGAAGCGCTTCCCTCACCCGCCGAGAGTGACGAACCCTCCGTAGAGGTTGTGGGCGTGCGTTTTCGTGCGTCGGGCAAGGTATATTATTTTGCCCCCGGTGACATGAAGGTCGCGCGCGGAACATATGTTATAGTCGAGACCGCACGCGGTCCCGAATACGGTGAGGTGTGGATGTCAAACTGCCTTGTCGCCGAAAAAAACACGGTTCAGCCGCTTCGCCCCGTTATCCGCATCGCCACAGAGGAGGACGCCGCGCACAACGCCAACAACCGTCTGCGCGAAAAAGAAGCGTTTGAGATCTGCCTCGAAAAGGTGGCAAAGCACGGACTTGACATGAAGCTTGTCGAGGCGCAATATACCTTCGATAACTCAAAGCTATTGTTTTACTTCACTTCGGCAGGGCGCGTCGATTTCCGCGAGCTGGTAAAAGACCTGGCGTCTGTATTCCGCACACGAATCGAGCTGCGCCAGATAGGCATACGTGACGAAGCAAAGCTACTCGGAGGACTCGGCGCCTGCGGACGTGCGCTGTGCTGTTCGAGCTTTCTCTCTGACTTCGTTCAGGTCTCAATAAAAATGGCAAAGGAGCAGAATCTTTCGCTCAATTCCAATAAAATTTCGGGAACCTGTGGCAGACTTATGTGCTGTCTGCGCTACGAAAACGACACCTATGAGGAGGAGATACGCAAAACTCCGCCCGTTGAGTCGGTAGTCAAGACCCCTGAGGGCAACGGAGTTGTCACCGAGATCAGTCCGCTTTCCGGCATGATACGCGTCAAAATCAGCGACAAGCAAGACAATACCGTTATAAAGTCCTTCCACCGAGATGATGTTACCGTCATCTCGCGTCCCAGCATCCCACAAACAGACTCCGAGGAAAAAGGTGACAACTAATTCGCAAAATTCATTCTAAAATATTAAAATATCCGTTGCAAAATCCGACGGTATATGATATAATATCACTGTAAAATTTATTGGAGGTAACTGAAATGGCTTACAAGATCAATGCTGACGAGTGCATCGGCTGCGGTGCATGTGCAGATGCTTGCCCTGTTGAGGCTATCAGCGAGAAGGACGGCAAGTACGTTATCAACGCTGACACCTGCATCGACTGCGGTTCCTGCGCTGACGACTGCCCCGTAGGAGCTCCCAAGGCAGAGTAAGTCGGGTACATACCGACGTCGTCGGGGTGACACACAGTGTCACCCCTTATTTTTATATACAGAACGGAAGAATATCATGACAAACCTCCCCTCCCTCGCCGCCGATGAACGGCTAGACGAGGTCAACGAAAAAATACGTATAATTCAAAAAAAGGACGGGCTGACCTTCGGCACAGATGCTTATATGCTCGCCGCATTCATGCGTCCCGAAAAAAAGGCGCGCGCCGCAGAGCTCGGCTCGGGAACGGGTATTATAAGCCTTTTGTGCGCCGCGAGAGCGCGTTTTGCCCACATAGATGCGTACGAGATACAGGCAGAGTTTTCGGAGCTTGGCGGGCGAAATATCGCGCTTAACGGCATGGACCAGCTGATAACGCAGTACGGCACCGATATCCGCACCATCCCCGCGGATAAAAACGGCACATACGATGTCGTCTTCTCAAACCCTCCTTATATGAAAAGCGGGCACGGCGAGCGCTGTGCTCACGACATAAAGACCATCGCCCGCCACGAGGAGTCGGGCGGGATAGATGACTTTTGCGCAACAGCGGCACGACTGCTCAAATACGGAGGCAAGTTTTATTGCGTATTTCGCCCGGATCGTTTGGTAGACCTGCTTGCTGCAATGCGTGCGCACAAGCTGGAGCCCAAACGAATGACATTTATTCAGTCGGACGCATACACCGCTCCATCTATAGTATTAGTTGAAGCCAAGCTCGGCGCGTCCCCCTCCCTGAAGCTGACGCCACCGCTTATCATATACCGCGACCCGCCAAGCGTCACTCCCCGCATCATGACGGAGCAGGCAGAAGCGGTCTACGCGAACTGCAAATTGTACTGAAAGTCGTTCCAAAAAATATTTTTAAAAATTTTTCATTCTTACCCAACCTTTTCACCATCATCCGTGTCTAAAAGACAAGCGCTTAAAAAACGAAAATTTTCGCACACCAAAACAAGGAGGATGCATAATGCACGATCGCAATCAAAAAGACGAAACGCTGGTCATGCTGACGCTGGCGGGCGACCAGAGCGCATATGAGACGCTTGTGGTCAAATACCAGAGTGCAGTTATATCTGCAGCGGCATCCGTCACTCACAGCCGCTTTATGGCGGAGGATGCGGCACAGGATGCGTTTGTCACGGCATGGATGAAGCTCAACACCCTGCAGGAGCCGTCAAAGTTCGGCGCGTGGGTGTGCAGGATAGCTAAAAACTGTGCGCTGAACACAGTAACGCGTATGCGCGACTTTATGCCGCTTGACACGGTGGATAACCTTAATATCACTGCAGAGCAAAGCGAGAACCCTGCCGAGCTTTATGCATTGTCCGAAGACAAGAATGAGCTGCGCAAAAGCATCGGCAAGCTGCCCGACAAGGTAAAGACCATCATTCAGCTTCATTACTTTGAGGGGCTTAGCATAGCGGATATCGCGGACAGGATGAAGGTGTCCGTAGGCACGGTCAAATGGCAGCTTCACGACGGCAGAAAACGGATAAGAAAGGAACTTTGTGCTATGAATGAAAAATGGAACGACACACTTGTACAAAAAGTTATGAAAAAGGTTGAGGAGCTCAAGCTCTGGCAACTGAGAAACAACAAGGACGGCTTTGAGGTCATCTACCGGGACGTGCTCGCCGAGGTCGAGGACCTGCCCGAATCGGGCGACAAATACCACGCCATGGCTGACGTGCTCATGCGCGGCTGGTGGTGGCTGCCCGGCGACAAAAACGACGCTCTTTTCGCCCGCATAAAAGAGGCGGCAGAGCTTGGCAAAAACGAAGAGGTAATGGAGTTTATCGTAGCTCGTGAGGATTCACAGGTTTACAATGACGCCAAAACAAACTTCGTCCGTGACAAGCAGATACCCTATCTTGAGGAAAAAGGCTTTGTCAGGACGCTGGCGCGGGAATACTTCTGGCTCGGAGTATACTTGTTCCAACACAAAAAGGCAGACGAGGGCAGTGCGGCATTTGATAAAGTACGCGAGCTGCTGACTCCTGCCGACACATATTACGCCCTCACTCCCCTTGCCCGTGAAATCGCCGAGAAAAGCGCCTCGGAGGAATACAAGGACAAAAACAGAAAAAGCTTTTATATGAACGCCTCTGCCCACAAGCTGCGTTACATTGACGGCAAGCTTTGCTACTGGAAAACCAATTACAACGGTGAGGGCTGGATGCAGTCCATTGACCCGCGAGTAACCGGCATTATCCGTAACGCCTCCTATTGCGACAGCAAATTCTTTGCAGACATATCGCTCGGCGAAACGCACACCGGCTCGGACGGCACTACGCTGACCTTTGAGAGCGACAATGTGACTGTCGATACCCCTGCAGGAACGTTTGAGGGCTGTCAGCTTTGGACCACCAAGCACTCCGATCGGCAAGGAATATCGACCTACAAAAGCTACTACAAGGACGGCGTGGGCATCGTCAAGCACGAGCATACTCTCGGCGGACTCTCAGAGGCGAGATTGCTCAAGTCCTACAACGTAGTCGGCGGCAAGGGACTTCTGCCCATCGCTGCAGGCAACACGTGGGAATATGCGTCCGAGTACGCACCCGAGCACGTTATCGCAAATCTGAAATTGACGGTGACCTTCGATGACGGCGACAGCGTCATCATCACCTGCGCTGACAGCGCTGAAAGATTCGGCTACGACGACAACTCCTGGCTCGATATGATACAGCAGATACGCAACGACTATTTTGACGGCAGTGACGTATGCGACGTATCCCATGCCATAGAGCGCGCCGAGGCGTTGGCTGTCACACCCCTTCAAAAGGCTCACACCAAGGCGGCTTGCTCGGTGGCGCGCAGAATTTTTGCCACACACGGCGACGACAGCGAGCGCACCGCCACGGGTCACTGGAACTTTTTTGAACGCGGAGTGGTTTCAAATAAAAAAGGCGAGACAACACTCTACCGTGACCCGCGCTGGTCATTTGAACTGAAAAACATGGGCGACTTTGGCAATGCCGAAACTCCCCTGCTCTGCAACGACGTTTACGATCTTTTGCAGGATGCCACCAAGTGTCTGTGGTCGGATGAGTGGCGAGTCGGTGCGACTCCAATCGTTGAATACGTTGGTAACGGCTCAAAGATAATTAAAACCCAAATAGTTTGCGAGGATGGCGGCACGGTTACCACAAAAGCAGGTACGTTTGACAACTGTCTCAAAGTATCACTTGACATCAAGGGCATGGCAGACGGCTGGGCATACCGAGGCGGCAAAAAGGTATATTACTTCGCCCCCGGCATTGGCATTGTACGCACTGTCAACGACTACTGCGGCGGTGCTCTGCAGGCGGTCTATGAGCTGACCGAGTACGTGGGTGTGGGCGAGGGTTATATGCCTTTCTCTGACGGCATGATGCGCCGCTACGACGCGCTGGACCTGACCGACGGCTTTGAAGCGTCCGCTGTATACACTTATATTGCAGACGATGACGGAAACATAGTGGTCTTCACCGACCGCACGGGCATTCGCCACATCCCCGCGCCCACGACTCAATACGCCTCCATTCAGGGCGAGGTCATAGAAAATCAGCTTTGGGAGGAGGGCAAGCGGGCCGAGAGTCACGCAAAGCACGCCGCCAACAACTTCCATCTGTTACTGCATTATCTCGCGCGTCCCTCCCACAATCGCGGCAACGCGCCGCGCTCCGTGGAGCTGTGCAAATTCAAAATGGATATTATGCAAGCAATGGGCGAAGGCAACGGTATTCCCGACGCCTGGGTAGGCACTTACGCGTGGTTCTGTCTCATACGCTCAGCAGCACATTTTGGCAAAAAGGAATTTGACGAGGGGTATAAATACCTTGAACTGGCGTTGACAAATTTTGAAAAGTGGGACACCTTCAAAGACGGCGACCTGCTTAACATCGGAAACGAGTTTGTTTTCGGCGGATGTAAGTTCATTCGTGGCAAATGCTGTCTGCTCTACCCCGACGGCACACGTGAGCCCGTCGCATATGAAAACACCATCGACATCGATGCCGATATGCCTTACTACGTCCTTTCTGCCCGCCGCGGTTGGGAGTGGTTCAACAAGGTGCGCGACGAGGAGCGCTTTAAGGAATATGTAAAGCGCGCGCAAAAATTAATAAAATAAAAACATCGGCTTCGTCCAATTGGGCGAAGCCGGTGTTTTTATTATTCTTCATCGTAATCTTTCATACCGCTCATGCGACCGAACTCGCGGAAACCGTCGATGCCGCCGCGCTGGATAGCGCCGAAAATACGGTAACGCAGGCCGCGATTTTGCCGTTCAAGCGTTGCGAGCAGCTTTTTCATCTCTTCCCGCTCGGTCTCGCCGTCAGCGGGACAGGTCGACTTCACTGTAGGCAGCTCGGCTTTGTTGGCGAAATATCTGACATCCTTTTCGGGCATATATATCATGGGGCGGATAAGATACAGGTCGCGGCGCGACAGGTACGTTACGGGCTGAAAGCAGCCGAGCCTGCCCTCGAAAAACAGGTTGAGCATAAATGTTTCGACCACATCATCGAAATGATGCCCCAGCGCCACTTTGTTGCACCCAAGCTCCTTTGCCGCCGCATGGAGCGCCCCGCGCCGCATTTTGGCGCACAGCGAGCAGGGGTTGGATTCCTTGCGCACCTCAAAAATGATCTTATATATCTCGGTCGGTATGCTGTGGTAAGGTACGTCAAGCTGCTCACACAGCTTAATGACGCCCGAAAAATCCATATCGGGCAGTCCCATGCCTATATTTATCGCCACCAGCTCAAACGGCTCGGGATAAAACCGACGAAGCTCAGCGAGAGCGCATAAAAGCGTCAACGAATCCTTGCCGCCCGACACGCCGACGGCTATCTTGTCCCCCGCCTGTATCATTTTATAGTCATCTATGGCTCGGCGAGTAAAGCTGAGCACGCGTTTTATGTTTTCCATGCTTATATCCATCTCGATTATAATTTTCTATTATTGTACCACTGCAGCGGTGCCGTGTCAATAATAAAATGGTTAAAATGCTTATCTTCCGCGAGCGGCTCAAAAAAATAAATTTGGTCCTCCCGAAAAATTCGGGAGGACCGTTTTTATATTGTTCAGCTTAAATACTCATTAGCAGATATGCCATATGCATACAACGCTTTCGCAAGGACTGCCATAGCGGTATTTGAGCTGTCCTTAATGGCGTAAACGTATGACTTTACGCTGTACTTCAAGGTCTGAACGAGCACACCGTTCTCGTAAAGCTCGAAGGTGTAGATATCGTCAAAGCCGGTTGCGTAGATGGCGTCGGTATAGAATGTGGTATCCGTCAGGGTGACATCCTTGCCGTTTACCTTAAGCGTTACATTCTCGGTGGTGTTAAGCTTGACATATATCATATTTACATTGCTGAATCTTACACCCGCCGCCGTGAACTTGGCAATTCCGGTAGAGGTATCGAGCTCCACATCGGTAGCGGTGGGGGCTACAGTGTCCGCGGAGGGTGTTCCAAGTCCCGTCACGCCGCTTGTCACAAGTGCATCGGTCTTATAGTTTCTGTAGGTCTGAGCCGCCGCGCCGTAATGGAGCATATCGGTGACGAGCTGAACAAGCTTCGCGTCGTCGGGATATGTCTCCAAAAGCTTCTGTGCATTTTCCTTGACGCTGTAATTCTCAACCGTTGCAATAATCTTGCCGTCAAGCAGGATCTCTGCATAAATACTGTCGCCCATACACTGAGGAGCAATGCCCTCAAATGCGAAGGGGTAATATCCGTCGGCTCTCAGCTCGCCGATAGCCACATCAACAGTCTTGCCGTTCATGGTAAATCTTGCAGAAAGTTTAGTTACGTTGATAACCTCAATGTCAAGGACCTCAACGAGATAATTCACCGTCAGATCCTGACCCACCGTAATAGATGCGCCCGCAAGCTCGAGCTTGGGGTTAAGAGTGTAAACGGTAGTTCCATCCGCATATCCTTCGCAAGCGGTAGAATCCGCGCTGAATACTTCAACGCCGTTCACCTTTATTACAAACGAGCACTCTTCGGGAGCAAAACCCTTAGCCCACTTGAAAACGTAGGTCTTGGTAGCATCGTAATCCATGCTCAGAGTAGCGTAAGCCCCGCTACCAAAAGTAAAGCTCTTAACAAGCTCATCGCCGACATATACCTCAACCGTATTTCCGAACCAGCCTTCGCCGCCGCTGTCTGCCATCTCAAGCGTGATCTTCGCCGCAATATTTTGCCATGCTACGGTGACCACCGTGTCGGCACTGACCGTGATGATATCACCGGGCGCATATTCGGTCTCGCCTACGAGCCAAGCCTTGAATTCCTTGCCCTCGGGAGCCGTGAAAGCATTCTCGGGGAGCCTATGGTTGCCGTAACTTATGCCGCTTGCCATACTTCCCGTGCCGCCGTTTGCATTATATGAAACGGTATATTTTGTCTCGGGTTCTGCGCCTATTGTATATTTATTCTGAGACTTCAGAATTGTCGTTGCATCCTCGCCGTCGAAGAAAGCATATCCTGCGGGGAGCTTTATCGTGGTATCACTCGGGGTGACCGCTTCACTCAACCAACTATATACGCTGATACCCGTGGGATTGGCATACTCCGAAAGATCAAGCACGCCGCCGTAGTATTCGATCGTACCGAAAGAGCCTGCGGTAAAGCTTCCACCCTTGACGGTCGTTTTAACAGCCCAGATACCTGTATATACCACGCTCCAAGAGCCGGCAGTAAAGCTCCCACCCTCGATAACGAGAGTCCCATCATTGGCAACCAGCCTGAGGCCGTCGATTGTTGCCGTTGTAAACACTCCGCCCTTGATGGTAGCCGAAGAGCTGCTGTCAGTCACAGCAACGGCAGGTTCGCCCTTGAACGTACCACCCTCGATTATGAGCGACGCACCACTGGATACAAGAACCACCGAATAGCCTGCACTTGTCGTGCTTACCTTACCGTCAACCTCTGCACTGTCAACAAAGGTAACCTTGGTGCCGATGTTGTAGATCTGGAATACATATTCGCTGTAAGTTACGTTATTGCCGTTAAGGTCAATGGTGAACTCGCCGCTTACAATATTGTATTCCGCATTTTCAATATTGCTCTGCAGCTGAATGTACTTGATGCTGCTGTCAGCCTCAGCCGCCGCGATAGCCTCTGCCAGCGTGCCGCTGTTGGTCAGGCTTGTCGCCGACGCGCCCCACTTTGCCTCGACAGTGGTGGAGGTGTCGCCGCCCTCAGTAGAGCCGCTGTCGCCGCCCTCGGGCGCGGTGTAGGTCGACCACCCGGTGCCGTTATACAGATTCTTTCCGTCCGTGGGAACGGTGAGATCGGCGGTCTGAGCGGTACCGTTGTTGAAGATCACGCAAGTCGCATCTGCCGGAAGCTCATACGACCAATATCCGTTACCAAGATCGGTCATAGCACTGCCGGGCCATGCGCCGCACTGATCCGCCGAAGTATCGCTCCAGCCGTAAACATAAACCGTCGTCCAATTGCTTGTGTTGCTGAAATAGATGGTCGTGGTGGTCGCGGTGTCACCGCCCGTGCCGCTGTCGCCGCCCTCGGGCTCAACCGCGCCTACAGTATACTTTGTGCTCGCCGCAAGGCTCTCTACCGCATTATTTTCCGAATCATAGAAGCAATATCCCTCGGGGAGCTTGATGGTGGTGTCGCTTGGAGTTACGGCCGCGCTTGTGTAATTAGTTACGCTGATACTCGTAGGATCGGCATACTCCGAAAGATCAAGCACACCGCCCCAGTATTCCATCGTACCGCAAGAGCCTGCGGTAAAGGTTCCGCCCTTAATGGTGGTCGAGCTTCCCGCGCACACCGCGCTAAAAGAGCCCGCAGTAAAGCTTCCGCCCTCAATAACGAGAGTTCCGGAGTTGGAGATCGTTCTCCAATCTATAGACGTAAACTCTCCGCCCTTGATTGTAGCAGAAGAGCTGCTGTCTCTCACATAAACGGCATCTCCGCCCTCAAACTTACCGCCATCGATAACTGCCGATGCGCCGTATCCTACTGAGACCGCCGGAATGTTTGTGTCCGTCGTGCTCACCTTTCCGTCGGTCTCGGCGGTATCGATAAAGGTCACTTTCGTGCCGCTGTTGCGGATATCAAATATATATGAGCTGCCGATCACGTCCTTGCCGTTAAGGTCAATGGTGAACTCACCGCTTGCAATAATGTATTCCGCATTTTCAATATTGCTCTGCAGCTGAATATACTTGATGCTGCTGTCAGCCTCGGCCGCCGCGATAGCCTCTGCCAGCGTGCCGCTGTTCGTCAGGCTCTCAGCCGACGCGCCCCACTTTGCCTCTGTCACTGTATCGGTCGCACCCGCCGTCAGCGAAAAGCTCGGCATTATAGTGACCAGCATTAAAGCCATCAGCACATAAGCCAAAATTTTTGTGAAGTGTTTTTTCATATAATTCCTCCTTTAAATTTAATAGGGGGGGATTTGGTATGGTGAGGAACACCATACCAAAAGGGGGTACCCCCTATCGCCGAAAAATTGTAATTTATTTTACCATATGATATAAATAATTTCAATAGTTTTTTTAAAGTCGCGGAATATTTAATATTTTTTAATAAATATCAACTTTTTATATTAACACAGCAAAAAACAAAGAGGCCGCGTTGCGACCTCCGAAAATCATCATTTAACGTCAAAACCATGCATGAAGCCCGTCATATCCGCCGAGCAAATATCGCCGCCGATGACCTTATTGTGATAAACTATGACATTGGCATAGACTCGGCCGTCATACTCACCGTAATTGGTTATCTCCATTGTATAACGCGTGGCGGTCTTGCGGCGGTATTTGGACAGATCAAGCCCCTGCTGCTTTTGTATTTCGTTATAGCTTGTAAAAACGCGGTCAAATTCGGACGGTATCACGACCTCTTTCACCTCAACCGGCTGTGCAGTCGTTTCCCAACCGAACTGGGCGAGGAACTTGGCAACATCCTCGGCGCTCTTGACTTTATCATATCGCACCGTTTGCTCGCCCGATGTTGCAGTACCAACGTCGGTATCTATTATCGCGCCATCTATATTAGGCACAAAGGCGATCAGCGTTATAAGCGCTACCAGTGCCACACAGATAACGCCAACGAACTTGAGCGTTCCCGCTCTGACAGAATAAACGAACATATGTAAAAACCTCCTGCTCGATAATTGCTTTCTGTTGCAATATATTCGAGCGGGAGGTATTTTATACCATACTTTAAAATTTATCTCGGAACATGGAACCGGTTGCGGTGGACAGCTACACTTTGCACCACACCCGTGATTATATATATGGCCAGCACGGACGAGCCACCGTAGCTCATATAGGGCAATGTAATGCCAACAACGGGCAACATACCAAGGCACATTCCGATGTTTTCGACTGACTGCACTATTATCATTGCGGCAAAGCCGACGCAGATAAATGTGCCGCAGTCGCCTCTTGTCATGCGGGCAAGCCGGAGGACGCGCAACACGATAAAGACCAGCAGTCCTATAAGTAGCAACGCGCCGATAAATCCGAACTTTTCACAAAAAGTACCGAAAATAAAATCGGTATGCGAGGCGGCATACGTTTCATATACGCTACCGCCGAAAATTCCCTTACCGAAAAATCCGCCGTTTGCCACGGACGAGCGGCTTTTGATGGGCTGAAAGCCCTTGCCGAGCGGGTCGAGGTCGGGGTTGAAGCCGACAAGTATGCGTTTTTTCTGATCCTCGCGGAGTATTTTCCATATCAGCGGAGACGCCGCGCCGACAGCGCCGACGATGCCCGCAAAATACCACATACTCAGTCCCGCGCAAAACAGCATGACCGCGCATATGCCGACGTATACAAGTGCCACGCCGAGGTCACCCGACAGCAATATGAGCCCTATATATATGCCCGCGTGTATAAATAAGAACAGCAGCTCTTTAACCTTATTTATACGGTCGCGAACGCGGAACAGGTGCTGTCCGAAAGTGATGAGAAAGCAGGCTTTGATAAACTCGGAGGGCTGTATTCCGAACGGGATCAGCGGCAGATACAGCCAGCTTTTGTTCTCGCCCTCGCTGGTACCGAAGATGAGCGTGATAATGAGCAACAGCGCTGAACCGCCTATAAGAAACAGTCCCAGCTTTTGCGCCACGACGCGGTAGTCTATGGTTGCTATGACAAACATAAAAACCATGCCGACCAAGGTCGCGCCCAGCTGCATAACTATGCGCTTGGCGCCGAAAGAGTCGTAGCCGCCTGCAAGAGTCAGTATACTGCACAGCGACAGCGCGCTTGTCGCCGCGAACAGGGCGAAGTCCATGCGTCGGACATTCGCCCAAAACTCGCCTGCGATATCACGAAAGCTTCTCACTGTGCTCTATTAATACTGTCTGCCCCAGACCACCATATGCTTGGCGGGTTTGCCGCAGCAGACACAAGTATCTCCTATGTGATCCTCCTCGAAAGGAATGCAACGGGACTTGACGCCGCCCGTGACATCCTTGAGCTTGTCCTCGCATTCGGAGTCACCGCACCACATAGCGCGGATAAATCCGGACTGCTCCTCTGCTATCTTGAGGAATTCGTCGTAATCGTGGGCATCGTGAGTGCGGTTATGCAGGTTCTCCAGCGCACGGTTATACAGCTCATCATGAACCTTTTTGAGCATATCCTCGACCGCCTGCTCGATATTATCGAGAGAAACGATGACCTTTTCTCTTGTTACGCGGCTGACCAGCACGCAGGAGTTGGACTCGATATCGCGCGGACCCAGCTCAAGGCGAACCGGTACGCCTTTCATTTCGTACTGCGAGAACTTCCAGCCGCTGGACTGGTCGCTGTCATCCAGCTTGACGCGGAACTTGTCCGAAAGTCTGTCGCGAACCTTGCCCGCCGCCTCGAGGACGCCCTCTTTATGCTGAGCGATAGGAAGTATTACGACCTGAATGGGTGCGACGCCGGGAGGCAGGATAAGTCCGTTATCGTCGCCGTGTGTCATGATGAGCGCGCCGATCATGCGGGTGGAAACGCCCCAAGAAGTCTGGTGCGGATATTTTATGGTGTTGTCGCGCGCAGTATATGTGATGTCGAACGCGCGTGCAAAGCCATCGCCGAAGTAGTGAGAGGTACCGCCCTGAAGCGCAACGCCGTTATGCATCATGGGCTCGAGGGTGTAGGTCTCGATAGCACCCGCGAATTTTTCCTTGTCGGTCTTGCGGCCGACAACGGCGGGGATAGCAAGCGTCTCGCGATAGAAATCCTCATATACCTTGAGCATCTGCAAGGTCTCCTCGCGCGCTTCCTGCTCGGTCTCATGCATGGTGTGACCCTCCTGCCACAAAAACTCGGAGGTGCGCAGGAAGGGGCGGGTGGTCTTTTCCCAACGGACGACCGAGCACCACTGGTTATAAAGCTTGGGCAGGTCGCGGTAGGAATGTATCACATTTTTGTAATGCTCGCAGAAAAGTGTTTCGGAGGTGGGACGGACTATAAGGCGCTCGGACAGCGTATTCTGACCGCCGATAGTGACGATCGCGCACTCGGGAGCGAAGCCCTCGACATGATCCTTCTCCTTCTGAAGCAGGCTTTCGGGAATGAACATGGGCATATATACGTTTTCGTGACCCAGCTTTTTAAATCTCGCGTCGAGATCGTGCTGGATATTTTCCCAGATAGCATAGCCGTAAGGGCGGATGACCATACAGCCCTTGACGCCCGAATAGTCGGCGAGCTCTGCCTTTTTAACTACGTCTGTGTACCACTGAGCGAAATCGACATCCATGGATGTGATCTGCTCGACCATTTTTTTGTCCTTTGCCATTTTATACTGTACCTTTCTCGAAGATGAATAATGTTTACATATTCTATTAACAATATATTATAAATCATTATTTGCATATTGTCAAGGGAGAAATCACGATTATGAACGAAATGTCCCATGTCGGGCGCATATATATTCACGGAGTGGGTGTGGACAGGCTGTCATTTGACGGGGCGCGGGAGCGGGTATGCTCCCTGCTGTCAGAACCTTGTGACTGTCCCGCCGCGGTCTTTACCCCAAACGCCGAGATGATATACCGCGCCGCCCGCGACGGGCGTCTGGCGGCACTGCTGAATTCGGGAGATATCAACACAGCCGACGGCATCGGCACAGTTTGGGCGGCGCGCCGTCTCGGGACGCCGCTTTCGGGCAGAGTGGCGGGCATTGAGCTTGGCGAGGCGGCTCTGCGCTTTGCCGCGGAACGCGGTCTGCGCGTCTTTCTGCTCGGCGGCAAGCCTGCGCAGGGTGACCTTCCCGGTGTTGCCGACCGCGCCGCCGCTCGTCTGCGCGATCGGTTTCCCACTCTGAACATTTGCGGCACTCATCACGGCTATTTTGAGTCAAACAGCGCCGAGGAGCAGGCCTTGCTTGAACGCATACGTGCGACCTCACCGCACCTGCTGGTAGTTTGCCTCGGATTTCCACGGCAGGAGCGCTGGATAATGGAGAACCGCGACGAGCTCGGATGTGTTCGTGTGGCTATGGCGCTGGGCGGCTCGCTTGACGTTTGGTCGGGCTCGGTGCGCCGCGCGCCCGCGATGATCCGCGCCGCGCATCTTGAATGGGCATGGCGCATTTTGCGCGACCCGCGCCGTCTGAAGCGTGCCGCGGCACTGCCCGCTTTCGTCGGATTGACGATAAAAACGGCGCGCTCCGATCGCCGCCGACTCGCAGATGCGCGAAAATAAGGAATTTTTATTGTGATTTTGCACACAAACTATTGTTTGGTTTTTAAAATCATTTGCAAACTAACAAATTTGATATTTTTTCGTCAAAGGTCTTGTATATTTTGAAGTTTTAGGTTAAAATATATATTTGGGTGGGAATGTTTTCCTTGCCCATGATCCTAAAATCAAAAAATATAAATAAACGGAGGATTCCAAAAATGTCAGTAAAAGTTGCTATTAACGGTTTCGGCCGCATCGGTCGTCTCGCTTTCCGTCAGATGTTCGGCGCTGAGGGCTATGAAATCGTTGCAATCAACGACCTCACCAGCCCCGCTATGCTCGCTCACCTTCTCAAGTACGATTCTGCTCAGGGCAGATACGCTCTTGCAGACAAGGTAAGCGCAGGCGAAGACAGCATCACTGTTGACGGCAAGACCATCAAGATCTACGCCGAGAAGGATGCTAACAACTGCCCCTGGAAGGCTCTCGATGTTGACGTAGTTCTCGAGTGCACCGGCTTCTACACCTCTAAGGAGAAGTCCATGGCTCACATCAACGCAGGCGCTAAGAAGGTCGTTATCTCTGCTCCCGCAGGCAATGACCTCAAGACCATCGTTTTCAGCGTTAACAACGACACCCTCACCGCAGATGACCAGATCATCTCCGCTGCTTCCTGCACCACCAACTGCCTCGCTCCCATGGCTAAGGCTCTCAACGATTACGCT
>JAFTRE010000011.1 GCA_017462385.1 Clostridia bacterium | reverse complement strand
CCAAAGTCAATGAAAACAAAATCCGCATATCCGAGATTGACAAAGAGATCGAAGATTTATTGTCAAAGGTAGTTGGTGCAAACAATATCCTTATGGAGTACATCAACAACAAGATCGAAGCACTTGACGCGGAAAGAAAACGGCTACAAGAAGAAAATGTATCTCTTACATATCATTCATCAGCCGACGCAATCAACGTCATAACCGATCACGTTGCAAAATGGGACGAAACATCATTTGAGGATAAACAAGCGGTAGTTGATACGCTTATCAAGGTTATTACCATAGCGGACGGAAACATTGAAATCGTATGGAATATCTGACGCACACCGAGCGTCATTTTTAAGGAGAAGTTTACTTGTATCTTCCCGTTTCGGTGACGCGCTCCGAATTACACAGGATAAGCTTGACTCCAAGAATTTTTACGCCTGCAACCCGTCGTTTGACAAGGACTGCGGAAAATAAGCATAACAAAAAAGGAGGCTGTTTCAAATTTTCAATTTGAAACAGCCTCTTAACCTCTTATTCAATAACCTTTGTGTATCTTTGCAGTACAAATATCAGCGCGGGAATGAGAACGAGCTGGAGAACTATGCCGGGGATGGCATTGACAAACGCTCCCGCGATAAATGCAGCAAAGGTGAAGCTGTTGTCGCCGAGCCCGAGCAATATGCATTGCACAGTTCCCCAGACGGCGCGCCCAGCTAACATGGCTATGATAAGCGACGCATAGACCGTGAGCAATCCCTTTTTGGGAAACAGCTTGTAGCACAGCCCGATTATGAGCCCGTAAGTCGCCATTTCAAACGCCATGGCGAGTGCCGACGGATATATCGGCGGCATACCGAACATCAGCGAGCGTGTCAGCGGCAAAACGAATCCGACCGCCGCTCCCCATTGCCAGCCGCAAATTATACCGCAGACAAGCACGGGTAGGTGCATGGGCAGCAGCATGCTGCCGATCTCGGGTATCTGACCCGTAAAAAAGGGAAGTATGTAGCCCAGCGCGAGCAGAAGGGCGGCAAAGACCAATCTTTTTAGTTGCTTGTTTTTCATTTTTTGTTATTCCTCAAAATAGGACTTGTATTTAATTTTGTAAGGACTGTTCGGGAACAGCCGCTCGTGCAGAGCAATGAAATAGTCATCTGTCATGCTGGCGATGTAGTCGGTGACGATTCGGTTGGGCTCCTCGTCGGCGTAGCTTTTGCCGCCGTAATATTTTCGCGCGCGCTCGACGGTGTCGATGTGGTGGCGGTAAATCAGCGAATCGCGGCGGTGCTTTTTGACATCGTCAAGCAGGGTGTAGTAAATCTCGGAGAACATGGGGCGGATGATGTTCTCGTATTCGCTGTTGACGCGCTCGTTTTTGTATATCAATCGGTAATTTTCCTGCTTTGCCGTGCGCAGGTCGTTGAATGCAGCCTCGCTCATGAGCAGATGATCCTTGCCGTAGCTGTGCTCGAGAATGTCAACGGTCAGGTTGTTGATGATGGCGGCGTTTTCGGCGCCTATTTTTTCGTTGGTGAACTGACAGGTATGGTCGATTATGCGGGCAACGCGGGCATCCTGCCTGTCCTTACCTATGTAGGCGATCATGTCGCATATGCGCACGACACAGCCCTCCAGCGTCGAGGGGATGAGACGTCCTATTGCCGATTCGTCGACATAGCATGCCTCGGTCTCAGCATCGAACATGACAAACGATTTACCGTAAGCGGGGCGGTATTCCTGCAACTCAAACTCGCCGTTGTGGCAGAGAATGCCGTCCAGCGTCTGAAGCGTGAGGTTGCGTGAAAATATGCTGTCAAGTACACGGACGCTGTGAACATTGTGGTTGAAATAAAGTCCTGTTTCGGCGTGAAGCAGCTCGGACAAAAACCTCTCGCCCGCATGCCCGAACGGTGTGTGACCGATATCGTGTCCCAGCGCTATCGCCTCGATGAGATCGAGGTTGAGCCCAAGAACCGCACCGATATTTCGCGCAATGCGTGAGACAAGCTGAACGTGAAGCGCGCGGCGCGTGATGTCGTCGTTATGATAAAAGGAAAACACCTGCGTTTTGTCTGCGTATCGGTTGTATACGGGCAGATGCAGAATTTTTTCAATGTCGCGTACAAAAGTGGGTCGCCAGAGATTGGGACGGTCGTGCTCGGGATCCCTGCGGACAGCGTTGTCCTCCGAGAAGCGGTAGGGATTGACCCATCCCGCGTCGCGGTCGTCGCGGATGCGCTCCTGTAATTCGTCGCTCAGACGGTCGTATATAAGCTTGGCAGGCATGAAATACCTCCTTTTTTCTTCATTTTTAACAGTATATCATATCGCGACGGGATTTTCAATAAGTTAAAGCGATTTTTGCCGATATATCTCGCGACGTTTTTAAAAAAACTATTGCAATTCGTAAAATCATATGATAAAATAAATTACTAATTTTTCGGCAATAGGGGTACCCCATATTGGTATGAGGCTTGCCTCAGGCCAAACATCCTTTATCTGCGCTTGATTTCAACGGCAATTATGTGAAAGCCCAACAACAAAGCTTATTAATGAAAAAGGAGAATTATCATGAAAAAAATGCAATATGTTGAACCGCAAATCGATATTGTTTTATTTGCAAAAGGTGATGTGCTCACCACCAGCGGCAACCACCTCATATTGGACGGTTCGGGTCAGGATAGCAACGGCAACGAATTCCCGTAATAGATCAAACACATCAGGCTTATAAATATTAATTCACAGGACATAACATCTTACAGAAATTTAGGAGGTAATTATGCAAAAGCAAAACAAAACTAAGTTTTTGACGTATCTTGCGGCAGTTGCCGTATTTGTTACGTTACTGTGTACTCTTTCCTTGACGGCGTTTGCAACCGATGCCCCCGCCGAAGACACAGTACCCACTGCCCATACCCATACGGTGTGCGGCATAGCGACCTGTACTGACACAAAGCATACGGGTCACAGCGCGTCTGTGGAATATACTCCCATTACGCAGGCTTCGACTCTTGACGGAGTTACTGTCACAATGTCGGGTGAAAAGTATCAGTTTGCTCTGACAGGCGGCAGCGCCGATGCGTATAATGTTTACAATTTCTATGTAGATGAAGATGTAACATTTTGGGGGAATACTTCAACCCCTGCCATCAAAGTCCCTGCATATACCACACTCAATATCTGCTTGAACGGCAATATTATTAAGTGTGATACCTATGATTTTATCCTCACGACCGCCTCGGGCTATGCCGACATAAACCTTTGTGACTGCTCCGAGGGTGTAGTTCATCATGGCTATCTCAATAGCAGTACCGGCAATGTCTGGGTACAGGGAGAAGAGGTTCCCGAGGGATGCACCGAGCTTGACCTTGAAGGCGGTGTAATCCAAGGGTATTGGTATTCAGGCACATCTTCCAGTTATAACACCAAAGCCCTTGTTCATTTGTATCCTCTTACGTCTGAAACTACACCCGTAACCTTTAATATGTACGGCGGTAATATTGCCGGTCATTACAGACACGGTGTTCATGCGCGTGCGTATACAACCTTCAATTTCTATGGCGGTAGAATTGCAGGTAATAGGTTTGGTATTTCAACAAATTCAAGCAGTAATGCGGGATCGACCGTTAATATGTATGGCGGTACCGTTTCCCATCATATCGGCGATACCTATTTCGGTGTTTTTGTATCGGGTGACAGCACATTTAACCTTTATGGCGGTGAAATCTGCTATAATGAAAATTACAGTGACGCTGTTAGCAGAGCCGGAGGCGTCCAAAACTACGGCATTATGAATATGTACGACGGCAGCATACATCATAACTATGCTGCTACCGACGGGGGTGCTGTTTATAACAACGGCTACCTTAATATGTACGGCGGAAGCATGACATACAACTCTGCAGATACGGGCTCTGCTGTTTATAATTACGGCGGTAAGGCCGATGGTGCTTTCACAATGACAGGCGGCTCCATTACAAACAATACGACACGCAGTCAAATGAACTATTGCCGCGGAGCAGTATGGCTTCGTCCCGGTGACCCCTCGACTATGTTCGGCGGCGGCGGTACATTTATTGTTTCTGGAACGCCCGTAATCAAGGATAATGTTGATGTCCTTGGAAGGGCTGCCGACGTATTTGTCGGCACAAGCAGCTGGGAAGGCAAGACAAGAATATCGGTTGGTGCCCTTGAAGAAGGTGCGGAGATAGGCATTTTCGTCTATAAAGCGGACGGTCTTATATCCTACAACTGGACTACCAATATGGGCAGTGCTGACCCCAATGACTATTTCTTCAGCAACCATAATTCCGAGTATTCGGTTTTCTCGGTTGATACCGAATCGGGTGAAGTATATCTCGATATCTGCGACCACGACGGTGAGCGCACATATGAAGCACAAACGGGAAGCTATCACTTCTCTATATGCTCAATATGTAACGAAAAGATGGACGAAGTCCATACCGAAACAACCGCGGCAGATTGCTTGAATCTTGCCTACTGCGCGGTATGTGACTCGGAGTACGGCTCATATTCTCAGTCAAATCACCACGAAAGCTGTACTGCCTCCTACACCTATTCCGACTTAAACTATCATAAAGTAACCTGGAGCAAGTGCGGATATTCTTCTAACGCTTTGCACACGAAAACAACTGCCGCAAACTGTACCTATGCAAACTACTGCGGCGTGTGCAAATCCCACTACGGAAGTGTTAAAAAAAGCAGCCATATCGAGGATGAAAACCACACCTGCACGATCTGTAAAAAAACCGCCTGCGCCACCGTTCTGCTTGACGGGGAGACCGAACCGACCTATTACATAGAGCTGAATTCGGCATTTGACGCCGTCGCAGGAAAGGCAAAGATCACGCTTTTAAGGAATATTGATGATCTTCTGGGTGATTGCAACGCCGAGGACGGCGATGACATTACCCTTGATCTTAACGGATACAATATAACCTCCACGTCCTATAAGTTTATTATAAATAAGTCTAAAGATACAACCTATGATTATGCGAGGCTTACGGTAATCGGCAGCGGAAAGCTTACGTATACGAGGGCGGGCTCGAGAAGCTATATATACAGAATGTTTACGGTTTCCGCACAGCAGAATTCGGCCGCAACCGGAAGCGGATCCCCCGAGCTTATCATCGGCGGTAATGTTATTGTGGAAACAACCGAGGATTACGCAGTTCCTGTGGCTGTCTCCTCAGACAATGCGGCAGTGACTGCTCGCGCCACCTTGAAGGATAACGCAAAGCTCATTTCAAACTGTTCTCGAGGCGTTATGTATTACGCTGAGCCTGCGTCCGGCGGAATACAGGGTAGCGTGTATCTTTACGTTGAGGGCGGTAGCCTTGTCAATAACGCAGGCACGGCACTTGTGGGGTATAATGCAAGCTCGTACTACTATGACGGAAGCCTTTGTAACGTCTATATCGACATTCCCGACATCGTTAGCACCCTGCCCAACACCTATTACCGCATTTCGGATGATCTTCCCGCGGCGGGTGGCAGTGTTACTTATACCGGCACTACCGTTTGCAACGGCAAAAATTATGCTATGAAGGAGACCGCCGTCAGCTTCGAGATCTCTTTGGCGGAGCGTGTTTCTCTCAACAGTGTGATGTGGGGAGAGAACACACTGTCCGCAGTCGACGGAGTCTATTCGCTTACCACACCCGCTGATACCGTAAAGATAAATGTTAATCTGAACTGTTCTCATACAGGCGAAAACTTGACCGAGGCAACCTGTGCATCGCAGGCGGTTTGCGCAGATTGCGGAAAGCCTCACGGTGAGCTTAACGACGAAAACCACGAAAAGCTTAACGCTTACGGCTACTGCGAGTTTTGTCAGGTTAAGATCACAGGTGCAACCATCACGGCAGGTCAGGATCTGACAGTAAATTACTATGTAAAGCTCTCCGATGAATATAAAGATGCTGTAATGCACTTCACCATGTCCAACGGAAAAACGGCGACTGCAAACGCTGTTTATGACGATACAATGAAGTTTTATAAGTTTTCATTCGAGGGCGTGCCTCCCCAGACAATGGGCGACACCATAGATTCCGTTCTTAAACTTGGCGATAAAATACTTGCCTCACACGAGGATTTCAGCGTCAAGTCCTACGCGCAGTACCTGCTGAAAAACAACAGCACCGATACAAAGCTGGTCCAGCTTGTCACCGATATGCTTTACTACGGTTCGGCGGCACAGACTTACAGAAACTATAAGACCGATGCACTTGTGACAAGCGGCGTGACGGGACTCGGAACACCCTCTGCGGATACCGTAACCCCCACCGCGACCGATATGGAGCTTAATACCTCCACAGGTACTGCCAAGTTCACGGCGGCAGGTGTAAGATTCAGCAATGTAAATATGATATATGTCAAGCTTAACACCACCGAGAATGTAACGCTTAAGGTAAACGGCAAGGATGTTACCCTGACAGATACCACCTTCTACACCGACGCTATTTATGCAACCGGCTTTGACGATGTCTACACTTTCGAGCTTTACGAGAACGGCACACTGGTTCAGACCCTGAAATACAGCGTTAAATCATATGTTTACACCATGAAAGACAGCTCGAATACCGCTATGGCAGTCCTTGCGAAAGCGTTGTATGCATACGGTAACTCGGCAAAGTTATACAATAGCTGAAAGGAGTAAAGATAAATGAAAACATACCAGCAGCCAACTGCTCAGATAGTGCTCATATCCAAGACGGATATACTTTCAAGCAGCCCCTTTGACGGAGAGGATCAGATATTTAATTAAATAACGGAAAAAGCAATCCCCACCGCGAGCAATCGCGGCGGGGATGCTTTATTATGGCCCGAACGACAAATTTTTCATATTTTCAAGCCAAATTTTATTTTTGTACGATATTAATATTCGTTTTTTACTTGCAGTTTGGGCATTTGTATGTTATACTTATCTATAAATACTTTTTCGGAGGGTCAAGGTGCAAAACAAAGGACTCGATAAAAAAACCATATTTGAATTTTTGCGCTATGTCGTGGTCGGAGGTGTGTCCGCAGTCATTGATATGGCGGTAAACTATGTAATGCTGTACTACATTCTCGGCGGAGACAAGGATGACAAGCTGTTTGTCGCGCTTTCGGTCACGGCGGGCTTTGTGGTGGGCATTATTGTAAACTATATTCTTTCCAACATATTCGTTTTCCGCACCGATGAGCAAAAGCAAAAGGGAAGAAACGTCATAGCTTTTCTTATTTATGTTGCCGTTGGTATTATCGGTTATGGACTTACCGTCGGGCTGACGTTGCTTGGCACACTGGTTATCGGCGAGGAGGGTATATGGTATCTGCTGATGACTTGTGTAGTCAAGGGAATCGTGCTGATATGGAATTATATAGGAAGAAAAATATTTGTTTATAAAGGAAAATAAAAATGCAAAACAAGACTGCTATTATCATCGGCGCGGGTCCCGCGGGACTGACCGCCGCTTACTGTCTGCTTAAAGAGACTGACATAAAGCCCATTATTTTGGAGGAAGAGCCCTTTGTCGGTGGTATCTCGCGTACTGCCGAGCATAACGGCAACCGCATGGATATCGGCGGTCACCGCTTTTTCACCAAAAACGACGAGGTCAACGCGCTGTGGCGTGAGCTGATGCCCATTCAGGGCGCGCCGTCAAAGGACGATATAATTCTCGGTACGACGGACAAGGCACTCGCCGAGGGCGGTCCCGATCCTGAGACCGAGGACAGAGTCATGCTCATTCGCCGCCGCGTGTCAAGAATATACTTTCTCAAAAAGTTTTTTGATTATCCCATTTCGCTCAAAGCTGAGACGTTCAAAAACATGGGTCTTGGACGTACCATAAAGGCGGGATTCGGTTACGTTGGTGCTACCATATTCAAAAAAGAGGAGGATTCGCTCCGCAATTTCTACATCAACCGTTTTGGCAAGCCGCTGTATGAAATGTTTTTTGAGGATTACACCACCAAGCTGTGGGGGCGCGATCCCAAGGACATCTCGGCAGACTGGGGCGCACAGCGTGTCAAGGGTCTGTCGCTGACCAAAGCGGTATGGAATGTGCTCTCAAAGCCTTTCCGCGGCAAGAGCAGCAAGGTCGAGACGTCGCTCATCGAGCAGTATTCTTACCCCAAAAAGGGTCCCGGTCAGCTTTATGAAATGATGGCGTCCGAGATCGAGCGCATGGGCGGTACTATCATCAAGGGCGCAAAGGTGGTCGGCATTAATACCGAGGGCGGCCGCGTGACGGGCGTCAGCGCTCTGCAAAACGGCGAGACGGTCGAGTACACGGGCGACGAATTTTTCTCCACCATGCCTGTCAAGGATCTGGTGGCAGGTATGGGAGACGGCGCTCCCGCAGAGGTACGCCGTATCGCCGAGGGCCTGCCTTACCGTGATTTCATAACGGTCGGTCTGCTTGTCAACAAATTGCAGATAACCAATAAAACAAAGCTGAAAACTGTCGGCGATATCGTCCCCGATTGCTGGATATACATTCAGGAGCGCGAGGTAAAGCTTGGCAGACTTCAAATATTCAACAACTGGTCGCCTTACATGGTCAAGGACCCCGAAAACACTGTCTGGATAGGTCTGGAGTATTTCTGTGACGAGGGCGACGATATGTGGAATATGGGCGATGAGGAGTTCATCAAGTTCGCAAAGGGTGAGCTGGCTTCCATCGGCATTATCGACGAGAGCGACGTGCTTGACGCCGTCCGCATTAAGGTCAAAAAGGCGTATCCCGCATATTTTGATACCTATTCCGAATTCCCCAAGGTTCGCGAGTTTTTGTCGGGTATTGACAACCTGTGGTGCATAGGCAGAAACGGTCAGCACAAGTATAACAACATGGATCACTCCATGCTGACGGCTATTGAGGCTGTCCGCGCTATCAAGTCGGGCGAGCGGGATAAGACCGCCGTCTGGGAGGTCAACACCGAAAAGGAATATCACGAGGAAAAAACAGAAGATAATGCAAACAAACAGTAAGCTTTGGCGTATTGCCAAGATAGCGGCGCCAATACTTGCGTTGGCGCCCGGTCTGATCCTGATACTTTATTATATCATCGGTCCCGCCGCGGGCTATATGACCTCGGATTGTACCGATTCGCTCCGCTGGGCTCAGGCAACGCTGGAGTCGGGAAAGCTGATATCGGATCAGTTTTATTATGCCGCAATATTGCCCTTTGGCGGAAACCTCATATTTTTGCCCTTTGTAGCAATGTTCGGCTATTCCATGACTGCACAGATATGCGGCCTTGTCGTGTTCGCACTGCTGTTTGTGGCGGCGCTGTGGTATCTGGCGCGCGGCATGGGTTACAGTCATCTGACGAGCGGGGGATTTGTCAGCGTGGTTGTGCTGATACTTTCGTCCAGCGGCAAGCTGAGAGAGATAATGTGGGAGCACATTTTCTATTATAATCTCGGGCTGTTGTTCTTCTGCTTCGGCTTTGGTCTGGCGCTCCGCATACTCCGCGAGGGCGGGCTGCGCGAGGGAGTCGAAAACGGCAAGCCGATGGATTGGGTGCGCGTTGCAACGATATGTGTTTTCTCGCTTATCGCCGCGACGGACGGACTTCAGACGCTGGTCTGCTTCACATTGCCGCTTATCGCGGGAATATTCGCCGAAAGATTTTTCGACGCAGAGCAAAAGCTGACGAGCCGCCGCAATCTCGGTACGGGCGTTCTGCTTGTTTTGGTGCTGTTGTTCTCGGCGGTCGGATTTATGCTTATCGACGTTATCACCGGCGGTGTTACCGCGGGGTACGCCGACGCATATTCGGCATACAGTGCCATGTCGGGCTGGACTAACAATTTCCTCGGCTTTTTCTATAACTGGTTTACACTGCTTGGTGTAAATGTCGGCGACGGAGATCCGCTTGTCAGCATGGATTCTATTGTCAATATGGTGCGCATCTTCGGCGCGTTGCTTTTGCTTATCGCACCCGTTATTCTTTCTTGCCGTTACAACAAAATACAGAGCAGTGCGCTTCGCGCGGTGCTGATTGGGCATTTCGCGGTTACGGCGTTTATTCTGTTCGCGGTCACGTTCGGCAAGCTGGGCGGAGCCAACTGGCGGCTGGTTCCCATGCTCGGAACATCTGTTATGACGTCATTTTTTGCCGCGGTTGAGCTTATACGTCAGAAAAAGGCGGCGGCCCGCGTCGGCGCGCTTATACTGGCGGTTTTGATATTGCTCGCTTGCGTATCTGCGCTCGATATTGCCAAAATGCCCGCCGATTACGGCGAGGACAATTCGTGGCATACCGTTGCTGCAGAGCTTGAGGCGCGTGGACTGAAATATGGTTACGCAAACTTCTGGTGGGCAGAGGTTGTGACAATGATATCGGGTGGCAATGTCGAGATTGCAAATCTGTATCCCGGACAGCGCAGTCCTACAAAGTATAACTATCAGCAGCCTGCCGACAGCTATGAAGATAAGGACACCGACCGCTATTTTCTGCTTCTTACCGAGTCGGAAAACAGCGAGATGTCAACGTGGATTGCGGGGCAGAGAACGCTTGGAAAAATTTCGGAGGAGTTTGTTGTCGAATCCGAGCCGTACAATCTGCGCGGTTATGTCGGGAATGTCATGTATGTTTATGTTTTCCCCGAAAATATATTCAATTAAAATTAAAGAGGCTGTCTCAAATTTTCAATTTGAGACAGCCTCTCGTGTAAAGAAATCGACGGTAGATTTCTTTACACCGGGAATTTGCGGTTTTTGCGTGTTTTAACACGCAAAAATGGCGGTGTTCAGCCGCCAAGCAAAAACCGGGGCTTGTCGACCAAATGCATTTATGCATTTGAGACAGCCCCTTTTTGCACAAAATTATAATATCATGTTAGAAACTCATTTTTGCGTCGTCTTATGTTTATGAACGGTACCGATCTATGGAGGAAAGCTATGAATGATTATGAGATAATCGCGCTTTACGGCGCGCGTGACGAGGCTGCGATACGTGAGACCGCCGCAAAATACGGAGGCTACTGCTTCAGCATTGCTAACAACATACTTGCAAACGAGCAGGATTCCGAGGAGTGCGTCAACGATACATATCTGCGCACCTGGAACTGCATTCCGCCGCAAAATCCTAACAATTTCAAAATGTTTCTTGCCAAGATAACGCGCAATCTCGCGCTTGACCGCTATCGCGCTCAAACCTGCGTAAAACGCGGTGGGGGTGAAGTTGTAACAGCGCTTGACGAAATAGCGGAGCTCGTGGCAGACACGACAGAGGTAGACGGTGAGGTGGCGGAACGGGAATTTGCAAACATGCTGAACGCGTTTTTGCATTCATTGCCCGAGCGAGAGTGCAATATTTTTGTCCGTCGGTATTTTTATATGGATGAGATCGAGAATATCGCACGCAAATACCGGCTACGTGAGAGCAATGTCCTCGTGATACTGTCGCGCACGCGCAAAAAACTGCGCGAAAATTTACGAAAGAAGGGTTACATGATATGAAAGAACAACAGTTTTCGAACATAATGGGGCAAATAGACGACTGTCTGCTTGAGCGTGCCGAGTCGAGCGAATCGCGCTTGTCGAGCCGCTCGCGCCGGCTCAAATGGGGCGCGCTTGCCGCGTCGCTTGCGCTTGCGGTGCTGATAGCCGTGCCCACTGTCAACGATTTAAATAATAGGATACAACTTGGCGATAGAAGCTCGGGGGTCAAGGCTAAGTATACCGCCGGAAATGTTTATTCCGTTTCATCTGAAAGTATGCTGATAGCTCTGAGCGAGGAGGAGTTGTTTACTTATTTTGAAACGGCGATATTTGAGGGTACTATAAAAAAGCTGGATAATATTGTGCTCAATTTCAACGGTCATACCATGCCCCGCGCGCTTGCCGAGATCCGAGTGGAGCAGGTGTATCGCGGAGACCTTAAGGCAGGAGATACCGCTGTCATTCTGTTGCCCTGCAATGTCGGTAACGGCGTTTGGGTGGAGGACACCGACACCGTGGTTGCTATGCGAAAGGGGATGCGCGGTATATTCATGCCGATGGTGTATGACAGCGATTCAACGTTTGAAGCTAACGGCGCAACACTTTATCTTGAGGAGATCGCCGATTTCGGATTTCCCGACGGTGCGCGATACGCTTTTCTCGATAGCGGCTCGGCCCCCATTTTTGACAAATGGGCATACCCCAGCCTTGAGGGTGTGACGTCGTTTGACGAAATACGTGATTTCGTTATCGAAATGATCGAAAAAACGACCGTAGAGTGAAAATTTTGCTTGTTTTTTGAAATTTTGAAGCTGAACAAAATCACAATATCGTCTTAAATTGCCATTCATAAAGTCGGAGTTAAAGACGATAATAATACCAGAGCGCGCGAGCGACCAAGCTTATCACGCAAGCGATCAGCTTGACCGTACGTGCGACTCAATTAATATAGATTTTAGGGACGTGAAGCAAAAAAGCATAAACGATCCCGCATAGGAGTTCCAAAATGGCAAGAAGCAACAAGATCGTAGTTCCTGAAGCAAAGCAGGCTATGGAGCAGTTCAAGATGGAGGCTGCAAGCGAAGTAGGCGTTAACCTCACCCAGGGCTACAATGGCGAGCTGACTTCCCGTCAGGCAGGCAGCGTAGGTGGTCAGATGGTTAAGAAGATGATCGAGTCCTACGAGAACAGCATCAAGAACAACAAATAATTATCCATCGGTTATAATGCGTGAATAACGCATGAACCAAAAAGGAGCCTCCGGAAATTTTCCGGAGGCTCTGAATGTTTTCGGAGTTTTTAAAGAATGGTGGCTTTGTGCCAATCGATATTGGTGATCTTAAAATTGTTTGCCATGTCCTCAGAAAGCTCGGCGCTGCCCTCGGTGACGATGGCGTCGACCTCGGCAAGATCGGCGTAGGTATATGTCGAGCGCAGATCGAATTTGCTTGAGTCGACTGCTGCACAGCTGAACTGGGAGTGCTTTATCATAGTGGAAATAACGATGCCCTCATCCATGTTTGACACCATCAAGTCGCGCCCGCTTACTGCCGAGGCGCTGAAGAAGGCTTTTGAAAATGTAAATTTCTTGAGCATTTCCACTGTGATCGCTCCGCTGGTGTAGCGTTCCTCGGGATGTATCTCGCCGCCGAGTATTATGACCTCGCCCGATATGGCGTTTTGGCGTATGCGGCTTTGAAGTATGGATGCGACGTTGATGGAATTTGTGACGATGATAAGGTTTCTGCCCGTCATCATGTCGGCAAGCATTTCCATAGTGCTGCCGCTTGACATGGCGATACTTTCGTTGTCATTTACCATGTTGCGGGCTATGTAGTCACATATTGACAGCTTTTCGCTTTTGTGGCGGGAGCAACGAATGTCGTAAGCATCCTCGCGAATGGGGAATTGCATCGGGATCGCTCCGCCGTGTACCTTTTTAATGAGATTTTTTTCGCACATGATGTTGATATCGCGGCGAATGGTCTCGATGGAGACACTGAATTTTTTAGCCATATCGGCGATAGAGACCTCGCCATTTTTGATCGCCTCTTCGCGTATGAGCCGTTGTCTTTCACTTGTCAGCATGGTTTATACGTTCCTTTCGGGTGCTATCGGTCGATTGCCTTTTTGTGTATTTATTTAATTATACAACCAAGGCCGTAAAAAGTCAACATTTTTTTGACGAAAATTTGACAATGCGCAACTTTGTGTTAGAAACACCACATTTTTGCAAAAGGGTGAGATGAACACTTGTGTTGAGAATTTGCGACTATTTGATAAAAAACTTAATTATTTTGAGGTTTTTTTGCCGATACTATTGACAAATGAGAAAGAATGTGATATATTTAACATAGGTAATATTGTCTTAATGTTAAATGGACAAATACCGAAAGATCCTTGGCTTTTTGCCGAGGAAATTCGTTCAAACCCGCCCCGCGGGCGGTATGGTGACAAATATGAAGATTATTTTAAGCGGATTTCATCAAGAGGTAAATACCTTTGCTCCCGGCGTAAACGGGCAAGAGCAGTATGCCAGAGCCGGCTCCTGCTGGGGCAGTGATATGCTTCACCTTGCCGAAACCTTCGGTAAGCAGAACACCGGCAAGGACGCGCTGAGTGCTCATTATAAGGCGCTGAAAGAGGCGGGTGCCGAAATAGTTGCCGGCGGCTTTATGCAGGCTCAGGCAGGCGCCATTATCGACCAGTCTGTGCTTTCGGGCTACATTGAAAAGCTGGTCGCGATCGTTAAAGAAAATAAGGATATTGACGGAGTGTTCCTCGCACTTCACGGTGCGGCACAGACTACCGAGCGTGACGACCCCGAGGGCGATATTATCGAGGCTGTCAGAGAAGCGGCGGGCGCGGGAGTTGTTATCGCGGTTTCCACCGACTTGCATGCAAACGTAACAGACCGCATGATCAAAAATGCCGACGTTATCTGCGGCTACAATACATATCCTCATGTAGATATATATGAAACGGGTACTCGCGCGGCAACACTCGGCTTGCGCATGATAGCGGATCGTAGGGCATTGCATGTATCGCATGTTACCATTCCCATGATTGTCCCCGCAAGCGCATATACAACATCGACCGAGCCGTTCGTGTCGCTGATGCGCCGCGGACACGAGCTGGTCGAGAGCGGCGAGCTTGAGGATTTCTCGATTTATCAAATGCAACCGTGGCTGGATGTCTCGGTTGGCGGTTCGTCCGTCGTGACTGTGTCAAAGGACATCGAAAAGGCAGATAAGTATGCTAAAGAATTGGCGGCAGGGCTTTATGCTATGCGCCATGAGTTTGAGAGCAAACTGTATGAGATAGACGAAATCATCCGCATTGCCGAAAATAACAAGAGCGGCAAGCCGGTTATCTGTAACGATTTTGCCGATTCCTCCAATGCAGGCGCCGCAGGCGACAGCGTTGAGGTGTTGGAGCGCATCATAGCGCTCGAGTCCGATATTTACGGACTGATATATATGAACGACGGTCCTTTTGTTGATAAGTGCTTTGAAGTCGGTGTCGGTAAAACAATATGCGCACCGCTCGGAGCATTTAAGAGCAAAAAGTTATATACGCCCATTCAGGTCGAAGCAAAGATAAAGGCGCTTTATGACGGCATTATGACCATCTCCAACGGTGTTAAGGTAAATATGGGAACTTCGGCTGTCATTCAGATCAGAAACACCATCGTGGTAGTCACTCATGAGCACACCATGAATGGCGACCCGCGGCTTTACCGTTGCTTTGGTTACGACCCCTGCGACTTTGACATGGTGGTCGTCAAGGCGTGCACCTCTTTCCGTGCCTTCTACGGCCCGCTGACCGATCTTATTTACCCCGCGGCTACACATGGCGCGGCATCGGCAGACCTCAAGGCGCTCAAGTTTGAGAAGCTTTCTCGCGATTTCTATCCCTTTACCGATAACGACAGTTATGTTCCGGAGATAGATGCTCGCGGTTACAGCGATAAATAATGACACTAATATTAAAGAAAAATAGGAGTAGATCATGTTGAAAACAGATGTTGTTATCATCGGCGCCGGCGCTGTCGGAAGCGCGCTGGCCAGAGAGTTTTCCAAGTACCGCCTCGATGTTACGGTAGTGGAAAAGAATGAGGACGTCGGAGGCGACAGCTCCAAGTCCAACAGTGCTATCATACATACCGGTTATGACGCAGCCCCCGGCACGCTGGAAAGCCAGCTTGTCGTAGCCGCTAACCCCATGTATGATAAGATCGTGAGCGACCTTGATGTTCCGTTTGCACGCATCGGCGCTATCCTGCCCGCTTTTAACGACGAGCAGTACGAGCAGCTTCCTGCTCTCAAGCATAAGGCTATGAAGAACCGTGTTTACGACGTTGAGTATAAGACCGGCGAACAGCTTCTCGAGATGGAGCCTCAGCTCAACCCCGAGGTTCGCGGCGGACTTTATATTCCTCGCGAGAGCATCATCGATCCCTTCCTGTTCTGCATCGGTATGGCAGAGAACGCAGCGGATAACGGCGTTCACTTCCTGCTGGGCACAAAGGTTACGGGCATTGATGTTGAGAACGGCGCAGTTTGCGCTGTCAAGACCGACAAGGGTCAGACCATTCAAGCAAAATATGTTATCAACGCCGCAGGTCTGTACTGTGACGAGGTAGCTTCTTATGTCGGCAAGAACGATTATTATGTAAATCCCCGTAAGGGTCAGTTCTACATACTCGATAAAAAGACCTCCTGCCGCGTAGGCATGATCGTGCTTCCCATTCCTACAAAGATTACAAAGGGCAAGCTCATCTGCCCCACCATTCACGGCAATATGCTGGTCGGTCCTACCGCAGAGGATCTGCAGGATAAGACCGACAAGAGCACCAACACCGAAGGTCTTGAAAGCATCGCTAACGATATCCGCAAGATGGTTCCGAATGTCAACCTCCGTGATACCATTACTCAGTACAGCGGTCTGCGTGCTCAGCGTAACCCCGAGGGCCTCAACATTGATATGTATGATGACCTTGCAGGCTACGTCAATATTTCCGGCGTTCGTTCCACCGGTCTGACAGGCTCTGTTGCTATCGCAAAATATGTTGTTGATATGCTGCTTGAGTCCGGCATGAAGGCGGAATTTAAGACCGACTTCAACCCCATCCGCCACGGCACACCTCACTTTGTCGAGCTGTCCGACGAGGAGAAGAAGGAGCTTATCGCTCGCGATCCCAGATACGGTAACATTGTTTGCCGTTGTGAGACTATCACCGAGGGTCAGATCTGCGATGCTATTCACCGCACACTGGGCGCTCGCTCTGTTGACGGCGTAAAGAGACGTCTGCGCGCAGGTATGGGACGTTGCCAGGGCGGCTTCTGCGGACCTAAGGTAATTGAGATACTTGCAAGAGAGCTTGGCATTTCGGTCGCAGAGGTCTGCAAGAACGATCCCGGCTCCGAGATGACAGTAGGAAATCTGAGATAATGGGGGATAGACTAATGAATAACAATATGTATGATGTTATAATCGTCGGCGGTGGCCCCGCCGGACTTGCAGCTGCAGTCGGCGCTGTTGACGGCGGCGCAAAGCGCGTTCTTATCGCAGAGCGCGATATTTCGCTCGGCGGTATTCTGGAGCAGTGCATTCACCCCGGCTTCGGTCTGAAGCACTTCGGCGAAGAGCTGACCGGCCCCGAGTATGCACGTCGCTTTATCGCACAGGTAAAGGAAAAGGGCGTTGAGTTCAAACTGGGCACAATGGTGCTCGAAATCGGCGATCACTGCATCACCGGTGTAAACAGCACTGACGGTCTGTTTACCGCTTACGGCAAGAGCATCGTTCTTGCAATGGGTTGCCGCGAGCGTACCCGCGGCGCTATCATGACTCCCGGTACCCGTCCCGCAGGTGTCTACACCGCAGGCGCGGCACAGAGACTCATCAACCGCCAGAACACAATGGTTGGTAAGAAGGTAGTTATTCTCGGTTCGGGCGATATCGGTATGATCATGGCTCGCCGTATGACACTGGAGGGCGCAAAGGTGCTCGCAGTTGTTGAGATCATGGATTACACCGCAGGTCTTACCCGTAACCGCGTACAGTGCCTTGAGGACTTCGGCATTCCGCTCATGCTCAGCCATACCGTTGTTCAGATCAAGGGTAACCGCCGCGTTGAGGGCGTTGTAGTTGCAGCGGTCGATCCTGCTACAAAGAAGCCCATCGCCGGCACCGAGCAGACCTTCGAGTGCGATACACTGCTTCTGTCCTGCGGACTTATTCCCGAGAACGAGCTGTCCCGCGAGTGCGGAGTTGCGCTCAGCCGCATCACCTCCGGCCCCGAGGTCAACCAGTTCATGCAGACAAATAAAGAGTATGTATTCGCTTGCGGCAACGTAGTTCACGTTAACGACCTTGTTGACAATGTTACCGAGGAAAGCCTTCGCACCGGCCGCGCCGCCGCTCAGTATGCGGCAGGCACACTTCCAAAGTGCGACAAGGAGATCCCCACCGTTCCGCAGGGCAATGTTCGTTATATCTGCCCTCAGAGACTTGTTCCCAATGCCGATGCGCGCCTGTTCTTCCGTGCGGCTTCTCCCGCAAAGAACGTAACGCTCAACGTATACGCCGGCGAAAACAAGATTTACACCAAGAAGCTCATCCGTATCAATCCCGGCGAGATGGAGTCGGTTGATGTTAAGGCTGAGGCTATGGCAGGCGTCGACTCTGTAAGAGTCGAGGTCATCTGAGCAGAGAACGGAGGATCAATATCATGGAAAAAAAGATAATTTGTATCACCTGCCCCAAGGGTTGTGTTATCACCGTTAACGGTGACCCCGAGAAGGGCACAATAGATAGCCTCGAGGGCAACGAGTGCCGCCGCGGCGACACATATGCTCGCAACGAGTTCATTCATCCCGTCAGAATTCTGACCTCTTCGGTCAAGACCGAGGGCTGTGCGGCACCTCTTATGGCTGTCCGTACCTCGGCTCCCATTCCGAAAGAGCTGCTGTTCGCGGGCATGGAGGAGATCAAAAAGATCACCGTTAAGGCTCCTGTAGCCGTTGGTGACGTGCTGGTCGAAAACTTCCTCGGCACAGGTGCAAACCTTGTCGCTGCAGGTAGCATTGAATAATTAACTAAATAAAAAACTGTCCGCCGACGTGAGTTTTCACGTCGGCGGATTTATATATTTATGAACAAACTGTAAACATTACTTTTATATATTGACATTTAATTACTTTTAAGGTATACTTAAATCACCATAAAAAACAAAAAGGAGAAAAAACATGAAAAAAATCACAAAAATTTTGGTTTTGATACTTGCTGTTGTTGTGATTGCCGGGGCGTTGCCTGTCTATGCAGCAGAAACCTCTTTGAATGATGACATCGATGTAGTATATGAAGAGTTGTTGGAATTCAGGCCTTTTGGCTATCGCATCGACATTTTACACACGACATCTGAGAAAACCGTATCTCCGCTTGCTTTACCAGAGTCGCAGACTACCCAGACATTTGAATATAAACTCGGTAGAAATGGTGTACATGTTGCCACTGCCACCGTGGTTGTTACATACTTGTGGTCACGGGCAAACAGTTACTCCGAAATTTCAGATATTGATGTAACTTATAGCGGTACATATAAAGATGAATTTGGTTATGATATACAGTGGGAAACAGATAGAGAATGGTTGGCTAAACAGCCGGACACTTATGAGGATTTGAAGTTTGATGAAGTAGAAGTGTGGCTACTTGATTTAAAAGATAGTGACAATCCCGGATATGTAGTAATTAATTACGCTATATATGATAACGGTACTTTTGTGGAAACGCCGATGTATTAAAATAAATCTGGGAATTGATGTTTTTCGATATCTCCACGGATTGGTTAAAACAAAAACGAATTAAAAACCGTCCGCCGATGTGAGTTTTCACGTCGGCGGACGGTTTTTATCTGAACTGATAAGAATAAAGCTCGTGGTATACGCCGTTTTCTTTGGCGATCAGCTCGTCGTGCGTTCCCGACTCGACGATGCCCTCGCTTGAGAGCACGATTATCTCGTCTGCATTCTTGACAGTGGACAGCCTGTGCGCGACCACGATCACTGTGCGTCCGCGCGTCAGCTCGTCAAGCGCCGCCTGCACCTGCATCTCAGTCGCATTGTCGAGTGCGCTTGTCACCTCGTCAAGAATTAGAATGGAGGGGTTTTTGAGAAATACGCGGGCAATGGAGATGCGTTGCTTTTGTCCGCCCGACAGCTTGACGCCGCGCTCGCCGACATTTGTGTCGTATCCGCGCTCAAGCGTTTGGATATAGTCGTGAATGTTTGCCGCTTTTGCCGCCTCGATTATCTGTTCCTCGGTGGCTTCGGGGTTGCCGTAGGCGATATTTTCGCGGATAGTGCCGTTGAACAGGAAAACATCCTGCGAGACGATGCCTATCGCCGAGCGCAGTGAATGACGCGTTAGCTTGCGAATATCTTTGCCGTCAATGGTAATGCAACCGTGATTAAGCTCATAAAAACGGGGAATAAGATTGCATATGGTGGTTTTGCCTCCGCCTGACGGGCCGACGAGCGCTACCATTTTGCCCTGCGGGATGGTCAGATCGAGGTCGTGAATGACCTCCTTTTGCTCCAGACCCTCCTCGGGCTTGTATGCGAACGAAACACCCTTGAAAGCGATCTCTCCGCGCGGGTCGGTGAGCTGCTCGGCATCGGGAGCATCGGTTTCGGGATCGGTCTCCATTATCTCGGCAAATCGACGGAAGCCTGTCATACCCTCTTGGAACTGCTCAAACAGCGTTACAAAGCGCTTGATAGGGTCGAGGAAAAGCGAAATGTAAAGCAGATAAGCGGTAAACTCTCCGATATCTATCTTGCCGTAAAAAAAGAACAGACCGCCTGCGATAAGCACTACAAGATAGAGCACGTCAGTTAGAAACGTCATGCCCGAATGGAAAATACCCATTGCGCGGTAAGCAAACGAGCGGCAGGCGACGAATTTTCGGTTTTCAACGCCGAATTTTTCTTTCTCGGTCTGTTCGGCGGTGTACGCGCGAGTGACACGAATTCCGGCGATGGCGGTTTCAATGTCGGCGTTGACCTCGGCTATCTGCTCGCGACTGCGACGGAATGCCGTGTTCATCATATTGCGAATTTTGAAAGCAAAAAATATAATGAAGGGAACGACACAAAAGATTATAAGTGTAAGCGGCAGATAAATGGTGGAAAGCAGAATAAACGAGCCGATGAACATAATTAGCGCCAAAAACAGGTTTTCAGGGCCGTGATGCGCAAGCTCGGATACCTCAAAAAGGTCGTTTGTCAGACGTGACATGAGCGCGCCAGATTTGTTTTCGTCGAAATAAGAGAAGGGAAGCTTCTCAAGGTGATCGAAAAGATCCCGGCGCATATCTGCCTGCATACGTACACCGACGATGTGCCCGTAATAGGAGATTATATAGTTGAGCAGGCATTTGACAATGTATATTCCCACCAAGACCGCTGCCCAGACGACAAGCAGGCGCAATTTTTGATTGGGAACATAATCATTGATGATATTTTTGGTTATCATTGGGTAGAAAAGGTCGGCAACGGCGACCATAAGTGAGCACAGCATGTCAATGAAGAAAAGACGGCGGTGCGGCTTGTAATAACTTACGAAGCGTTTGAGAAGCTTCATTTTGACCTCCGGTGTAGTGACATTATTATATATGATAACACTTTTTTTACGATTGTTCAAGAGAAAATCAAATTTTTTCACATCGTATATTTGAAGTCACTGCCCAAACGAAAAGCAAAGAAAAGTCAAAAAAATACTTTAAAACATCGAGGAAAATTATGTTGACAAATGATGAAAAGTGTGGTATTATTATAGCACATTAAAGTGAGTGAGTTTTTGCTCACGGAGAATATACCCAAGAAAGGATAGGTTTTATATGAAAAAGACCAACAACATTCGGTTCGTAGCTCTTCTGTTGGCGCTCATGATGCTGTGTTGTACTGCCGTGGCTTGTGCCAACAACAATAACGGCGATGACACCACGCCTGCGGATACTACTGTTGCCGATCCGTCCGGATCAGATACTACAGTCTCCGGTGGAACTACCGAGCCCGAGCTTACCCCCGATCTTCCCGAGGTTAGCTATCAGGGTGAAAAGATCACGTTCCTTGAGCGTACGCTTGAGATGGGTAACAACATCGACGTTTACTTCAACGAGTTTTATGCAGACCTGAGCCTTGCAGAGCCCGTCAGCAACGCTGTTTATGAAAGAAACATGGCTATCGTTGACAAATACGGAATCGAGATCGAGTCCGTACGCGAGCTCAATAACGATCTGCAAAAGAAATTTACCAATGCCGCTGACGCGGGGGACAAGATTTGTGATGTCATTTCCGCAAACGGAAAGACCACAATGTCGCTGGCTGTTTCGGGATATCTGCGCGATATCAACACGCTGGATTACATAGACTATGACAATCCTTGGTGGATGGGTATGGCTATGGATACCAGCTCGATCTCCGGCAAAAACGCATTTATCCTCGGCGATATCAACATTCAGATGTTCACCGCAGTCGAGGCTGTTTACTTTAACAAGCAGCTGGTAGTTGACCTCGGTCTTGACGATATCTATACCATTGTAAAAGAGGGCGATTGGACCCTCGATAAGATGTATGAGTACTGTTCTGCGGCAGTTGCCGAGCTTGACGGTGATAATATCATGACCGATGCCGACCGCTACGGTATGATATTCAATAACCACTCCTGGCAGCCCTTCTTCTACGGTTCGGGTAAACTGCTCGTCGAAAAGGATGCGGCAGACACTCCCAAGCTCATGCTGACCGATGACAATGTATACGATACTCTCGCCAAGGTCATCGACTTCCTTGCAGATGATGAAGTAATGGCTTGCTCCTCGTGGTTCTCTTACGGTAATATGGGTAACTACTTCCAGGCAGGTCACGGTATGTTCTATGCTCAGCTCATGTATGTAACTCTTGAGATGAGACAGGGCGAGCTTGATTTCGGTATCCTGCCCGTTCCGAAGGTAGATGCTTCGCAGGACGAATACTATTCATATGTACATCAGAAGTCCTCTTATACATCCGTTCCCAAGGTGAATCAGGATCTCGACAAGACCGGTATCATTCTTGAGGATATGGCGTATGAGTCCTATAAGCTGATTCGTCCCGCATTCTTCGATGTAATGCTTGACGGTAAGGTTGCTAAGGATGTTGAGTCCACCGAAATGCTTGACTATCTGTATGAGAATGTTTATGTTTGCGTACTTCAGGCAATGAGTAGCGTAGGTCTCGATGCGGATACCGTAATGCGTACTTTTATTACCAACAAGACCGGTTCCAGCACAATGTCCTCTACCTTGAAGAAGAACGAATCGCTGTGGAGAAGAACTCTCGGCACAGTATCGGATTCGTTTGCCGATAAGGTTGAATAAATCATACTTTTAATCAAAAAATCTCGGCTTTTTGCCGAGATTTTTTGGTGTATAAAGCGAAATGCTTTAATTAAATTGATAAATTTGTGTTGACAAATGATGAAACGTGTGGTATTATATTATTGTAATGATATGAGTGAGTAGTTGCTCATCAGTGCATATATCCAAGAAAGGAACGGTTATTTCAAATGAAAAAACCCCCAAAAATTCGGATAATGGCTCTTCTGTTGGCGCTCATGATGTTGTGCTGTACTGCCGTGGCTTGTGCTAATGACAATAGCGGCGATGACACCACGCCTGCAGATACTACCACCGTCGATCCGTCTGGCTCCGGAAACGGTACATCCGATACTACTGCCAATGGTTCTCAGGAAACTTCTTCCAACGAACCTGCTCCCAATCTTCCCGAGGTGAGCTACGCAGGTCAGACGTTTACATTTATGGAGCGCGAGATCGAGAACGGCAATAATGTAAACGTTTTCTTTAACGAGATATTCGGCGACATCGCTTCGGCAGAGACGATCAGCACCGCCGCATATGAAAGAAACATGGAAATGCAAGACAAGTACGGCATTACCATTGAATCCCTGCGTGTGCTTAACGGCGACATGTCCAGCACATTTACCAATGCCGCAGACGCAGGCGATAAGATCTGTGATGTTCTGCACTTGAATGGCGCAAATACCATGTCTCTTGCTAACAAGGGTTACTTGCGCGATATGAACACTCTTGATTATGTGGACTACGATCAGCCTTGGTGGATGGGTCTGGTTATGGATACCAGTTCTATTTCTGGCAAGAACGCTTTTGCTATCGGTGACACAAATATTCATGCTTTTACAGCCGTTTCCGCTGTTTACTTCAACAAGCAGTTGATCGTTGACCTCGGTCTTGACGATCCTTATAAGGTCGTTACAGACGGCAAGTGGACTATCGATAAGATGTATGAGTATTGCCAGGCGGCAGTAGACGATCTTAACGGTGATACCCTTATGGATAAAGAAGACCGTTACGGCATCATATTCAACAACTACGCATGGGCACCTTTCTTCTACGGCTCCGGCCAGACTATCGTTGAAAAGGATACCTCCGATACCCCTGTGCTTAATCTTGAAAGCGAAACTATAATCAATATCCTGTCCAAGGTCGTTGACTTCCTTGCAGATGACAGCGTTCAGGCTTGCTCCGCATGGATCTCTATGGATGGTGGAATGGAGAGCGGTTTCCAGAATGGTCACAGCTTGTTCTATGTCCAGCTCATGTACACTACTATGCAGCTGAGACAGGGCGACCTTGAGTTCGGTATTCTTCCTACTCCTAAGTATGAAGAGACTCAGGACGACTACTATTCCTACATACACAACAAATCCTCCTATACCTCCGTTCCCAAGATCAATCAGGATCTTGAGCGCACCGGTATAATCCTCGAGGATATGGCATATTATTCCTATAAGATCGTTCGCCCCGACTTCTTTGATATTATGCTTGATGGTAAGGTCGCTCGTGATGAGGAATCTACCGAAATGCTTGATATCATATACGGTAATATGTATGTTTGCTTGTTGCAGCCCATGAGCGGTGTTGGACTTTCCACTGACTCTACCATGCGTGCATTCATCACAAACAAGACCGGTTCAAGCGTTATTGCTTCTACACTGAAGCGCAGTGAGGCTTCATGGAAGAGAACGCTCAGCCAAATTGCAGATGCATTTGACGAGAAAGTAACCGAGTAATAACAAACATCAAGTTGCAGTAAACTAACTTCATCTTGATCATATAAAAACCAACCGTTTCCCCGCTATGCGGCGGAACGGTTGGTTTTTTATTACCCGACGATAACGGATACTCCGTCGGGAATGACGGTTATTTTTGCATCGGTGGAGGTGAGCGAGTCGGCTATGGAGAGCGCCTCATTAACAGAATGTGCGGGGATCATGTGCATTGCGCGTACGGTCTCGTCGTCCATGTCCGAGACGAAAATAACGCGCGCACGCTTCAGCACTCTGATAAATATCTGTGACTGCCATTGATCGGGCTCGGTCTCGCTTCTGCCGCGCGAACGGAACAGAGAAAGCGTTTTATCAAGGTCTTGCTCGTCGGCAAGCTGATGATAGAAAGCGTCACCGCCGTGGCCGTTGTCGGCGCGAGACAGCATTATGATAACGCCGCCCTCGTTGACGGTCGCCTCCGCCGCGGTCATGCCCTTGACCGACTGATAAATGTTCTGATCAAGGGGATAGCCGCCGTTTGTGGTCACAACGATATCGGACATTACGGGCGCTACTCGGCAAAGTCCCGCAAGAAATTCACAGCCTGCGGCGTGTGCCTCTTCCATATCTCCGGCGGTGGCGAATATGACCTTTTTGTCGGCATCGATGACGACGTTGACGATATATGCAAGACCGGCTTGGCGTGCCGCCCATTTCATATCGACGTGTATTGGGTTGCCCTCGAGATTACCTGTGCGGGCAAGGGGGGAGTCGATGAACTCTGCACAGTGGTTTGCAAGCACTGTTTCGCGGGCAGCTATACCGGGCAGGACGCTTTTTCTGCCGCCCGAAAAGCCTGCGAAAAAGTGAGGCTCGATAAAGCCCTCGGCGACCAAAAGGTCGGCTTGTATGGCAAGGCGGTTGATAACACATTTACCGCCCGAGGGCAGAGTGCCTATGTCAATGAGGTTTTCTGTGTCGTCGCAGTCGTGGACAACGATATTTTCTTTCGCTACGATATCTTCTCCAAATTTGGATACCAGCTCATCCCGGGTGGTGCCGCGGTGACAGCCCGTGGCAATGAGAATGGTTATGTCGGCATCGGGATTGCCTTGCCTTATCTCATCGAGCATAAGGGGGATTATTATTTTGCTGGGGACGGGGCGAGTATGGTCGCTGGCTATGATCACGATGCTTTTTTTGCCGCGGGCGAGCTCGCTCAGTCGTGGTGTACCGACGGGAGACTCCATAGCGCGGCGGACAAGCTCGGTTTCACTGCCGAGAGGCGTATAGTGGTGTATGCCGGAGACCAGCGTTGCGCTGACGCGATCTTCGCTTACACAAAGTTGCTTTTTTTCGTGCCCGTAGGGCAGATCAAAGGTTATCATATTTTAAACTCCCCAAAGATTTATTTATCTGTATAATTGTAATGCAAAAAGCCTTATTTGTCAATATTATCAGACGTTTTTGAGTCGAAAAACACGAAAAATATTTTAATAGAAATACTGCTCATTCTCTCCTTTGTTATCAATAAAATAGTTTTTGTGATTTTTTCTATTGTAAAGTCAGACGAGATGGTGTATAATATTGCTGATAAACTATGAAAGGACATATATGTAATGAAAAAAATATTGAGTATCGCCTTGGTGCTCGTTATGCTGATGTCAGTTGCCGTTATGGGCGTTTCAGCTGCGACACCCTATGAAGAAGTTCTTTTGCTCGGAGACTCCATAACATACGGTTACGGTCTTGAAGGGGGGCGCGACAACAGTGCAAGTTACGGCAATCTGTTGCGACAGTATCTGGACATTCCGCTTTTGAGCTTTAAGAATGCCGCTGTAAACGGTGACACATCGTCAGATCTGCTTGCGCTGTTACCATCTCTTGAGCAGGATGTTAAGGACGCCGACCTGATAGTTGTAACTATCGGCGGAAACGATCTGCTGGGACTCATTTGGGAGGCAGGTGCAGCGGTTCTGGGCAGTGCTTTCAGCAGTTATGCTCAAATTATTGATATTATGAATGACCCCGCGTTGCTCGCTCAAATGACCGAACAGCTCACGCTTTCAAAAATATCAAACGCCATAGTCAAGTATACCACAAATCTTGCCGCTATAGTCAGCTTTATACGCTCAAACAATTCCGACGCCGAGGTTATTTTCTTGGCACAGTATGACCCGATGTACGGAGTTGAGGGAATAGAGGCTCTCTCCACACTGTCGGGAAGCGCGATAACCATGCTCAACTCATCCATGAAGACTCAGGCGGAGCTTGGTGGGTGTACCTATCTCGATATTTACACGCCTTTCCTCGGTCATGCCATGGAGTGGACATTCATTCTCTCAGCGGATATACATCCCAACGCCGAGGGACACCGCCAGATATTCAACATTTTGAAGGAGTATCTTGACGGCAAGAACACCGACACGACCGTATCCGATACTACCACGTCCTCGCCCGTAACGACGACCACCCCCGCGGAGACCACCACTACAGTGCCTTTGGAAACGACACCCGTTTCCGAGGTAACAACACCTGCCGTTACCGAGCCTGTAACGTCCCCTGAGGAGCAGACGACACCCGCCCAAACCTCGGATGTGCCTGCTGCCGTTACTACAGAGCCGGATGTGACCGAGCCCGACACAAGCGTGTCCGAACCCGTAACGGGCGGTTGCGGAGGCAGTGTGGCAATGCTGTCGCTTGTTGCCGCGCTGACACTCGGCGGCGCTGTGATAAGCCGTAAGAAAAAATAATATAAAAATAGCAATCGTGTAACGATTGCTATTTTTATATTATTTGCTTTTGAGGTCAATGCCCAGCTGCATCTCGACGGGGTAGCGCATGTTTTTCTTGAGCTTTCCCTGTGCGGCGAGGTCGTCATAATTATATACGGGGTGAGGGCAGAGATCGTGAATGTCATAGCCGGGATTGACGGGCTTTGCCCAGTGCACGGCGTTGGTGATTATGCGCTGTACATGGGGATTATGGAAGGAGGGGCAGGTCTCGTGACCGGGCTGGAAGTAGAATACCTTGCCAGCGTCGCGCAGGAACGTGGCACCTGCACGGAATATGTAGCCGTCCTCATACCACGCGCCGAAGATAAGCTCGGTAGGCTGGGGAATGAAGAAAGGCTCGGCGTAAAGCTCCTCGCTCTCAATGAAAAAGCTTTCGGGAATACCCGCCGCACTGGGGTGCGTGGGCATCAGATTCCACATGATCTCGCGCTGATTACGTCCCCAGGTCAGGTTGCCCGTTGTGCCCAGGATTGCGCGGAAAGGCTTGGAGTGATGCGCGGAGTGAAGTGCGATAAAGCTCATTCTGCCAAGCAGAACGCGGCGCTGAATGCGCGTGACGAGCTCATCGTCGACCTCCTTGTGCGCCATATGACCCCACCAGATAAGCACGTCGGTATTGTTCAATACCTCGTCGGGAAGTCCTTGATCGGGGTCATCAAGCGCGGCGAGCGTGACATCGATATCATCCTCTTTTGAAAGAAATTCGCCGATGGTGGCGTGAATACCATTAGGATAGAGCGCCTTTGCTTGCTCGTTTGTCTTTTCGTGACGGAATTCGTTCCAGATAGTTACTCTGATTTTGTCAGCCATTTTGTGAACTCCTTCGTTGATCAAAATTCATATATCATGCCGTCGTATGCCAAATCAACGCCGAGCGGGGCAAGCCGCTCGCGAGTGGAGGCGTGGTCGGTATGCAGATAACGTGCCAGGTGCGTTGCAACCGAGCGGCAGCCGGGCTTCATACAGCCCTGTGCATGCAGGGTTTGAAGCATTATTTCAAGCATGGGTATAGAGGTATGGCAGAAAATGCGCTTGTTGCCGGGAGCGATGTCGCCCATTGTCAGCTCGAACACCATGCAGTCAAACTTTGCTTTGCGTATGATATTCCAGCTTTCGGTGCGGAACCAGCCTGTGTCCAGCCCGTAAAACATTTTTTGACCGTTTTTTGAGATTATGTAGTTGAGCGTGATCTCGTCCTTGTCCGTGGTGGCGTGGTTAGAGTGCAGGGGCAGTATTTTATAGCCGCCTGCCGTGAATTTTTGACCGGGGGTGACGGGGTGGAAGTCTATGGTCATGTCCTCGCCAAGTACGCGGTACAGCTTGCGCAGATCCGCCATGTCACCCCAAACGCGGCAATTTCGACCGCCCGAGCACAGCTTGAGCGTGTTCTGACAGTTGAAATGGTCTTGATGTGAATGCGTGATTATGATGTCGGTCACATTGTCAAACAGATGCAGCTGACCTGTCATTTCGGCGTAATCAAAGATATGCGGACCGGGATCGATGAGCAACTTGTCGTCTACAAGTGTACTGGAAAAGCGGCGCCATTGAGTGTCCTCCGGCTGACGGGTCTTTATATCCCAGTCAGCGGCGCCCGTACCGAGAAAATGCAGTTTCACAGCGGAAACCTCCTTGTGTTTTAATAGGGAACAGCTCCCGAGCGTATAAGAGTGTAATTTTGCTCGCGCAGTATTTCGACGAGCTGCGCTTCGGAGGTTATCGGAACGTCCGTCTCGATGCCCGCGCCGACGACATGGTTGTCGTGATGGAAGTCACTTCCCGAAATTTTGCGCAGCCCGAATTTTTCAGCCCACATATAGGCGATATCGTTGCGGGACTGCTGACCGATATGCCCGTTATAGACCTCGATGCCGTCGAGCAACTCGGGTTTGGTTATACGCATGGCATTGCGGAAAGGGTGTGCCTGATAAAACAGACCGCCCGCTTCGTGGACTGCGTCTATAACGAATTCCAGCTTGTCATCCATGATATTGGGCATGGAGCGCAAAAATTCCTCGCTGACACCGTGAATGAGATAGTCGTTTTCATCGCGATTACTGCGAAGCTCAACGCCGAGCAGTACATTGATGCGGCCTGCCGCCGCGTCCTTCATGAGATGATAGCCGTTCATATAAAAATCGATTTTTTTGTCCCAAGGATCGGCGGAGTGATCGAAATTTTTGTTTTTGTAGGTAAAGCGGCTGAGGTGGTTTGTGAGTACGATGGTGGTATAGCCCTCGGCTATATAGCGTTCGACGATTTTGTCTTCCGGCACGTCGGCGCAGTTGCTGACACTGCCCGAATGTGCGTGCAATTCTGTTTTGAACATTTTTTTGCCTCATAAAATTTATAGTAACATAGATGTATATATGATACTCCTTTTTTTGATTTTTTGCAACACCTCCGGGCGAAAAAATTAAAAAAGAACTGTATCAAATTGTAAATTTGATACAGCCCCTTGAATATTTAAATATCCGCCATTGCAAAGGCGTCGGAAAAGCTTATGGACTGGCTTCGAAAAAAACGACAGAGCTCCTTAAATCTCTCCTTGTAAAGTGCTGCTTGCGAAAGATTCGAAACGGCAAATTCGATGCGGAATACTTTTTTTCCGTCGCAGAGTTTAGCGATGTTTTGGTTGAATTTGATGGCGTAGTTACTTTCGGACTGTAAGCATATCAGATAAAACTTGGCGGCGGGAAGCAGTGCGCGCAGTTGGTTTACGAGCGCGGTGTATTTTTCGGCAGCGTGTGGGTCATCGGAATCCTCCTCGCCAAGCGCTAGAAATACCTTGCTCGGCTTGATATCGGCAACGCATGTTTGCGCTATTTCAATAGCTTCGTCGATCGTCAGTCCTTCGATGCTGCGATTGTAGACGGCGTGTTCAAGCTTGCTTTTGTTGATAAGATCATAAAAAGGAAAGCCGGACATATAAGTTGAACCGAAAATAACGATTTCGCCGCGCAATGCAAGTTCGTTGATGTCTTTAAATGCATTAGCCTTTGTCAAAACGTCTTCTTTCATAACAGTCCCTCGAATTTTATTTAAATTTTCTCGGCCGCAGTGTATGTACGGTCGATGCTTTTTGCTTTTTTGCCGTATCCGTGTTTTTCGTGGTGACGGTTTATAAAGTACAGCACAAGATCAAGTGAGACAACGGCGAGGTTGAAGCAGTATATGGCGAGTACATACGTCATCTGCCCGCCGACTATCTTGCCGAGGATGCCCGAGATATAACCTATGATTATTGCGATGATGAACACAAGGCTCTTGCCCTGAGTTGAGCGCGACTTTATGCTTTTGTAGACCGAAAGCGGCCAGGAAAGACCGAAGCAGGTGAGCATAATGAATTCAAAAATTTGTTGCATGACGAGATAACTCCTTTTTTATTTCTGCTTACATTATACTCTTGACAAAAGCAAAAGTAAAATATATAATTATTATGAAATTAATAGGTTAGTCCTATTGAACGAAAGGGTATGTATGGAACTTCACAAATTAAAATATTTTCATACTGTTGCGCAGTGCCAGCACATGACGCGCGCGGCGGAGCAGCTTCATATAGCGCAACCATCGCTGACGCAAGCAATTCATTCGCTTGAACAGGAGATGGGGGTCGAGCTGTTTGCAAAAAGAGGGCGTGGGATATATCTGACCGAATTCGGCGAATATCTAAAACGGCGGCTGGATGTATTGTTACCCGAAATCGATGCATTGCCCGGTGAGATGGAGCAGCTGAAAAGCAAGGTGAGCAAGACAATAAAGCTGAACATACTGGCGGCATCGACATTTGTTATCAATAACATTGTCAGCTATCGCGAAAAGCATCCCGATGTCATATTTGATTTTGAGCAAAATGAGCGAAAATATGACTGCGATATTATGATAACGACCAACGGACTTTCGGAGGACAGCTCCAAAAATTATGTTCATCGCTGTGTCAAGCAAGAGAAAATATTACTTGCTGTGCCGCGGGACTCGGTTTACGCCGAGCGAGAAAGCATTGAGCTTGGTGAGGTGAGAGGCGAGAGTTTTGTTTTGCTGTCGTTCTCCCGACTTTTCGGCGTTATCTGCAATAAGTTTTGCGCTATGGCGGGTTTTTATCCCAAAACTCTGTTTGAGTCCGACTCGCCGATGGCGGTGCAAAATATTATCAGTACCGGTACGGGTATCGCGTTCTGGCCCGAATATTCATGGGGAAAGGTGAAAAATAAAAATGTTGTACTGTTGCCCATTTCGTCGCCGACCTGTCAGCGTGACCTGATAATAGAGCTGCATGAAAGACTCCCACGCTCGGAATACGCAGAGGATTTTTATAAATATTTGTTGAAGCAAATATAAAAACAGAGCCGCTGCGCGGCTCTGTTTTTATACGTTGTACTTCTCAGATTGCGTTTATGCCATTGTTTCAAGCATTTTTTCGGTTACCTCCCAGCAGCAAGGCATGCCGGAGGTGAAATTTACAAATTCGTCGTACATATATTCCGCCATGCGGTGTACCTCGTTGCCGAGACTGCCCGCAATGTGTGGTGTGAGAAAGCAATTGGGAAGGTCGTAAAAGGGGTGAGACAGCTCGGCGGGCTCAGGATATGTAACATCAAGCAGGGCGGTGAGATCAGGGCGTTCGGTAAGCGCGCGGACAAGGTCGGATTCGACCACTTGCGCGCCCCTGCCTGTGTTTATAAATGTTGCGTAAGGAGGCAGGGCGCTGAAATGCGAATAATTCAGCATTGCCTGTGTTTGGGCGTTGTTTGCAAGGTGATTGGAAACGACACTGCAACAGGAGAATATTTGGTCAAGGCTTGCGACTGTGACACCGAGTTTTGCCGCTTTTTCGGGCGGTAAAAACGGGTCGAACACCATGACCTCCGTCTTGTACTGCCCCAGCATTTCGGCAACCAGCGAGCCTATCATGCCGCATCCTATGAGCCCTATTTTGACGTTGTAATTACCGGGGTAGACTGCATTGAGCCGTTTGGATTCAGCAACCTGCCTGCGGTTCATCAAATAGGCATGCGTGAAAAAGCCTTTGTTAGCAAGCAGTATTTGCGAGACGGTGTACTCGGCTACGGGGACTGCGTTTGCTGCCCACGCACTGAACACATGACATTCGCACTCGAGAAATGGGCGCGCAAATTTCTGTACCGTGCCCGCCGCGTAAAACAGACATTTGAGCGACGGAAAGCAATTCCGAATTTCATTGGTCGAAAAGACGGGCATTCCCCACGTGGAGAAAATATATTCTGTTTCGGCGAATCGCTCGGGGCAGGCGAGCACATCGGCGCGGGAATACAGCGCCGTGTCAAGTTCGGTCAGCTTGCCGATACGTTTGATCATGTCGGCGGTGAAAACCTCGCGGAATTTATTGGGCTTATCGCAGATAAAGACGGCTTTTTTCATTTTTTGAAACTCCTTTTGTTGTGGCATTGACAAGGTGCGGAAAAAATGATATGATTGATACACATCGGAATGTGAGGATAAATATGAATATATGCTTTTCGACGCTCGGCTGTGTTGATTACAGCCTTGAGCAAATACTTGGGCTTGCCGAGAGATTCGGTATCGGCGGCATAGAAATACGCGGTATCGGTTCCCAAATGAACAACGCTCTCATCGAGGTGCTGTCAGTAGAGTACACAGCGCGGACCGAGTCACTGCTTGCCGCGGCGGGGGTAAGACCCGTAGTGCTCGGTACGTCCTGTGCCTTTCACAGCACCGAAAAATACGCTCAGGCGATGCGAGAGGGCAGAGAAAGCATAGATATTGCCACAAGGCTGAAAGTGCCTTATATACGTGTTTTCGGCAACCGTATAACGGGTGAGCGGAATGAATGCATCACCCGCGTGGGGCAGGGCATATGTGAGCTGTGCCGCTACGCCGCCGACAAAAATGTAACGGTCCTGCTTGAGGTACACGGCGATTTCAACACGGTTGAAAATCTCGTACCCGTATTAAATATACTGAACGGACATCCCAATTTCGGCTTGATATGGGACATCGCGCACACACACCGTGTTTACGGCAGGCGGTGGCGTGAGTTTTACGATGTCATGAAGCCTTATATCCGCCATGTTCATGTTAAAGATCTGTCCGATGGGGACGGTGGGCTTACCCTGCCCGGAAAGGGAGATATTCCGATAATTCCTATTATGAAAAAGATGCTTGACGACGGCTACGGTGGCTTTTTTTCGCTTGAATGGGAGAAAAAATGGCATCCCGAGCTTGACGGTATCGAGGTCGCGCTGGCGCATTTTATGCATATCGTTCAAAACATATGAGCATTACAGATGTACCCTCCAAATGCGTTTGGAGGGTACATTCTCAGCTTATTGAGTGTTATTGTCTGTTAACATGGTGTACATTTCGACGAGCATATCGCGCGCGGCGATAATGTCCTCAATCTGCTTGGGACCGGAGATCTCGCGTTCGATGATCCACGGGCCGTCATAGCCGATATCAAGTAATCTTTTCATGATAAGCGGCATGTTGGCAACGCCCTCGCCCAACTGCACCTGCTTGCCGAGCGCATTGCCGGTGGTGGGGTAAAAGCCGTCCTTGATGTGGGTGTTTCGGACATATTGACCGAAAATCGAAATGGCATCCGCGGAGTTTGCCTTGCCGTACAGGATAAGGTTGGCGGTATCGAAATTGATACCAAGATTTTGAGTTCCTACAGCCTCGATGGTGCGCAACATGGTGACGGGCGTTTCCTGCCCGGTTTCAAACAGGAAATACTGTCCGCGCGAATCCATTGCACGCGCCAGATTGCGAAGCGCACCTACCGTGTCCGTAAAATCGGGGTCGCGGGGGTTTTCGGGCAGGAAGCCGACGTGAGTTATAACGTCTGTAACGCCCAGCATTTGCGCGAAAGCGCTTGCCTCGTGCAGTTCCTTGAGACGCTGACCGCGATATGCGGCGGGAACCAGACCGAGCGTGGAGGGACCGTATGTAAAGTTCCATTCCTTGGGACCGCTCCAGCCAGCCCAAAGCGCGGTGACCTCGATGCCATACTGCTCGGATGCTGCCTTTACTTCGTCTGCACGCTCGGGGGTATACTGCTTATTGTCCCAGCAACAAAGCTGGCAACAGTTGAAATCGAGATTTTTGAGCTTTTCAAATTCTGAGAAAATATCCGTTCCCGATTTGAAATGGACAAGAACTCCTAATTTCATTACTATCTACCTCGCCTTATTCGGCTTTGATGCCTGCGACAAAGTGCTCGCCGATCGCACGGATCAGGTCGAGAAGCTGGGGATGAACATCCGAGGGATAGGCGGACATGCAACGGAAGGTCTCAAAGCAAAGATTGCCTTTGTAGCCGATCTCACGCAGCCCCTTGATAAAGCCGGGCCAATCGATATTGAGGTCGCGTCCCCCGTTGCGGGTATAGGAGTAGGGCAGCATGTGCAGGTCGGAAAGACCGTCGTTGTCGTGAATGTGCAGAACGGTGAGACGGTGACCGATGCCCTTGATATATTCATACATATTTCTGCCGTAAAGGTTGGCATGACCGACATCAAGACAGAAGCCGAAGATATCCTCGCCCGCCTCGGCATTGAGCGTGTCTATGTACCAAGCTATCTCGGCAACATCGGAGCAGGGGCCTTCCAGAATGCGCCCCTTGATGGTTGCGAAAAGATTTTCAAGGCATATCTTGATGCCGTATTTCTTTGCGGCGGGAATGAGCTTTCTGTAAATGTCGAGATTGAGCTCACGCTCTGCCTGCTTACTTCCAAGAACATACTGTGCGTTTGTGGGGTGAACGACGATATTTTTGCAACCCACATACTGCATGACAGCAAAGCACTTTTCGGTAGCCATGATGGTATATTTGTTCATTTCGTCGCGATCCTGAACCCACATGGGGAAGGGACCATGCATCTGAGTTATTTCGATGTCGTATTTTTTAGCCGCGTCACGCAGGGGTGTGAAATATTCGCAGAGCTGCTCGACGGACTGATCGAAAAAGCCGACAGGCTCACCTTTTCTTATCTGATCACCCGGGAGAAATGGATCGATATTGAAATCGCAGCATTTAAAGCCGTGCTCCGCCATTGTACGCAAGCCGTTCTCGCATGTCTCGACGCTAAAAAGGCCGCCGGACTGTACTCCAACCTTTAACATAGTTTGAGCCTCCAAAAATATAAAATAATGTAATTATAATATAACACATTACCGCGCAAAAGTCAATAAAAAATATAAATTGAACAAGGTAATTGACAAATTTTTTATGTTATGATATCATAAATGCAACAGAATAAAAAGGAGATTCAAAATGAGCTCTGCTGATATTGCTTTTATTTCCACCTGCCGTCAGATACTCGATAACGGCTCATGGGTGCGCGACGAGCGCGTCCGCCCACACTGGGAGGACGGCGAGATCGCATATACAAAAAAATGCTTCGGCGTGGTCAACCGTTATGACCTCTCAAAGGAGTTCCCTCTGCTTACCCTGCGTCCGATAGGCTTTAAGTCTTGCGTTGACGAGATACTTTGGATATGGCAGAAAAAGTCCAACAATATTCACGACCTCGGCAGTCACATCTGGGACGCCTGGGCGGATGAGTCGGGTTCGATTGGCAAGGCATACGGATATCAAATGGGAGTCAAGCATAAATACCGAGAGGGTGAGTTTGACATGGTTGACAGAGTGCTGTATGACCTAAAAAACAATCCCTGTTCCCGCCGCATTATGACAAATATCTATAATTTCGCCGATCTGCACGAAATGGCGCTGTATCCCTGTGCCTACAGCATGACTTTTAATGTCACCGACGGCAAGTTGTGTGCAATACTCAATCAGCGCTCGCAGGATATGCTGGCGGCCAACGCATGGAACGTGGCGCAGTATGCCGCGCTCGTGCTTATGTTCGCACAGGTGTCGGGGCTTGAGCCGGGCGAGTTGGTTCACGTTATTGCCGACGCGCATATTTACGACAGACATATCCCGATCGTTGAGGAGCTTATAGGACGCGAAGCTTATCCCGCGCCGCGTGTCGAGCTGGACAAGAGCATCACGAATTTCTACGACTTTACGCCTGATTCCTTTACCGTAACCGATTATCGTCACGGTGAAAAGATAGGCAAGTTTCCGGTGGCGATATGATGAAGCTGATAGTTGCGGTGGACGAGAACTGGGGGATCGGATATTGTGGCGAGCTGTTGGCCCATGTTCGCGCGGATCTTAAAAATTTCGCCGCGCTGACAACGGGGCATACCGTCATTCTCGGCTCAAAGACGCTCTCTACCTTTCCCGGCGGCAGACCGCTGAAAAATCGCACTAATATAATTTTGTCCCGCCGGGCCGACTATGCGCCTGAGGGAGCCGCGGTGGCACACTCTGTCGAGGAGTTGCTCGATATTATAAAAACGCTTCCCGAGGACGATTGCTTTGTTATCGGAGGCGCGAGCGTGTATGAATTGCTGTTGCCGTATTGCAATGTCGCATACGTCACAAAATTCAAAAAAACATATACAGCAGATGCATATTTTCCTGATCTTGATGCCGATCCCTCGTGGGAGTGTGTCAGTGTCGGGAAGGAGCAAATAAGTGATGCCGCCACAGACAGCGAGGGTGGGCTTGAATTCTGCTTTTGTGAATACCGAAGAAAATAATGCAAAAAGAGCTCATGGCTTTCGCCATGAGCTCAAATTTTTATTATTTAGTCTTTTTTCTTAAAGCCGACTGCGGCAAGGGGAATGATGCAAGCGACAAGGCCGAGGGCTACAAAGCCGCCGCAACCGCCGCCATTGTTTTCAACGGGTTCGGTGGTTGTTGTGGGAGTGTTCTCGACGGGCGTGGTGGTCGTCACGTTTTCAGCTGTCGTTGTATCGTCGGGAATGTTGATGTCAACTATCTCGTGGAACTTATCTTCATCTGCCGAGTTCGTCAGAGTCAGACCCTTGAGCGCCGCGTACTTTTCGGCGATCCACTTGTCGAATATGGGAGCGACCAGATACATGCCGTCGGCATTGAGGTGGCTGACGTCGGATGTGGTCAGACAATATTTAGCGCGGCAAGCGGGTTTCGCCATGTCGATGCCTGTGAAGTCGGTGTCCGCGGCGTACAGACAAACGATATGAGGATCGTTATAGTAGTCTGCAAGCTCCTGAATTGCATCTGCATAATCGTTGTTAGAGCCGAGATAGCCTTTTTCGGTCGAGTAGCTCCAAGGAGTAACAAGAATGATAAGTGCATCGGGATTGTTTTCGCGTATAGCCTTTATCATGACATTGAAGGCGCCCTTAAAGGTATTGCCGTTTGTGTCGGTGTTCTCACCAAAGGGAACGCTGTAATGACGGTCATTGCGTCCGCCCTCGAGTATGTAGATGTCGCCGCCGTTTGGCATTTCATTGTAACGTGTATACATGGGAGGTTGGTTGGAGGACTGACCGCTGGCTGCCGCGACGGTGTTACCGCCGATGCCGTAGTTGTGGAATGTCATGCCGTACTTGTAGCCGAGCAGGTTGACCCATGTCTGATGCTGACCCAGACCCGAGCCGCCGAAATAGCTGTCGCCGATGGCGTACATGGTGATGCCCTCGAGGACGTTATAGTAATCCTCGCTCTCGCCGACAAGCCATGCAGCAGCTTCATCGACGGAAGCAAAGGAGGACAGCGCCTTCATTTGCGCGTACTCTGCGGTGGGAACGGTGCCGGAGGTGACGAGCATGGTATTTGCAAGTCGGATATTTTCAAACTCTACGGCATGTGCGGCGAGCTTATCATCGCCGACCAGCATGAGATCGGAAATCTTGACGGGATATTTTGCGCAGACCTCGTCCAGCAGACGGAGAGATTTTGCAAGTTCTCCCGCATAGCTGACGACCATACCCTTGTAATTCTTTGCGACAAGCGATTTTGCGACTGCGCCGTCGGTGGAGTTGTCGAACACCAGAGTGTACTGCTTATCTGCGGTATAGCCGATGGGGAGATAGATGTTATATGTTACCTTGTCGCCCGACATGTCGGTGTAGGATGCTTCGTTCAGCGCGCCTGTAGCGGTGATGGTGGCAAAGTCGGTAGGCTCTACAAGATAAACGGGAGGAATGACCTCGTCCTCACCCGCGTACATGGGAGCATAGCGCAGGCAGAGACGGATATTTTCGTTGTCTTCCTTGGTGGTGTAAGCATAAACGCGGTAATCATCGGTCAGCAAAATGTTGTAGACATCGCAACCGGTGAGGTATTCACGGGTCTTGTCGAACACCCATGTTGAGCCTTTCTTTTCCCAGTGAGATACTGTCATAACACTGGTGGATGCGTATTTACTGCCGTCGAAATCCTGGAACGTCTGGTCGAAGAAGTAGACCGTGGTTCCTGCTTTGGGGACGGTGAATACGTCGGAATAATCATAATCTTGATTGGTGGGGGAGGTAATGGCGTAGGCCTTGGAGTCGTGATACTGCGAGCCGACATAGCCATCGTACCACTGCAGACCTGTGACCTCGGAGGTGGCGATGAGAGGAGCGCCTGTGACAAGGCTGATCAGCTCTGCATCCGGCCACTCTGTTTTGAGATTGACTACGTTTGAAGCAGTACCTGTCTCATTTGTCTGTTCCCAGGTTACCTTGACGGGCGCATCAACCGCAATAGTAGAATAACTGAGATTTGCGCGGACGCACAGACGAATGACCTCGTTATCGTTTGTAGTTACATAGGAGTATGTATTGCCGTTTTTGACAAGTGCATCGGTAGCGGCGAAGCCGACATCGTATACATAGCGGTTGCCGTCCTTTGTATAACGGGTGAAGGCGTTGTAGTTGGCGTTGGGGGTAGTGGCGATGGTGTAGCTGATCTTAGTGCCTGACTTGGGGATCAGGATAAGACCGGAGTTTGCGTAGTCTGCAGAGGCATAGCGCACTTCCTTGGCGGAGCCGTTGGTGTTGGTTGCCGAGCTTGCGTAGCCGCAGAACCACTGCAGACCCGTAACAGTACCGTCGGCGTTCAGCGTCGCGGTGAAGTCGCGCGCGTTGAGCTGCTCCAGAGTGCTTTTCTCGGTGGTGGGCTCGGCGTAGACGATGGGATCGGTAGTATCTGTGCCACTGCGATAGCAGAGGCGGATGGCCTGAGTGTCGTGGTCGGTGATGAACTCATATCTCATACCGCCGCCAACTGTGCCGTCGACCAATGTCTGACCTATGCTGTTGCCGTACTGGAAGGTACCGGAAACATTTGCACCCTCAAGATCCATGACCCAATCGGATCCGGACTGTTTCCATGTGGAGAAAGCAAGGAGCGTGTGACCGAGATAATAAGTAGAGTCGCCCGCGATGGACGAATCGGTGAAATAAACCTTTGTGCCCGCTTTTTCGATGATGATAACCTCGGAATAGCGGTAACCGGAGGAATTTTCGATAACCTTGTTTTTATTGGAGTTGGTGGGGCCGCCAACGGCACCTGTGTTCCATTTGACATCAAGCTGTGTTGGCGCGGCGGAAACAGCTATCGCGCCTGCGGGAATGAGACAAACGATAAAAATAACCGCCAGAAGAATGCTGATAAGACGTTTTGTCATTACTTTGACCAAGCCTTTCGTAGATTTTGGAATGGATTTCCTAACTTATATGATACTATATTATTTGGCAAAAGTCAAGGATTGTTTTTCAATGTAATTACTTGACGATATCTGCGTAAAACGCGTCAAATGGGGGCGTAGGTCGATTGACAAGTCAGGCGGGAATGCGTTATAATATGTTTAGATACGCAGTAAATTTCATATGCATAAATACGGAGGAATATCATCGTGGAAAAATTTGATCTTATAGTTATCGGCGGCGGTCCCGGCGGATATCTTGCGGCCGAGCGTGCCGCCGCCGGCGGACTTAGGACTGCTGTGATAGAAAAAAGAGCGCTGGGCGGAGTTTGCCTCAATGAGGGCTGTATTCCGACCAAGACCTTGCTCAACTGCGCAAAAATGTACCGTCATGCGACAGAGAGCGAGAATTTCGGCGTGACTGTCGAGGGCGCGAGATTTGACCACGAGAAGGTCATCGCCCGCAAAAATAAGGTCGTACGCTCACTGGTTGGCGGAGTTGGCTCCATTATGAGAGCGGGCGGCGTTACGGTTATCAATTCCACGGGTAAGATACTCGGCAAGGACTCGGGCGGCTTTTGCGTCGAGAATGCCGACGGCAACCAATACAAAGCTGACCGCCTTTGCATCGCAACAGGCTCCGAGGCAGCAGTGCCGCCAATTCCCGGAGTAAGAGAGGGAATGGCGCGCGGCTTTGTCAAGACAAACCGCGAAATACTCGATATGACCGTACTGCCGCGTCGTCTCGCGGTTATCGGCGGCGGCGTTATCGGACTTGAAATGGCGTGCTATTTCGCCTCTGTCGGCGTTGAGGTGGCGGTGATCGAAATGATGGACAAGATCGCGGGCGCGACGGACAGCGATATTTGCCGCGTGCTCATGCATGAATATTCCAAGCGGGGAATGCAGTTCAAGCTGTCCTGCAAGGTAAAGCATATAACTCCAAGATCGGTCATTTACGAGGAGGACGGCGCCGAATACGCCTGCGGCTGTGACTGTGTACTGCTCGCGGCGGGGCGCCGCCCGTCCACCGAGGGCGTGGGGCTTGAGAATATCGGCGTCATTACGGAGCGCGGCGCCGTCGTGACCGACGAACATATGCGCACCAACATTGATGGCGTTTACGCCGTCGGCGATTGCAACGGCAAGCTCATGCTGGCGCATACCGCTTACCGCGAGGCGGAGGTGGCTGTCAACCACATGCTCGGTGTCGAGGATAAAATGCGATACGAATATATTTCGTCCGTCATCTATACCGACCCCGAGGTTGCAAGCGTCGGCGAGACGCGCGAGAGCGCCGAGGCGAAGGGCATGACGGTCAAGGAGGTCAAGCTGCCCATGGCATACGCGGGCAGATATGTCGCCGAGAATGACGGCGGCAACGGCTTCTGCAAGGTGGTGTATGACACCGAGCGCGACAGACTCGTGGGCGTACACATAATAGGAAGCTATGCATCCGAAATGATATTCGGCGCGGCACATATGTGCGAGAGCGAGCAACCGCTCGCCGAGCTTAAAAAGCTGGTGTTCCCGCACCCGACGGTCAGCGAGATAATACGCGAGTGCCTGTTCAAACTGTAAAATAAGGCCCGTACACTGAAAGATCAGTGTACGGGTTTTGTGTTTGAGGGGTATCTTTTTTTTATGTCGGTCTCGCCTAATAAATAATCAATGCTGGTGTTGTAAAAACGAGCTAATTTTATGAGAATGATGGTCGGTATGTCGTTTTCACCCGTTTCATATTTTGAATAGCCCGTTTGAGACATTCCCAGCATTTTGGCGACTTGGGTTTGATTCAGATCCTTGTCCTCCCGCAGATCCCGAATGCGTCTGTACATAATTTCCTCCTATTATAATTTTAAAAAATTATAATATAACCTGTTTCAGAGTATTGACATTTAACCTAAAACAGGTTATAATGGAGAAGGAAATTTTTCAAGGAGGAATTTTTACTGTGAAAGAAAAAAAGCGCTACAGCGCGCCCGATCTGACCGTCATTTTCCTGAATAACAGAGATATTATGAACGATTCGCCCACAATACCGACTGACCCGTCCGATCCCGACGACCTGCCCATAGTGTAAGGGCGGGAAAATGACAAAAAATATTTGAAAGGACAAAATATCATGAAAAAACTAATTGCAGTATCAATGGCCGTGATAATGCTGTGCATAGGCACATTTTGCCTGTGTCCCGCGGCAGACGAGGGAACACCCACCGTCAGCATCGAAAAGCATACGCTGACACTAAAGGACAGCATCTGGATAGTCTACTTTGTAGACAGCGCAAATGTGCCGACGGGTGCCGAGTGCGGCGTTCTGGTCTGGGACGAGCCGCAGGAGTCGTATACTATTGACTCCACGACCACAGTCGCCGAGCTGACCTCCGTAGGTAAGCAGGAAGACGGCGGGGTCTATTATGACCGCTATAATCTTACAGGCGTAGCCGCCCGTGACATGGCTACCGACTATTACGCCGTAGCCTACGTAAAGAACGGCGACGAGGTTACATACAGCGCGCTTGACAAATACAGCGTACTGCAATACGCACATACACAGATCTCCGACAGCACGATCACCACAAAGCTGCGTAACCTGCTTGAGAGTATGCTGGATTACGGCGCCATGGCGCAGATATATTTCGATCATAACCTGAGCCGCCCCGCAAACGGCACATATTATCAGATAACCGCCGAGGGAGGCACACTGGCGGACGGAACAACGGGCGGACTTTATCTTGAGGGCGACAGCATAACGCTGACCGCACCCACAGCAAATGCAGACGGCACCGCTTTCTCATGCTGGCAAAACAGCGCGGGCGAGCAAGCATCGACCTCCGCTTCATATAGCACGACCGTCGGCAAAAAGGACGAAAAGTACACTGCAGTCTACGGCACGACGGAGACAGAGCCTGAACCGGACCCGGAACCCGAGATCACAGCGCCGACACTTGTGGTCGGAAATGTGACAGCTGCCGCCGGTGCAACAGGCGTTCAAGTGCCGATCACCGTTGTAAATAACCCCGGTATTGCGGGCGCAACTATCGAAATCACCTATGCATCCGGATTGACATTGAAATCAGCTACAAACGGAACGGCACTTGACGCGATGGATTTCAGCAGCTCCGGTGTGATGTCAAGTCCCTATAAATGCTCTTGGGACTCTATGGACGGAGAAATCGCACAGGATGGTACGATAGTTATTCTGACGTTTGACATTCCTGCAACAGCCACGGCGGGAGATGTATATGACATCAGCGTATCTTATCGCGCCGGCGATGTTTACAATAATAATTGGGATGATGTTAATTTTGAAACTGTGGCCGGTACTATCACTGTTAGTTGATGCAGACAAGGAGAATATCAATGAAAAAAATATTATCGATCATTTTGGTTGCTGTATTTTTGTTGTACTGCGTACCGTTGACTGTGTTTGCACAGGACACAACGGCTCAGGCAGAGGCTTCGGCAACAGTCACAGTAGAAAGCACCTATGCTGATGTCGGTAACACAGTTGAGGTGAATGTGACGATCTCCAACAATCCCGGTGTTGCAGGCGCAACACTGTCAATTGGTTATCATAGCGATCTGACGCTGATAAACGCGGAATCCGGAGAGGCATTTTCCGATCTGGATTTTAGCGGCAACGAGGTTGAGGAGTTCTCGAATCCCAGCAAATTCTCTTGGGACTCCGAGAATACGGAAGCGACGGCTGACGGCGTGATCTTGAAATTGACTTTCCGTGTTTCGGAACAGGCAAAGTATAACAGCGAGCTGGGAGTCAGCATTTCCTATCGTTATGGAGATGTTTATAATGATGAATGTGATCTGACGCTTGAATTTGTTGACGGATATATAACGGTTATTGACTATATTCCCGGTGACTTGTTTGAGGATGGAACTATCAATACAAAGGATGTCCGTATAATTCGACAGCTGATTAACGGAAACTGCAGTATTGAGGTTAAGGAGGCCGCGGCGGATGTAAATGCAGACGGCGTGGTAAACACCAAGGACACCCGCCTTTTAAGACGGTATATTAACGGTGGCTACGGAGTAAAGCTGTTGCCCGGCATTTCCCAATGTACCCATGAGGATATTAAGGAAATTGCCGCGCAAGACGCGACCTGTACCGAGGACGGTGTAAATAAACATTGGTACTGCTCCAACTGCAGCAAGTATTTCAGCGATGCCGATGCCACAACGGAAATCACTTATGCTGACACTAAGATTTCTGCATCGGGTCATACAGAGGTTATAGATGAAGCCGTAGCGCCTGACTATGGCAAAACAGGCCTTACCGAGGGCGCGCACTGCTCTGTCTGCGGCACTGTCATTAAAGCGCAGGAGGTCGTTGAGGAGTTAAAGGTAGACTATTATTCGATCACGTACTCCAATCTGCAGGGCGCCGATACTCCGACACTGACACAATACGCTTCGCACATTGGTGTTTCGGACGAGGATATGCCCAAGCCCGAGCGAAACGGCTATAAATTCGAGGGTTGGTATACCGCCATCGAGGGCGGCACGCGCGTGTCCGATATCCCCGCCGGCAGTACGACCAACTATCACCTTTATGCACGCTGGTCGCTTGAGATCTATACTATAACATATAATGATGCTCCTGTAAATAGCAATCCGCCCACATATACCATGGAAAATGAAATCATTTTGACAACTCCCAGTTGGCCGGGACTGGCATTCACTGGTTGGACGAATGAAGAGGGAGAGGCAATAACCAAAATCACAAAGGGTACCACAGATGATTTGGTGCTGACCGCAAACTGGAAACGTCTTCGTAATATTGCAACACCTAATGTAAACAACAGCAATATCCTAGTAGTTTACGATGAAGATGTTGAGAGATACTACTACATCTATGAGTTGGGCACGATTGAGCATGTGGTTCTGGACCCTGTGGTGAATGGTGCTAATTTACAGTATAATACCAAAGCAGCGGACTTGGATTTCACGTTGTCTCAGACTGTGACCATTGAAAATAGCATTGCAGAATCCATTGCCAAGACCGTTTCTCAATCTGTATCTTCTACCACCGATTGGTCCGAAGCATCTGATTGGGCACAGGAAATCTCAAAGCAACACGAAGTAGATGTTACTGCCGGAATTGAATTTGGTCCTGAAATATGCAAGGGTAAAATTGAGGCTTCCTATGGATTCACATATAACGATACTGAATCTTGGGGAACAACAACTACTAATGGCACCTCAGATTCTACCGGAAGTGAAACCTCCGATGAATCCAGCTCTACAATATCTTATATGAAGCAAATAAGCAATACGGTAGATCAAAGTTTTACTATTTCCAAAGATCTGCCTGAAGGCTATTACAGCTATGTGCATGCTGGTAATATTCGTGTTTTTGCGATTGTTACCTACGATCCTGCAAAGGGCAATTACTATCTGGATACATATAGCATGTTGGATAATATGCATCAGATGATGCTCTATTACCGAGATGTAAATGAACTGAACAGTCAGGCCTGTGAAAGCCTTTCTTACAATATTCCCAAGGAGGAAATTCAAGCACTGGTCGAATCTGCATATTATATTGCTTATGATGCAAACGGCGGCGAGGGCACTATGGAGAATTCCTTCTATGGTAAGGATATTCAACAGAAATTGAGTCCTAATACCTTTACCAAAACCGGTTATACACATACTGGTTGGGAATTGCGTACTGAGGACGGCGTAACTTTGTACCAACCGGAGCAGTCTGTGTGTAATTTGGCTGGCAAAGGCGAGACCGTGGTACTGTATGCGCATTGGACACCTAATACATATGACATTAATTTCAACCAAAATGTTCCCACTGGTGTAGGTACTTCAAACTATACAGGAACAACATCCGGTGAAATGAGTGCTATGGAAGATCGCGTGTACGATACGAATGTTACTCTAAACCCCAACCAATTTGCTATTGACGGTTGGATATTCAAGGGATGGGCAACGAGTGCAGATGGAAATGTTGAATACGACGATGGAGCGGTTTATAAAAATCTTGGAGGTCAAAATAAAAATGGCGACACGGTTGACCTGTATGCTGTTTGGGAAGTAGATCCTTCTGCCGTAGGTAAGTATGTTAAATCTGGAGATGTTGTTGCAGATACATGGGTAGGCGGAAAAGCTTATACCGTGTACAATACAATAGATACAACTCCCCGTAACGACATTACCTCACAAAATATTATAATTGACTGGAGCAAAGCTGAGAACTTAAATGTTGATTCGTACGAAATTGAAGATCATTGTTATAGAACAGATCACATTGATATAACTCCCGATGTTGATGAAATATATTTAGTTGGTGACGCATCAAAGGAATACTTAAATCTCGAGTTCGCTTTGTGTAATTTCGGAGCTACTGATAAGTTGGTAATTCATTTTGTCGACTTTAAGTTCGTTACCAGACAAGCTACTGCTTTTAATGTATATCCGGATATGGATCAAGACGCAGTTATCACTTTTGATGTGACGGGAAATTGCTCCATTCGCACTAATGTGGCATCAGGAAAAATCATCAGTGGAATTACGAATCTGACCTTTACCGGCGATGGTACTATGAGCATGACAGCGGGTAAGGGTGCTAACGCCAGTACAGCTGGTTCAGCAGGTGGCAATGGCGGTGTTGCTATCGATGCAGATCATGTAAATATGAATATGACTGGTACACTGAATGTCACAGGTGGAGCTGGTGGCAATGGTGCAAACGGAACGGATGGTGACGACGGCTCTCCCTGGTATAATGGACATAGTGACAGAGATGCCACCGGAAACGGTGATGATGGCGGTGACGGTGATGACGGAACCAATGGTGGAAACGCAGGAAAGGGTGGCTATGCGTATGATGTTACCACTCTCATCATCAACAGCGGTACATTGACTGCCACAGGAGGAAAGAGCGGAAACGGAGGTAATGGCGGTTCCGGTGGTGATGGTGGTCAAGGTCAGGAATCTGGCGGTTGGGGTACAACTGCGGGTGATGGAGGCGACGGTGGTAATGGTGGTAACGGTGGAAATACCTATATCGTTGCTGCATCCGACGGCTCCGAAACCGTTATTTCCAATGGAGGCTCTATTTCTTTGGTGAACGGAGCTGCTGGAACTGTCGGTAAAGCGGGCAGTGCGGGTGCTGCCGGTGCAAAAGGTATGCATTGCGATAACGACAACTGCGGTCAATGGGCAACTAGTGGTAATGACGGAAGCAATGGTACAAAGGGTTCTGCCGGCAGTGCTGGTATAATTATTGATATATCATAAATAATAAATAACCACACATGGCACGGCAACAGCCGTGCCATGTGTGGCTATTTTCAAAATAGAAAGAAAAATCTCTTGACATTCCCGCCGCGAAATGATATACTTTGAGCATGCGTCGGCGCTTATGCCGGCAGTTCCTCTGAGAAAGGAAAAGACATGGCAAATCAAGCAGAAAATCGAGCAAACGTCAAGTTTTCGTACAAAAAATACTACTCCTTCCGCAATCGCATCAATACCAATTTTGCGAGTAGGTTCTATTCGGATATGCAGATCGATTCCGTCTCCCGCGCGCTGTGCTACGGAGATACTCAGCCTGCCGTGGTGGTGTCGACAGAGCCTTTGCTCATCGCCGCGTATTCCGATGAGATGCATGCTGTTGTCATGCTCCGTTTTCCCTCCGAATTTGTCCGTCAATACGACCTCACCCCCGGCACCCGTCTGACCACCTCAAACGTATATGTTCCCGGCAACAGGTGCGCGCCCGATATTTTCGCCGGCACGTATTACAGCCGCCAATATGTGGATTTCGTGCCGATCGTCCAGCTGTTTTTAGGCAAGAAAGACGATATGATTCGGGCAAAGGTTGCGCTGTTTGACGAGGACAAATGGAATACTGTCACGAATAAAGCCAACGAATATATAGAGCTTCGCCCCGAGCTTTTCCGCGACGGATTCTTCTATTTCAAAAAGTAAAACGCCTTGCAAAAAAGACTGTCCCAAACCGATTTGAGACAGTCTTTTGTTTTATATTTCAAACATTTTTATGGATTTGACCGCCGAGCCGTCGGGGTAGTCCAGAACGCGGCCGAGCGCGAAGAAGTGGCCGCGCTCGTCGCACAGGCGAACGGTGGTACCGATAGCGAGGTCGGTGCGCAGCTTCTTTTGATATATCTCGCAGCCCGAGCGGCACAGCCGTTCGAAAAAGGCGGGCAGGCGCATGGCGGGGAGCGTTTCAAAAAGCGATTCGATGGGCAGCAGCTTTGCCTCGCGCCCCTCGGGCGTCATTTGCTCAAGCTGGGCTACCGTTACGGCGTTCTCAATATCAAATCCGCCCGCGCCGAGCCGTCTGAGTGACGCCATCGCGCCGCCGCAGCCCAAGCTTTTGCCGATATCGGCGCACAGCGTTCGTATATAAGTTCCCGACGAGCAGACCACGTCGAGCGTGTAGTCGGTGGGCGTATCCGTCGGTGTGACAGTCAGCGAAAATATCTCTATCTCGCGCGGCGCACGCTCTATCTCGCCGCCCGCGCGTGCGATATCGACCAGCTTTTTTCCGCCGATCTTAATAGCGCTGTACATGGGCGGTACTTGCTGAATTTTGCCGCGAAAGGCTTCACAAATCGCTTCAACCTGTTCTTTTTGGGGCAAGCTTTCGTGCGTCGTGATCACCTCGCCGGTGGTGTCCTCGGTGTCGGTGGTAATACCGAGACGCAGTGTGGCAAGATAATGCTTGGTGTCGGCGACCAGATATTCAGCCGCCTTTGCCGCCCTCCCGACAAGCACCACCAAAAGCCCCGTTGCCATTGGGTCGAGCGTGCCGGTGTGGCCGACCCGCCGTGTCCCGTATGCGCGGCGCACCTTATTTACAATATCGTGGGAAGTAGCTCCGGCGTGCTTGTCGATTAGCAGTACGCCGGAGCTTTCATTTTGTATTTGTTGCATAATAAAGATCAGTCAGCCTTTTTATCGAATCTGACCGCCGCGGCGTTTATTGTAAAGCCCTTGACGGTGAAATTGCTTTCGTATTCGGTCATTATGTTGCCCTCGCCGTATGGGGAGTTGTGCAGGTCGCGTGTCTGCCACAGCACCTCCAGTCCCGCCGCATCAAACTGCTCCAGACTGAAGTCAAACAGCGCGACGTTGTCGGTCTTGAACAACAGCACCCCGCCCGTCTTCAGCGCGCGGCGGTATTGTTCAAGAAATCCGACGTGCGTCAAGCGGCGCTTGGCGTAGCCCGCTTTGGGCCACGGGTCGCTGAAGTTCAAATATATACGGTCGAGGCAGTGCTCGGGAAACCATTCCGAAAGATTTTGCGCATTGCCGATAATGAAGCGGAGGTTGTCGCCCGGGCGCAGCTCACGCTCGGCAGCGGCGCGCTCGAGTGCTATGCAGGCGACGTCCGCCACGCGCTCCATTGCGATAAGGTTTATATCGGGCTGTGCCGCCGCAGTTCCGCAGGCAAACGCGCCTTTACCGCAGCCAATTTCGAGGCAGAGCGGGCGGGCAGTGCCGAAAGGCGACTGCGGGTCGGTGAGCAATACCGATGGGTCGGCTATAAGTAAGTCTGCACAGGCGGCGATGCGCTCGGCGCCGTGCTTTTTCTTGCGCATTCTCATGTCTTATACGTTGAAGCGGAACAGAACGACGTCGCCGTCGCGGATGACATATTCCTTGCCCTCGCTGCGGAGTAGTCCCTTTTCCTTGACTGATGTCATGCTACCCTCGCGCATGAGGTCGTCATAGGATACTATTTCGGCGCGAATAAAGCCGCGCTCGAAGTCGCTGTGTATCTTGCCCGCCGCTTGCGGTGCTTTTGTTCCGCGGGTGATGGTCCAGGCGCGGACTTCTTTGGGGCCCGCGGTCAGATAGCTGATAAGTCCCAGCAGGGAATAGCTTGCTTTGATAAGGCGCTCAAGTCCCGACTCGGCGATTCCCATGTCTTCAAGGAATGCCGCCTTTTCCTCGCCGTCAAGCTCGGCGATCTCCGCCTCAATCTGTGCGCAGACCGCGATGACCTCGGCGCCCTCGCTTTCCGCGTGGGCTTTGAGCCTTTGGTAAAGCTCGTTGCTCTCGGGATCGGACACGTCGTCCTCGCTGACATTTGCAACATAGATTATGGGCTTGAGTGTGAGCAGGGGAGTGCCGTCGAGCATTGCGCGCTCGTCGTCCGAAAGACCTGCCGCGCGGGCGCATATGCCATCGGACAGCTTTGCGTGGAGTGCTTCGAGAACCTCGATCTCGGCGTTCAGAGATTTGTCGCTTTTTGCCGCCTTGCGTGTGCGGTCGAGACGACGCTCAAGCAGCTCGATGTCCGAGAAAATGAGCTCCATGTTGATGGTTTCAAGGTCGCGCATGGGGTCAACGTTGCCGTCGACATGTATTATGTTGCTGTCTTCAAAGCAACGGATGACGTGGACGATGGCGTCCACCTCTCGGATGTGCGAGAGAAATTTATTTCCGAGTCCCTCGCCCTGCGACGCGCCGCGGACAAGACCCGCGATGTCGACAAATTCAATGGTCGCGGGTGTGTATTTTTCGGGGTTATACATTTTTGCAAGCTCGTCCAGACGCTCGTCCGGAACGGGCACGATGCCGACGTTGGGGTCGATGGTGCAGAAGGGGTAGTTAGCCGATTCGGCGCCGGCGTTTGTAAGTGCGTTGAACAGGGTGCTTTTTCCGACATTGGGAAGTCCGACTATGCCGAGTTTCATGAGTCTTATTTACCGTACCTTTCTTTTTGGGCGTGCAGAAGCCATAGCTCCTCCGCCTTATTTTGACATTCGCAATTTATCTCATTATAATTATATAATATTTTTTCGGTTTTGGCAAGAGAATATTGAAAAACCGAGCAAAAATATATATAAAAAACGAAAAAAACTCTTTGCAAATATTAAATAAAGTGGTATAATAAAATGAATGCAACTGTCCGCGGGGCAGTGACCGATAAATAATATGACATGGAGGTTAGGATAAATGCTGGATACCAAAATACTCGTTGTTGACGACGATCAGAATATTTCCGAAATGCTGCGCCTTTATTTTGAAAATGAGGGCTATGAGGTAAAGACCGCAAATGACGGTGCCGAAGGTGTCTCGACGTTTAAAATATTCGAGCCCGACTTGGTGCTGCTCGACGTCATGATGCCCAAAAAGGACGGCTGGCAGGTGCTTCGCGAAATACGCGAAATGTCTTCCAAGCCCGTCATTATGATAACGGCAAAGGGCGATGTTTTCGACAAGGTGCTGGGACTGGAGCTGGGGGCGGACGACTTTGTTGTCAAGCCCTTTGATATGAAGGAGCTTTCCGCACGCATCAAGGCGGTGCTTCGCCGCTATTCCGCACATAATAACAACAGTGACGATGACGGCGAGGTCATCAAATACGAGGGCATTGAAATAAGCAAGCAGAAATATGAGCTCAAACTCAACGGTAAGCCCGTGGATATCCCTCCTAAAGAACTGGAGCTGTTGTACTTCCTCGCGGCTAACTACAACCGCGTATTTACCCGTGACCAGCTGCTCGATAAGGTGTGGGGTTTCGATTACCTCGGAGACTCGCGCACCGTCGACGTGCATATCAAGAGACTGCGCGAAAAGCTGGACGGAACATCCGATCGTTGGCAGCTTAAGACCGTTTGGGGCGTCGGATATAAATTCGAACTGTTAAACTGATAAAAATTGTACCGTGAGGCAAGGATAGGGGAGCGCTATTATGTTCAAAAGCATTTTTGCAAAGTACATAACCGTTTTTATGCTGATCATTCTGATCAGCTTTGTGGCGCTTATCGCTATCATTACCTCGACGGTCAACGGTTATTCGGTCAATTCGCGTACAGACCAGATGGAAAGCGCGGCACATTCGGTGTCGGCATATCTTGAGGACAGGCTGGCGCGGACAGAGCTGACCGACTTTTCCGCCTTTGTCGTGCTCAACGAGTCGGATATTACCTCCGTTATGCGCGTTGTCACGGCAAACTCTGCTGATATCAGTATTCTTATCACAGATATCAGCGGTAACATCATACACTATACTGACAGCGAGGTTTCGCATGTCAATACCGGCGCGAGCATACCCAAGGCGGTTATGGATGAGCTGATAAACGGTGTCGAGATATCCGAGCTCAATTATCTCGAGGGCGTTTTTGAGGATTCTCATATGATATTTGCCGCGCCCGTTATCAACAGCAACAGCTATGTTTGCGGCACGGTGTTTGTCTGCTCGGCATCGGTCTCGCTGGATGATCTTCTCGGCTCGATGGTGCGCACGATACTTGTCGCCAGCCTTTGGATCATGCTGGCAGCGCTAATTGCGGTCTATTTTATAACCGAAAAGGTTATAAGCCCGCTCAAGGACATGAGCAATGCCGCAAAGAGCTTTGCGGCGGGTAAATTCGATGTTCGCGTTCCCGTTCGCGGAAGTGACGAGGTCGCACAGCTTGCCGTCGCATTCAATAATATGGCGGAGTCGCTTGATAACCTTGAGACTATGCGTAACACGTTTACCGCCAACGTCTCGCATGATCTGCGCACTCCAATGACGACCATCGCGGGCTTTATCGACGGAATACTTGCGGGCGCCATCCCTCCGGATAAGCATGAGTATTATCTGGGCATAATAGCTACCGAGGTGCGCAGACTTTCTCGCCTTGTCGCATCACTGCTTGATATATCTCGAATGCAGGCGGGAGACAGAAAGTTTACTATGGCACCGTTTGATATTTGCGAAATGGCGCGACAGATAATAATCTCGTTCGAGCAAAAGATCGACGCAAAGCATCTTGAGGTTGAGTTTGAGTGTGACAAGGACAATATCATAGTCAGCGCAGATCGTGATGCCATTTATCAGATACTTTATAACATTTGCGATAACGCTGTCAAGTTCTCGCGTGAGCGCGGAACACTGCGGCTGACGCTGGTGAAGTATAAGGATAAGAAGATTTTGGTCTCGGTCTATAATGAGGGTCAGGGAATACCGCCCGAGGATATTCCGTATGTGTTCGAGCGCTTCTATAAGAGCGATAAGAGCCGCGGACTTGACAAGAGCGGCGTAGGACTGGGGCTGTTTATAGCCAAGACCATAATACAGGCGCACGATCAGGAAATCTGGGTCAAGAGCGATTACGGTCAAAACTGTGAGTTTGGCTTTACGCTTGATGAGATACCCGGACAAAATCATATAAGAGATAACAAATCAGAAAATTGAAGCGGTAAACAGCCGCGAGGAATACACTTTTTCACGCACGAATTTTGCCCGAGGGGCAAAATTCATTGATTATATTTGTGCCGCCGCAAGGCGGCGGAATGGAGATTGCAGCGTGAAAGTGGCATCTGTTTAATAGTGAAGTACACTTTTTCACGCACGAATTTTGCCCGAGGGGCAAAATTCATTGATTATATTTGTGCCGCCGCAAGGCGGCGGAATGGAGATTGTAATGCAAGAAAACAAAAACTATGGACTGTCCGATAACTGTGATGAAATAGGCGCTGAGGACACCAAAAAGGACATCTCCGCCTCTTCAGACCCCCGTACCGCCCCCGAGCAAAAGCCAGGTGAGGTTGAAAAAATCGAAAAAACAGAAATAGTCGCTCCACAGCCTAAAAGCGATTGGGGAAACAGCAATGCTCCCGAGCTTATCCCGCCGGTCACACCCCGAGAGCCCGAGGTATTGCCCCGAGAGCCGGAGATTCTGCCCCGTCGCGAGCAACAGCGTGCTCCCGATGCACAGTATCATTGGAGCTATGAGGAACAGCGTCGTCACGACGACAAAAAGCGCCGGAGGGGCTCCGGCGTACTTAGCTATGCCATCATAATGACAATTGCTTTTTCGATCTGCCTTGTCACGTTGCTTGGCGTTGTTATGATGGAAACAGGTATGTTTACCCCCGATATCACCAGAACTATTTTTGTGCGAGAGTACGACAGCGAGAGCGGCGTGCTGACTATCGCCGAAATAGCCGATAAGGTGAAGCCCTCGGTGGTCGGAATTGAGGTGACGATTCCATACGGAAGTACAACTACGACAGGTGTTGGCACCGGTATCATCCTTTCGGAGGACGGCTATATCGCAACGAACTATCATGTTGTTGACGAAGGACTTTCATACCGCGTTGTCTTGTCGGATAAGACAGAATATGAGGCTATATATGTGGGCGGTGACGAGCTGTCTGATCTTGCACTGATAAAGATAGATGCAAGCGGACTGCCGGCCGCGGAGCTGGGAAATTCCGATGAGCTTATTGTCGGCGAGCTTGCCGTGGCAATAGGAACACCCGCAGGACTTGATTTTGCAGGTACTACGACCGACGGCATTATCTCGGCCATCAGCCGCGACACCAAAATATATGATGACACCGGCGTTATGGTTAAGCGTATGACGCTTATTCAGACTAACGCGGCGGTCAACCCCGGCAACTCGGGAGGTCCGCTTATCAATGACCGCGGTCAGGTCATAGGTATCATTACCATGAAACTCAGCGGAGATTATGACGGTATCGGCTTTGCGATCCCGATAAATGGTGCCATGACGATACTGAATGAAATAAAGGAACACGGCTCGACGAGCAGCTCATCGGGGGTTGCTTCAAAGCGTCCGCTTATAGGTATTACCGCGGGCGGCGTTCGTGAGGGAGAGCAGTATACTTTTGAGGACGGTACAACGGGTGTTGCTCCCATTACGGGTGTTCTCATTATTGAGGTCACCGAGGGACTTGACGCCGCAAATAAGCTGCGCGTCGGCGATATAATCGTCGAGGTTGACGGCAAAGCAGTCGATGATATTTACGATGTTATGACTATCGTTAACAACAAATACGGCGGCGACACGGTCACCATAAAATATTACCGTGACGGCTTGTATAACACTACCACTATCACGCTCGGAACAGAGCAATAATTATGGAGAGCTTTTTAAATGTCTGATTTTTCCGAAATAATACAAACACTTGGCGAGCCGGGGCCTCTTTCTGCCGCTGTTCGGCTGATGATAGCTATGCTGTGTGGCGGCATCATCGGTATCGAACGCGGCAGGCGGCGCCGCCCCGCCGGTTTCCGCACTCATATGCTGGTCTGCATGGGTGCGGCACTCACTATGCTTATCGGCCAGTATATTGCAGTAGGCCTTGCCTCTAACCCCGCATATGTGGGGCGTACAACAGACGTTTCGCGTCTTGGAGCGCAGGTCATAAACGGTATCGGCTTTCTCGGTGCAGGAACTATAATCGTGACGGGTAGGCAGGAGGTCAAGGGACTTACCACTGCCGCAGGCCTTTGGGCATCTGCCTGCATGGGTCTTGCCATCGGTGCTGGTTTTTATCTTGGTGCGGTGCTCGGAGGAGTGCTGATACTTATGTCTATAACCTTTATGAAATATCTCGAGAGTGCAGTCATGTCGCGCGCTCGTAATATCAATATATATGTTGAGCTGACGGATATAAATGATATAGGTACCGTTATTGATGCCATAAAGAGTGAAAAAATACGTATATATGATATAGAAATAAACAAGGCAGATCCAAATTCCGGAGCGTATGCCGGCGCTGTGTTTTCCATGCGGCTTCCCGAAAAACAGCCACATTCGACCATAATCGCAAAGCTTGCAGGCGTTGGGGCTATAAGGTCATTGGAAGAGATATAAGGAGGGAAGAGCATGAATGATTTTATACATAGCTTAAGAGATTTTAATGTTATCTCGATTATAATTCGCATGGTGCTTGCCGTTATTTGCGGCGGTCTGATCGGCCTTGAACGTGAGACCAAGCGCCGCCCTGCGGGGTTTCGCACGCATACTTTGGTTTGTTTGGGTGCCGCTATGACTATGATGACCAGTCAGTTCCTTATGACTGAGGGCTGGACTACCGACCCCGCGCGTCTGGGCGCGCAGGTGGTCGCCGGCATCGGCTTTATCGGAGCGGGAACCATTATCGTCACCCGTCGCCATAAGGTCAAGGGACTTACCACGGCCGCGGGACTTTGGGTATCGGCTATAATCGGTCTTGCCATAGGTACGGGATATTATGAGGCGGGGCTGATAACGACAGTTCTTGTTCTGATCGCTGAAATACTTTTGTCCAAGCTGGAATGGTATATTTCCTCAAAGGCAAAAAAACTCAATCTTTACATTGAATATACCGAGACGGAAAGCATAGGCGAGATTGCCGAAGAGATAAAAAAGATGGGCGTGGGTATCACGGATATTGAAATAACCCGCACAAAGGAAGCCGAGGGCGAAATGATGAGCGCTATATTCTCACTTTATTTAGGCAAAAACGTCAAACGCCCTCAGTTGCTACTGCAAATACAGGCGATTCGCGGCGTGCTGTCGATAGAGGAGCTTTGAAAATTTAATTTACATAAACAAAAGATCCGCTTTCAGCGGATCTTTTGTTTATGTATTACTTGCCCCTTGAAGCATTGCCGATATTGCCGCGGTGGGGTCATCTGCATGGAACACGCTGGAGCCGGCGACGATGACATTTGCGCCTGCACGTGCTACGTCGGCAACATTGGCGGGCGATATGCCGCCGTCGACCTCGATATTTACGGACAGCGAATGCTCGGTAATGTAGTCGCGCAGAGCCTTGACCTTTTGGAGCGTTGCGGGAATGAGCTTCTGGCCGCCAAATCCGGGGTATACGGTCATGACCAGCACCATGTCAAGCTCGGAAAGGTAAGGGAATATCGCCTCGGCGGGTGTGTCGGGCGAGATGGACAGCGAGACGCGCTTGCCCGCTTTTTTTATCAGCTCGATAGTTGATGCTACATCGCTGTTGCTTTCGTAATGAAAGGTTATAATGTCCGCGCCTGCCTCGGCGAAGCGCTCTATATAGCGGTGCGGCTCTGTTATCATGAGGTGGACGTCAAATATCAGCGAGGATATCGGACGCAAGGACTCAATAACGGGCAACCCAAAGCTTATATTTGGCACGAATGTGCCGTCCATTACGTCAAGGTGCAACATGGCAGCGCCGCCGCGCTCGATTTTTTTGACTTCGTCACCAAGCCGGGTAAAATCCGCCGCCAGCAGTGAGGGGGAGATGTAATATTTCATGTGGATATTAAGCCTTTCCCGGCTGTTTGCCGAAAAATAATTTTTTATGTCAAATAGGGGAGAATTTGCATACAATATTAAAGTAATGCTGCTCCTTATTACTCATAAAAGATCCGTATATGCGCCGCAGTGAAGGATATTCAAAAGGGCGGACGTAAAAAACAACACTGCGGAGCTTATACTGTGCCCGTCCCGCCGCGGCGGGACGGACATTTGTTATTTTAATCGATAAGACAGACCGCGTGCGCGGCAATTCCCGAGCCGTCGCCCGTAAAGCCGAGCCGCTCTTCGGTCGTCGCTTTGACGCTGACTTGACTTACATCAATACCCAGTGCGCCGGCAATATTCTGTCGCATTGCGGGGATGTGGGGCGCGAGCTTGGGAGCCTGTGCGATAATTGTTGCGTCTATATTTACGATGCTGTAGCACGCATCACGCAACAGCTTTGCCACATGTCGGGTAAGAAGCATACTGTCCGCACCCGCGTAGCGGGGATCGGTGTCGGGAAAGTGAGCGCCTATGTCGCCCATTGCCGCCGCGCCCAGCAGTGCATCCATTATGGCGTGCAGCAATACATCCGCATCCGAATGCCCCAGCAGCCCTTTTGTGTGGGCAATGTCAACACCGCCCAGTATCAGCCGCCGTTGCTCTACAAGACGGTGAACATCATAACCGTGACCTATTCTCATGTTGTCCCCTCGCTTTTGCTCTCGCGTGTGGCGAGTATTTGCTCGGCAAGCGCGATGTCATCGGGCGTGGTGAGCTTTATATTCTCCCTGCCGCATTCGACTAACTTGACAGGGTTTTGTATACGCTCGACGAGCGAATTGTCATCCGTCGCCTCAAAGCCCTCCTCGCGCGCGCTGTAAGCCGCGGCGCGGTAAAGGGGAGTGTAGAATACCTGCGGTGTTTGTGCCAGCCAGACAAGGTTGCGGTCGACAGTGCTGTCTATAAAGCCGTGGCGGTCGGTAAGCTTCACCGTGTCGCGCACGGCAGTCGCGGCTGTAGCCGCACGGTTTCTGTATGCCGCGAGGCAGACCGATTCTATCATTTGCTCCGTGACAAGACAGCGTGCTCCGTCATGTATGGCGACAAATTTGGCTTGTGGGTCTATTGCCTCAAAGCCGTTCAAAACCGACTCCTGGCGTGTATTTCCGCCCGCTACGACGTGCGAGAGCTTGGTGATGCTGTATTTACCCCGGTATTCATCGTAAAGAGACATTTCGTCCTCGCGTGCGACGACGACTATCTCCCGTATCAGCTCGCATGACTCAAACGCCATCATGGAGCGCACGACTACAGGTATGCCGCAAAGCTCAATATGCTGTTTTTTAACGCCGCCTACCTCGCCCATGCGACTTGAGGAGCCCGCCGCCACGATGACCGCCGAGGTGGGCTGTATTCTTTTGTCAGAGCCCGAGACGGCGCGAAGCAGGTTGGCTATCCTCTGTGCTTTTGTTATCATATCGTATTATTCGGAAAATGTTCCGTTCTCGATGTCGGCGATCATTCCTACGCGGGTAGCATGCTTGCCGCCCATAAATTCGGTGGTAAGGAACAGCTCGGTCAGCGACTGTATCTTGTCGTAGTCGATAACGCGTGCGCCCAGACACAGCACATTTGCGTCGTTATGCTGACGTGTAAGCTCGGCGCTGAACGCCTCGGAGCAAGCCGCCGCGCGAATGCCCTTGTGCTTGTTGGCGGCGATGGACATGCCGATACCCGTACCGCAGATAAGTATGCCTACCTCGCTCTCTCCATTCTGGATAGAGGTGCAAAGACGGTGCGCAAAAATGGGGTAGTGACAGCTCTCGCTCGAATCACAGCCGCAGTCCTTGACCTCATAGCCCTGCTCGCGCAGATGGGCGAGCAGCTTTTGCTTTTGCTCGTATGCGGCGTGGTCACAGCCGACAGCAACTTTGTTGAAGATCTTCATTTTATTATTCTCCTTTTGAGTTATCATTTTTTAGCTTTTCAAGACGCTCCCGCTCTGCCTGCGGCAGGCGCAGATAGGTGGGGGCGAGTTCGGTATCCGTTGTGCGAACGCCGTCCTTGTACAGCGCGAGCGCGCACTGTGCTACCGAGTAGCCGTTCTGCCATAGCAGAAAATCGGGTACGGGGTGCGAGGGGATGTGGCGGCAAAGCGGTGCGCCGTCGCCGCAGATGTATATTGTTTCATTATATGCTTCAAGCTCGCCCGAGAGCTCGCTGACAGCTATCGCGCGGTCGGGACACAGACGTGTCAGGGCGCCATCCTTGGCGCGAAACAGCGCGTTGTAGACCTGATCGCGGCGCGCGTTCATGACAGGGCAAATAATGCCGTCACAGCAAGCGAGATTGTGCGCAAGGGATTCAAGCGTGGAAACGCCTATGCAGGGCTTTTCGCGACCGAATGCAAGCCCCTTGACGGTCGCCGCTCCGATACGAACGCCCGTAAACGATCCCGGGCCCTCGGAGATGGCGAAAAGATCAATGTCTGAGGGAGTGAGGCGAGCGCGAATGAGCAACTGTTCGACCAGCGGGAGCAGTGCCTCGCTGTGAGTAAGACCCGCGTTGAGTGTGGTCATGGCTATGAGAGAGGTGTCCTCGCAAAGCGCGACGGACGCTGTGGTCGCGGTGCTATCAAGAGCCAGTATTTTCATTTTAGTCTCCTTTCTCAAAGCCTGTCGGACATGAATTTTATGGTTATGCGCCGCTCGTCGGGAGATGCGGCACAGCTTTTTTCAATATTAACGTACAGATATCTGGCGGGCAGCGCAAATGGAATATTTTCGCTCCACTCTGTAAGTATATAACCGCCGCGCTCAAAATAATCATAAAACCCGATGGAATAAAGCTCGTCATCGTCGGTTATGCGGTACATATCGAAATGAAAAACGGGCGCGGGGGATGCGGGGTATTCGTGAACCAGCGCAAATGTTGGAGATTTGACACGCGCGGCGGGGGCGATGGCAGAGGTGAAGCCGCGGACAAAGGCGGTCTTACCGACTCCGAGGTCGCCGTAAAGCGCAATAAAGCGCGGGAGTGAGGCGTCCGATGCGAGAAGCGAGGCAAGCGATGAGCCGACCGCTTCGGTCTCGGCGGCGCTGTTGGTTGTGATGACACAAGGGATTTTTATCATGATATCATTCTTTCGAGTCTTGTTTTTTGCGGCGATCCTTGACGCTCTCGCGTGTACCGTCGGGGCGGACAATAACCGAGTTGTCCAGTATGCCTGTCATGGACGCGCGAAATTCGTTTATATATTCGGTTCGAAGCGCGGCGCGCTCGGTCTGTTCTGCCTCTGTTAGCGGGCGCTGACGTGCGATCTGAGTCAGCTCGCTGATGCGATCAAGCTTTGCTTTTTCCATTTTGGCTCCTTTGAAAAACGGAACTCTTGCAGAGACGGAGCCTGTCTCCGTCCCTGCAGCTTACCGATTTTGATTGTGATACTTAATCAGGTCAACAGCATAACCGCCGCGACCGCAACGATCTGCAGTACAATAATGACGGGAATACCGATCATAAATTTTTTGTGCTTGGTTTTATGGCGAATTATCTGCATTGTGATAAACATTGCTACCGAGCCGCCGAGCGCCGAGATAAACAGCAAGGTTGCCTCGGGGGTGCGGTGCTTGGGGCGCTTTGTGGCGGCGATCTTGTCGTAGCAGGTGACAACGACGGCAATCAGCGAGATGGCAGCCAGATAAATAAACGGTAAAAATACAAGCGCCTGCTGGAAGGTTATAGCATCTCCCATTGGCGGCCTCCTTAGGCCTTGAAGCTGCCCTTGAGGCTGACTACGCGATTGAATACGCCGGGATTTTTGGAGTCAAGGCAGAAATATCCGGTGCGGACGAACTGGAAGCGGTCGCCGTGCTTGGCATCTGCCAAAGAGGGCTCGACATATGCACCGTCAATACGAATGGCGGAGTCGGGGTTGAGATAATCTATATAGCTCTTGCCCTCGGGCAGATCGTTCATGTTTTCCTCGGTGAACAGTCTGTCGTAGAGAATAGCCGAGATGGGCAGGGCATGAGCGGCGGATAACCAGTGTATGGTACCCTTGACCTTATGCCCGTCGGCGGGCATTCCGCACCCTGTCTCGATATCGGCGGTGACGTGGATCGCGGCTATGCTGCCGTCATCGTTTTTGTCCATACCGACATATTTAACGATATAAGAGCCCATCAGACGAACCTCGCCGTCGGGCTTGAGACGGAAGAATTTAGGGGGCGGAACCTCTGCAAAGTCGTCCGCATCGATGTAAAGCTCGCGGGAGAAGGGAACGAGACGTGTGCCTGCGTCGGGATTTCCGGGATTGTTGGGCAGAGAGAAGTACTCGACCTTGTCCTCGGGGTAATTGTCGACGATGAGCTTTATGGGTTTGAGAACTGCAACTCGGCGGTCGGATTTGACGTTGAGATCCTCACGTACACAGTGCTCAAGCAGTCCGATGTCGACCATGCTGTTGGACTTTGCAACGCCTATGCGGTCGCAGAAATCCAGAATGGACTCGGGGGTGTAGCCGCGGCGGCGCAGACCGCACAGCGTGGGCATACGGGGATCATCCCAGCCGTCAACAATGTTGTTTTCAACCAAATAGCGCAGATAGCGCTTAGAAAGCACGGTGTTTGTGATGTTAAGGCGGGCAAACTCTATCTGACGCGGGCGAGAAGGAAGCCCTGCATGGTCGATGACCCAGTTATAGAGCGGGCGGTGATCCTCGTATTCAAGTGAGCACAGCGAGTGTGTGATGCCCTCGATGGCGTCCTGAATGGGGTGTGCGAAATCGTACATGGGGAAGATGCACCACTTTTTGCCCTGACGGTGATGGTCGATATAGCGAATGCGGTAGAGAACGGGGTCGCGCATATTGAAGTTGCCCGACGCCAGATCGATCTTTGCGCGAAGCGTATAGCTTCCCTCGGGGAATTCGCCTGCACGCATTTTGCGGAACAGCTCGAGGCTTTCCTCGGCGGGACGGTCTCGGTAGGGCGAGACGGCGGGATGCGTCAAGTCTCCACGATATTCACGGAACTGGTCGGGTGTCAGCTCGCATACGTACGCGTCGCCCGACATAATGAGTCGCTCGGCGATCTCGTAGGTCTGCTCGAAATAGTCGGAGCCGTAGAAAAATCTGTCGTCCCAGTCAAAGCCCAGCCAATGTATGTCTTCCTGAATTGCATCGACAAACTCGGTGTCCTCTTTTGCAGGGTTGGTGTCGTCCATGCGGAGATTGCAGCGACCGCCGTACTTTTTTGCGGTGCCGAAGTCAATGATGAGCGCCTTGCAGTGACCTATGTGCAGGTAACCGTTGGGCTCGGGAGGAAAGCGAGTGTGTATCTCATCTGCGCGATACTTACCCTCGGCTATCTCCTCGTTTATAAAATCGTGTATAAAATTATTGTTTTCCATGTCAAAATATCCTTTATAATGAATTTATCATGTTATTTATTCTCGCTCTTACGCGCTCCTCACCGAGTATCTGCATGACGGTGTAGAGGTCGGGCGAATTTTGACGCCCGGTAACTGCAAGACGGATAAAGCCGCTGATGTCGGCAACGCTTCCCTTGAATGCGGAGGGATTGGCCTTGTATGCTTTCATGTCGGATGCAAAGCCTACGCCGTCGGCGACAGCCTTTACCTTGTCAAACCATACAGCGGAGTCATCTGTGGGGGAATAGGTGGCGAGGAAACCGCTCAGCGCCGCCTTGATGTCAGCCTTGTCGAAGTTCAGCTCAACGCTGTCTACCGTAAAATAGTCGTCATAGAAAAAGCTCATGTAAGCCTTGACCTCGCCCCAGCGGGCAATGTCCTTGCGGGGCTTTTTGCCGCCGCGACCGATAGCGAACACGGCCTTTGCCATATCGGGGTTGTCTGCCAGCTTGGCTGCAAAGTCGGTGTCGTACTGCTGTGCCCATTCCAGCACGCCGTCATAGACCTCGTCGGCACTCATGCGGGAGATGACGTTTTTGGAGATGTCGCCCAGCTTGTCCATGTCAAACAGCGAGCCCGAGACGGACATCTTTTTAGTTGTAAACTTGAAGTCCTCAATGGGAGCGGTCTGGTTAGCCAATCTCCACTCCTCAAAATTGGAGTTGAGCAATGTGATGAGGTATTCGCGGGTGACAGCGGCGGGATATCCTTGCTCGCGGTAGAAAGTAGCGGCGAATTCGGGGTCCTTACGCTTGGAGATCTTGCGCTTGTTGCCGTTGTCCAGCTTCATGACCTGCGCGGTGTGACAGTATTTAGGCAGTTTGAAGCCGAGTGCTTTGAACAGTTGGATGTGAAAAGGAAGCGTGGAAAGCCAGCTTTCGTCGCGCACAACGTGAGTTGTTCTCATGAGGTGGTCGTCGACTGCATGCGCAAAGTGGTAGGTGGGTATGCCGTCACTCTTGAGAATGACGTGGTCGATATCGTTTTCGGTGACATTAATGTCACCCTTGATCTGATCGTTGAATTTAAAGTGGTTCTCGATGCTACCCTCGGAGCGGAAGCGCAGAACAAATTGTTCGCCCGCTTTCAACTTTTCCTCGATCTTTTCGATGGGAGCATCGCGCCAAATGGCAAACTCACCGTAATAACCGAGATTGAGCTTTTCCGCTTCTTGCTTTGCACGGATGGCTTCAAGCTCCTCCTCGGTGCAGAAGCAGGGATATGCCTTACCTTCACTGACCAGTTTTTTTGCATAAGTGTGATATATCTCGGCACGCTCTGACTGTCGATAAGGACCATATGCACCCTTGTCACCGTCGATTACTGCGCCCTCGTCAAACTCCAGACCAAAGCTTGCAAGCGTTTTTATGATAAGCTCAACGCCGCCGGGAACGGCACGTTTAGCGTCGGTATCCTCAATGCGGAGAAAGAAAACGCCGCCCGAGGTGTGTGCCAGACGCTCGTCCGTAAATGCGCCGTAAAGGTTGCCGAGGTGCAGAAAGCCTGTAGGGCTGGGAGCGAAACGTGTTACCTTTGCACCCTCGGGAAGCTGTCGGGGCGGGAAACGCTGCTCCATATCTTCGGGAGTTGTTGTAATGTCGGGGAAGAGAAGCTGTGCTAAGTAATTGTAGTCCATGTTGAGTCAAGCCTTTCGATATATTTAAGAATTTTATAGACCAAGTAATGAAAGCGCGTTGTCGAGTGTGGAGGAGGCGCCGTGACCGGGGTATATGGTCAGCTCGCGCGGCAAGGCGGCAAGCGCTTTGAGAGATGCTATCATTTGATTCATGTCGCCGCCGTACAGATCGACTCTGCCGTATCCCTCGGCGAACAGCGTGTCGCCCGTGACTATAAAATTATCCGTCACAAAGCAAGCGGAACCCCTTGTATGGCCGGGCGTATGCATAACGCGTATTTGCTCGCCGCCGAGTGTCAGCAATTCGCCGTTGTCAAGCAGGCGGTCCGCCGGGCGAAAGGCGCGATCCTGACCAAAGAAGGTACGGTAGGCATTTTTTTCGGGATCGGACAGCATATCGCTGTCATCGCGGTGTATCATAACGGGGGCGTCGGTCGACTCGTGCAGGGTCTCGGCGGAGATAACGTGATCAAAGTGTCCGTGTGTCAGTAGTATGCCACGTATTTCGGCACCTGCATCGGCCGCCATTTTGATTATCGCTGTTGCCGAGGGGCTGGGGTCGACGACAAATGCCTCGCCGCCCGACACCAAAAGGTAACAGTTTGACCCCCATGAGTGGGGACAGATATGAATTATTTTCATTTATATCGGCATCCATGCCTTTCATTTTTTACGATAATATCTCAATATATTATTTTACCACAAAATTATCTTTATGTCTATATTATTTTGCAAAAAAGAGAGCTGTTGCCGAAGCAACAGCTCATTTTTCATAAAATTTTATCAGCCCTCGTATGCACTGATCAGATTTTCAAGCAATCTGGGCATAGCCTTGGTTGCACCCTTTGAAAGAGAAGCCCAGTTGGTGGAATTTGCTCCAACAGCTCCTTTCCATGTGCCCTGACCAATTAGGACCTTGGAGAAGATACGGCCGATATCAAATGTGAGGCTCTCACGGATGATATCATACATCTTTGCGTTTTCGTTGCTCTGGGTGTACTTGACCTTGAGCGAAACTTCAAACAGCTGAGGAGTTACCTGACGGTAAGACTCGGAAGCGTAGGTCTCGAGGTAAGCGGACAGCATGGGAAGCTCTTCCTCTTTTGCATCGATCGGGATAGCATAGAGGGAGAAGGGGTTACCCATAACGGTTACAAAGTTTTCCTGAGCAGAGTCAAACTTGGGAAAAGGAACGATGGAGAAGTGGAGATCGTCTGAATCCAGTTTCGTAATGGAGATACGGGCACGGTCGGTAGCGAACAGCAGGTTGCCGTTGTTGAATTCTCTCTGGTGCTCAACATCCTCGGTGTAGATACCGTCGTTGGTGTTCCAAAGCAGAGTGTTGATCATTTCAAGAGCTTTGATGGTTCGCTCACCCGAGAAGGAGTCGGATACCTGAAGGTTGCCGTTTGCATCCTTATCAACTATGAGAGCGCCGGTGCCGTAGAACCAAGGGTCGACATGGATGCCAGAGGACATATAACCAAAACGGTCGCCGATGGACTTATCACCGCTGCCATCCTGGTCGATGTAAACGTCGGTGCACATTTGGATGAATTTTTCGTATGTCCACTGGTTGCTGTCGACCAAGTCAAATACATTGTCCAACCCATGTTCTTCAACGATATCGGTGTTGACATATGTAACGTACATCATGTAGAGCGCATTGGCGGAGATATCGCCCGATGCAAAGTAAAGCTTATCATTGATGGTAGCCTCATCAAGAAGAGCATTCGGCCACCAAGGCATATCAAAGTCGAGATATTCACAGCCATCGTCCAGCAGGTCATAAAGATGACCATTCGAAGCGTTGGATGCGATGGAAAGTGAATAGCCTGCCATAACGTCGAATGTACCGCCGCCGGACTGAAGTGCGGTATCAACATAGGTAGTCCATGCTTTGTATTTGCCCGAGTCGCCGGGGGTAGAGATGAACTCCATGGTGATGCCGAGGCGATCTTCGATTGTGAGGTTGCGGAGGAAGATAGCGTCGCCGACGTTGTCGCCGGTCTGCTCGGCTACTTCAAATTCCTCATGCTCACGGTCGGACCAGTACAGAAGAGTAATGGTCTGATTGTAATTGAGATCATCGGGAACATTGTCTTTAATGAATCCGTTTTCGTCAAGGTTAGAGTCGACAACAGTGCCATCTCCGGAGTTACCGGATGTGTCGGAGGGGTTGTCGGCATTGCCACCCTGAGCGGCAGTGGTAGTATCCGAACCGGGAGTGTCATCATTGTTCTTAGCGCAGGCTGCAAAAACGCAGAAGGTCATCAGAACAGCGATGAACAGACACACGAGTCGGAGTGAGGTGTTCTTCTTCATACTTAATCTCCTTTTTGATTTGTGTAGAAATAGCTTCAAATGTGATCCATTGCTTAGGATATCTCAAATTGTATCGTGATAATGGATCAACCCTTGCTCATTATTATAACACCGCTTTAGTTTGTTTGTCAATAACGTGTAAGCAAAAATGGCAAGTGTGATATATTTTGACACTTGAATTTGTGCAATTTGACCATTTTGCGTCACTGGCACAAAAAACGAGCGGCCGTACGGCCGCTCGTTTTTGTGATATTTAATTACTGTGCTGTGGGAGTGAGAGCCGCATATGCGGGATCCTCGGTTGTTGTTTCGATGTACAGCTCGTAATTCTTGAGCTTAAGCTTGGTAAGAATACGATTTGCGTAGTAGGAAGAGGAGTACTTGGACAGCTGATCGCTGATAACGTATGCATCTTGATTGAAGATGATCGGAATTACGGGCATGGTCTCGACCAGCAGCTTTTCAGCCTCGTGCAGCTTTTCCACTCTTGCGCTGTAATCCTTCTCTGCAAATATCTCTTCTATGAGTGCGTTGTATTGTTCGTTGTCATAGCCGGTGATGTGGGGCATGAGTGCATAGTTGAGAGTTTCCATGTTGATTGCCTGACCTGCAAATGCCTTTGCAAAGGGGGCAAGCACGGAGAAAGGATCGGGAGAAGCTACTACATAATCTATGGCGATAACCTCAAAGTCGCCGCTATAGAAGTTTTCGTTGAAGATATCGTCGCGGATATCGGTAGCGACCTCTGCGGTCAGCTTGTTCATGTCATCGTTTTCGATGGATTCGATCTTTTTAACAGATACCTTGAAGCCGAGCGAGTTCCATGCAGCGGCAACTGTCTCTGCTATGAGAACATGAACCTCATCCTCGGCTCTTACCGAGATGGAGAAGCTGTAGTTGGATGCGGTAATGCCGGAAGCCGCCAGCGCGGACTGTGCGGCGGACATATCCGCATTTGTTGCGATGATATCGCCTACGGATTCTCTGAACAGACTTTTTGCGGAGGAAGAATCAAATACACCGTAGGGAACAAGACCGGTAGCGGCTTTTGCGAATACTACCGCGTCGGCGATAGCCTGACGGTCGATTGCGAGTGAAAGTGCTTTTCTGACATTTTCGTTTGCAAACAGGAAGTCACCCGTGGGATTTCCGTTCGCATCCTTGCCGCCGTTCAAAATGTAGGCTTCCTGGTTGAGGAAGTAAGTGTGTGTGGACATTTCGTCGGTTATCTCGGCGACATCAGCATAAGACGCACGCAGAGAGAGTGGTATCTCGCCTATGTAGAACAGCTCGCCGTTGTTGAACATGGTCTGAAGCTCTTCGTCGGTTGCCGAGAAATCAATTATAAGTCTGTAGGGAGTAACGGAAACGTCGATGGCGTCCTTTTCCTTGTCGCGGAAGTAGTAAGCGTTACGCTCCAGTGTCATGGACTCCTCACCGGGGGTGTAGTTGGTGGAACGGAGAGTGAAAGGACCGCTGCAAACTATGGTAGCCGATTTCTTTGCCCAGTCATTGTTTTTCTCAACTATGTCCTCGCGCAGAGGAACGAGCGCGGGGCTGGTCAGGTTGAGCAGGAACTGATCATAATCTATCTTGCCTTCGAAGGTGATCTCAAGCGTGTTCTGCGCGGGGTCGGAGATACCCAGGTCATCGATTGAGCAGTCGCCTTCAACGACGGCACGGGCGTTCTTGATATCAAACAGCAACGGAGCGGCACTGTTGGAATTTTCAACATCGAGTATGCGTTTCCACGCATAGATGACGTCTGCGGCGTCAACACTGATACCGTCACTCCAGTAAGTGTCGTTCAGAACGATGATCATTTTATATTCTTTGGCTTCTTCGTTTTCCGTGATCTTGATGCTCTTTGCCAGGTCTTTTACAACCTTGCCGTTTTCATTGAGCTTGGTAAGACCGGAAAACATCAGGCTGGTGAGCTTTTGAGTAGACTTGTTGTTGAGCGAGTAGGCGGGGTCAAGGTCATATACAACATCGGCAAGGTACATTTTTATGTATGCACCCTTGTCCTCTTCTTCCTCCTCTTGCTGTTTGGCGTCGTCGTTTGAACATGCCACCAACAACGGGATCACCATCAGTAAACAGAGAAGAATGGAAATAAAACGCTTCATAGTTTGGAACATCCTCCTTAGCAAAAAAGAAAATCGTAAATATTGAAAAACAAACAATATTGCTCTTTACATTATAACATTAAACTCCGATTTTATCAATGAATAATCGACGATATCAAAAATATTCGGATGTTTGCACAATATCTGGCTCCAATAACTGTGCAATTTTCACACAACAAAGTAGAATAATAAGGCATAGAGCGTCGGTTTGCCTTCCTGACTAATATATTATAAATGAAAACTGCCAAAAAAGCAAGAGCGAAAAGACCAATTCCTCATAATTTTTCGAAATTTAGTGTACATATCGTAGATTTAGGGGGCTTTTTATGAATATTGGAGACGTTTCTTATGCGCACACAGACCTTGCGCTCGAAAGTGTGGGTGAGAGCGGAGGAACAGACCTGTCGGAGGAGACACGCGGCGGGTGTGTAATATCCCGCCTGTTTATACGCGGAAAAAAAGGTGAGGAGATGTACGGCAAGCCGCGGGGACGGTATGTAACCGTATCCTGCGGGCGTATGTGGGAGTTTGACGACGAGCGGGCGGACGAGGTCAGCGATGTTTTGGCGGCGGAGTTGCGGCGTATGACGCGGGACATTTGCGGGCGGGCTCTTGACCGCGATTTTGGCGTGCTTGTTGCAGGGCTTGGAAATGACGAGATAACTGCTGATGCCATCGGTCCCGGCACCGTTCGCCGACTTGAGGTGACGCGTCATTTGCGCACCTACCTTCCCGACGCATATGAGCAGATAGGCGTATGTGCCATATCGGCGCTGTCTCCCGGAGTCTTGGGGCAAACGGGCATCGAGACGGTCGAGCTGGTGCGCGGTGCGGCAGAAAATGCCAAACCGGACATAATAATCGCTATCGACGCTCTGGCAGCGCGCTCGGTGACAAGGCTGGCGTCCACCGTTCAGCTTTCCGACAACGGCATCAACCCCGGCTCGGGTATCGGAAACAACCGCCGCGCCATCTGCCGCGACACAGTCGGTGTGCCCGTCCTGGCGCTCGGAGTGCCGACGGTGGTAGATTCGGCAACACTGGTGTATGACGCGCTGTCGCGCGCGGGAGTCGGAAAGGTGAGCCGAGAGCTCAGGGAGGTGCTGGAGGAGGGCAGAGAGTTTTTTGTATCACCAAAGGAGAGCGACGTTATCGCAAAAAAGGTCTCGGCACTGCTTGCCCGCGCGATAGGTCAGGCGTTTACGCTTAAATAAGCTCGGTAATAAGCCCGCCCTGTTCTGCATATAATCAATCAACGGCACGGCCGTTTATTATGTGAGAAACGGAGACAAATATGGAAAAGGAACGGGTAGAGGTATTTGAACAAAAAATGCTGTCCGACGGCGGCGCTCGGTCGACGGTGCGCGAGATAGGTCGTGCGGGCAGAGGATTTATGCGGTTGATAGCGCTCGGTATGTCTATCTTTGCGCTGATATTTATACTGTGTTGCTTTGGCGTCGGCTTCAGTATGGCAAACGATGCGGATGGAGCTGTGGATGTCACGTTCGGCGGGGGCACGACATCGGCGCCGTCTGCTGTCACCACCGCGCCGTCGGGATATGGCAGTGATCTGGTCGATGTGCTCAAGCAAATGCTCGGACTTATGTCGGGCAGTTCTGCGGGGACGACACTTCCCTCAGTCACGACACCCGCGCCGCTTCCCGATGATACCGCGCATGCACCGACTACGTCTGCGCCTGACGGCGGCTCTGTCTCTCCGACAAAGGATATATATGAATTTGACTACGCGCTCGTGCCTTCGGGAGAGACTGCAATAGTGCCTTATGACCTCAGCCTGTCGTCCTACGGAGAAGGCTACATATATAATGATACCTCCTATGCGCCGTCGATAGATGCGTTGCTCAAAGCCGACACATTGCCCAAGTTTGACTATCTCAATGCGGCGATATATCCCGTAGGAGATCCCGTTGTGCTTATCATACACACGCACGGTACCGAGGCGTACAGCCCCGAGGGCAGTATTTCTTATGACGGTGTCAGTGAGCTGGCGCGCTCGTCGGATATAACGCAGAATGTTGTAGCCGTCGGTGCTGTGATAGCTGAGGTGCTCAATGAAAACGGCGTGAGGACTCTGCATTGTACTACCATGCACGATGCGGAATCCTACCGCGATTCCTACAGCCGCTCGGCGGCGACCATACGCGAATATCTTGCAAAGTATCCTTCAATTAAATATGTAATAGACGTACATCGGGATTCCGTTACCAACTCGGCAGGCTCGCTGCTTCGCCCCGTGACGCGGGTGGAGGGCGAGACGGCGGCGCAGGTCATGTGCGTAGTTGGAAGCGACTGGGGTGGAGCGGACTATCCCGATTGGCAAGATAATTTGTCGTTCGCGCTCAAATTACGCTCGGCGCTCAATGCTAAATATGAAAAGCTATGTCGCCCGGTTTATTTGCGCTCGTCGGCGTATAATCAGCAGTATGCACCCGTTTCTATGCTGCTTGAGGTGGGAACCAGCGGTAATTATCTGTCTGAGGCAAAGGCGGCGGCAAGACTGTGCGCTGAGGAGCTGGCGGATATAATAAAGAATTGAGCCCTGGATTTATCAAAAAAGATTGACAGCCTTGCATTATCGTGATATAATACTATATTATTATATTTTCATCGGAGGAGTCCCGATATGTCAAAGCTTGATATTCCGGCGGGCTATAAGCCGCAGCTCTCATTGCGCCAAACAGAGGTCGCAATTAAGAAGGTCAAGGATTTTTTTGAGCGCGATCTTGCTATACAGCTTAATCTGACCCGTGTTTCGGCACCGCTTTTTGTCGATGCCGCAAGCGGTCTTAACGATAATCTTAACGGCGTTGAGCGCCCCGTTCATTTTTCTATTCATTCGGGTGAGAATTTCGAGATAGTTCATTCACTTGCAAAGTGGAAACGTCAGGCGCTGAAAAATTACGGTTTTGAGCCTGACGAGGGGCTTTATACCGACATGAACGCTATCCGCCGCGACGAGGAAACCGACAATATACATTCGATATTCGTAGATCAGTGGGACTGGGAGAAAGTCATCAGACATGAGGACAGAACCCCCGAGACCTTCCGCCACGCGGTTAAATTGATATACGCGTCGTTGCGTCACACCGAGATATTTATAGCGGACGATTATAATTTTATCGATCGTATGCTGCCCGAGAAAATAGAGTTTATTACATCTCAACAGCTTGAGGATCGTTACCCCGACAAGACCCCCAAGGAGCGCGAATATCTCGCCGCACGTGAATATGGAGCTGTCTGCATCATGCAGATAGGCGGTAAATTGCGCTCGGGCAAGATACATGACGGTCGTGCGCCCGACTATGATGACTGGACGCTCAACGGCGATATTATTGTTTACTATCCCGTGCTTGATATTGCGCTTGAGCTGTCGTCCATGGGCGTTCGCGTTGATGAAGCGGCACTGCTGCGCCAGCTTGACGAGGCGGGCTGTCCCGAGCGCGCCGAGCTGCCTTTCCATCGCGCATTGCTGAACGGCGAATTGCCTTATACCATTGGCGGCGGCATTGGCCAGTCGAGAATGTGTATGTTCTTTTTGCGCAAGGCACATATCGGTGAGGTGCAGTCCTCGTTCTGGGATGCCGAGACTCATCGTATTTGCGCAGAAAACGATATATATTTATTATAAATGATAAAAATCGCGCCTGTCAAATGACAGGCGCGATTTTTACGTGCATAAATTTTATTACATTAAAATATTAAAATAAATCCCGGCACACCTATTGACAAACAATCTAAACATTGTTATAATTAAATCGGTTGCGAACGCAACTAATCTTGCTGCTTGACAGGAGGAAAAATATGCCGTCTTTTATGAGACAGATCAATATAATTGGCCGTTGCTCCACAATGGTGCGCAACGATGCACTTGCGGATACGGGACTCAGTGGCTGTCATTATAGCTATATACTGACGCTGTGTCGCAGGCCCGGGCAGTCGCAGGAGCAGCTCGCCCGACATATTTACATCAATAAAAGCAATGTCACCCGCCATCTCGCACAGCTTGAAAAAAACGGGTATGTAGAGCGGCGTCAGAGTGAGGAGGATAAGCGCGTGACGCTTGTTTTTCCGACTCAAAAGGCGTATGACGTACAACCTCGCGTCAGCGAGGTCGTGCGTGGCTGGAACAGATATCTGACCGAGGATTTCAGCGAAGAGGAGATGGAGCAGTTCAGCGCCATGCTCTCTCGCATAGCACAAAGAGCTACCGCCGCAGTCAACAAAGAGTTTGAAGAAAACTGATAACGGAGGTCACAAAATGAAATATTTACTTCGTTATCTAAGGCCTTTTTATGCGCGTATGGCGTTGGGCTTGTTTATCAAATGCGGAGGAACGGTGCTCGAGCTGTTCCTGCCCTACATACTCGGACATATCATCGATGAGGTAGTACCCCTCGAGGATGCGGGCAAGGTGCTTATCTGGGGCGGCATCATGATACTTTGTGCTTTTGGCGGTGTGGTCATGAATGTCGGTGCAAACAGAATGGCATCCAAGGTCGCGAGAAACGCCTCTGAGGCGGTGCGTCACGATCTGTTTGATAAGACTATGCGCCTTTCCGGTGCGCAGGTGGATAAGTTCACAGTTCCCAGCCTCGAATCCCGCCTTACATCGGATACATATAATTTCCATCATTTTATCAGTATGATACAGCGTCTCGGTGTGCGTGCGCCCATGCTGCTCATGGGCGGCTTTGTCATTACCATGATAGTGGACTGGAGAATGTCACTTGTCATGTTCTCCATACTGCCGCTTATAGGTATTTCGGTTTGGCTTATCTCCCGCCGCGGTGTCCCACTGTATACACAGGTGCAAAAGTCGGTCGACGGTATGACGAGAGTAGTGCGTGAGGACGCTCAGGGAATTCGCGTTATCAAGGCGCTGTCAAAAACGGCATATGAGCGTGATAGGTACGATAGGGTAAACAGACAGCTTGTCGAGGATGAAAAGCGCGCCGGTATCACCATGGCGGCGTCCAACCCTCTCATGACGTTTTTCATGAACCTCGGTATCGTTGCGGTCATACTTGTCGGTGCTATACTTGTTGACGGCGGACTGAGCAAGCCGGGCAAAATACTTACATTTATGCAGTATTTCACTCTTATCTCGCAGGCAATGATGAGCATTACGAGAATGTTTGTTATGTTCACCAAGAGTGCTGCATCGGCAAGGCGAATCTCGGAGGTACTGCAGTGCGGAGAGGATCTTCCCATAGGCAGCTCGGCTGACTATCCCACCCGCGCCGACGGTGCTGAGGGATATATTACCTTTGATAAAGTCAACTTTTCATATAATAAAACCAAAAACAATCTCACCGATATAAGCTTTCGTCTCAAGCGCGGCGGCACATTAGGTATCATCGGTGCGACGGGTTCGGGTAAAACAACGCTCATATCTCTGCTCATGCGGCTTTATGACGTGGATTCGGGTAGTGTCCGCATAGGCGGGCGCGACATCCGCACGATTCCCGCTGATGAGCTGCACTCCAAATTCGGCGTTGCCATGCAGCATGATTTTCTGTATGCCGACACGGTTGAGGAAAATGTCTCGTTCGGACGGGATATACAGCGCCAAGACCTCGAACGCGCGGCGCGCATGGCACAGGCTGATTTTATCGAAAAATTTGAGGACGGCTGGCAGCACATGCTGACCTCAAAGGGCACAAACATCAGCGGCGGGCAAAAGCAACGTCTGCTGATATCCCGCGCGCTTGCGGGGCGCCCCGACATTTTGATACTTGACGATTCTTCCTCGGCACTTGACTATAAGACCGACGCCGCCCTCCGCCGCGCGATAGCGGATGGCTGTGACGATATGACGGTCATAGTCGTGGCACAGCGAATAAGCTCTGTCATGAACTCGGATGTTATTATCGTCCTCGACGAGGGCGAGATCATCGGTATGGGAGACCACGACAGTCTCATGCGGGACTGCGAGGTCTACCGCGAGATAAGTATGTCGCAGATGGGAGGTGCTTTCCTTGAATAACGGTGGAATGCCGGGCGGCGGTGGCGGCGGAATGGGCAAATCCCGCTCGCTTAACAGCGCACGTCCCGAAGAAAAAATAGACTCCAAAACAAAATCCGCGGTGCTTCGCCGTCTGGGCAAATATATGCTGGAGCATATATGGTATGTGGTAGCGGCGTTTTTCCTGATGCTTGTCTCCAATGTGCTGGCGCTCATAGCGCCCAAGCTGTCGGGTGCGGCGATAGACGTCATCAAGCCGGGTGAGGGCGCGGTGGATATGGGCAGCGTTATAATGTATTGTGTACTGTTGCTTGTATGCTACGCTGTGTCGGCGATAATGTCTTATATACTTGCTGTTATTATGGTAAAGCTGAGTCAGAAGATAATATATACCATGCGCCGTCAGCTTTTCAACAGATTGACCGAGCTTCCCGTGGGATATTTTGATACCCATGCCACGGGTGATATCATCAGCCATATCTCGTATGACGTTGATACCGTCAACGCATCGCTGTCTCATGACCTGCTCCAGATATGCACCAGCATCGTAACGGTCGTCGGCTCGCTTGTTATGATGCTTTCCATCTCACCTGCACTTATACTTGTGTTTGTGGTGACGGTGCCAGTGTCCATCATATTTACGAAATATAAGACCAAGAAGATACGTCCTCTTTTCAAAAAGAGATCTATAAAGCTGGGCATGCTCAACGGTTACGCCGAGGAGATGCTGTCAGGTCAGCGTTCAATAAAGGTGTATGGACGCGAGGATGTTATCACGGGTCGTTTTGACGAGCGCAACAAGGATGCGGTGGATGCATACTACGATGCCGACTATCACGGCGCGATAATCGGCCCCGGTGTCAATTTTATCAACAACTTTTCAATGGCGCTGGTTATCATACTCGGCGGTATATGCTATATGTACTCCATGAACGGAGTTATCGCCGAGGCATCCATATTCTTTATGACGCTTGGCGGTGTTTCGGCATTTGTGCAGTACTCACGCAAGTTCGCAGGCCCAATAAATGAGTTTGCCAACATACTCAGCGAATTGCAGTCGGCAATGTCTGCAGCGGAGCGCGTTTTCCGCATTATCGACGAGCCCGACGAGGATCAGCTCAGCGCCTCCCGTGAGCAAAACAATGATTACAGCGGCAGGAAAGTGGCCGAAAATGTGAACGGACACGTCCAGCTTCAAAATGTTAAATTCGGTTATATTCCCGGTAAGACCATCCTGCACGACCTGTCGATCGACGTAAAGCCGGGCAGTACGGTTGCTATCGTAGGACCTACAGGTGCAGGCAAGACTACGATCATAAACCTGCTCATGCGGTTTTACGATGTGAATGCGGGAAAGATATACGTTGACGGAACCGAAATACGCGACTTCACCCGCGACAGCCTGCGGCGTTCTTACACGATGGTGCTTCAGGAGACATGGCTGTTCGGCGGGACTATCGCCGAGAATATCAGCTACGGTCGCTCGGACGCGACTATGGATGAGATAATCGCGGCGGCGAAAGCGGCAAAGATACACTCCTTTATCGAGGCACTGCCCGAGGGCTATAATACCGTGCTGACGGATGACGGTATCAATATTTCCAAGGGACAAAAGCAGCTTATAACCATTGCGCGGGCAATGCTGCCCAAGTCGTCAATGCTTATACTCGACGAGGCGACCTCAAACGTCGACTCGAGAACCGAGATAAAGATACAGGAGGCTATGCGCTCGCTTATGGACGGACGCACCTGCTTTGTTATCGCGCACAGACTGTCAACGATACAAAATGCGGATATAATTCTCGTCGTTAAGGATGGAAATGTCATCGAGCAGGGCAATCACGAAACGCTCATGGCGTCCGGCGGCTTCTACAGCTCGCTGTATAATTCGCAGTTTTCATAACAAAAATTCCCGACAAAAATTTTTGTCGGGAATTTTTGAAAATGTGTAATTTTCTCTCCCAAATCGGTAGTATATAGATGAGAAAGGTGGTGACGGCATGGATGACAGCCGAATAATAGAATTATTATTTGAACGGCGCGAGGAGGCGTTGGCGGAGATCGATCAAAAATACGGTGAGATATGCCACCGTGTGGCGCATAATATTCTGAACAACACAGCAGACGCCGAGGAATGCGTCAACGATAGCTATCTCGGCGTGTGGAACAGTATTCCGCCCAACCACCCCGAGCAGCTGTTACCTTATGTCTGCCGCATCGTCCGCAATCTTGCAGCGAAAAGGTATCATAAAAACACGGCGCAAAAGCGCAACAGCCTGTACGATGTCGCACTTGACGAGCTGGAAGAGTGTCTCACCTCGCCCGAGTCGCCCGCAGACGACTACCTCGCCCGCGAGACGGGAGAGCACATAAACAGCTTTTTGGGTACACTCGACAAAGAGAGCCGCGTCATATTCGTGCGCAGATATTGGTTTTCGGATGCGCCCGAGGACATCGCACATCTGGTGGGTAGAAGTAAAAACTATGTCGCGGTCAAGCTTTCGCGAACAAGAAACAAGCTGCGTGAATATTTGAGGGAGAGAGGTGTAAACATATGACAAGACAAATGATATGCCAAGCCGTGGCAGGTATTTCGGATGAATATGTCGCTGAGGCGGCGGAGTATAAGGCTAAATCACGGGTGTCGCGCAAAACCGCGCGGTGGCTGACGGCGGCGGCAAGTGTTTTGTTGGCGTTTGGCTTGGGGATATTTTCGGTGTGGTTTTTTACTCCGTCGGATATGTGGGGGGCGAGTACAAACGCGCTTCAGCTTACCGTTGTGCGCGTGGATGACAAAATGGCAAGCTATGCTTTTGTGGATATGAGCCCTTATGAGGAGACTGTGATAGAATCGTGTCGCGGCGAGCTGTACCGCCGGCACGGCGACGTGAGCTTTTATCGCATCAAGGGAGCGAATGATCTTGCCCGACTCATTTTTGAGCAGGATGAGGACCTGTGGCTGATAGAGTTTGACTCGTGGATACAGCCTATGTCCTCTGAACGGTGGAAAACATCTTACTGGTATACCGGCGGGTATTTTACCGACGAGGATATAGCAGCCCTTGATGCCGACGCAAAGATAACCTACGCTGATACGCTTGGCATAATTTACGGCGTAGAGAGCGCGGAGGATATTATATCCGTGAAATTTGAGGACGCCGATATAGACAAAACGGATATTGGCGACAGCGTAAAAATCAAGGCGGTCACACTGCGCGACAGCGAGTCGGCACAGCGTATGTACACGCTGTTATGTACTCTCGTCGACCGTGACGGTAATGGTTGGAACGGTTGGGTTCGTGTGTTTGCTGACGATGAAGAATATAAAAACGGCACTATGCCGCTGTCCGAGCAGACTGAAAGAGAGGTGGTCGTTACACTGGCGAGCGGACGAAAGCTTAAATTCAACTATTCGCCCACGTCATCTATCATAAAAAAGTACGGCGACGGATTTGGAGCCGAGCTGAGCGAAGAGGATAATGAATGGTTGATCTCGGTTGCCGAGATAGATATGCAGTATCATTATTACGGCGATGCCAAAAATAATAATGCAGGCAACACCGCGCCCGAAAATAATGCCGTGACGGCTGTACCGTCGCCGGCGAAGTAACAAACAAAAAAGACGGTATATAGCTGGGTGGTCATAAACCAGTTAATCCTCCGCATGGTTATAATCATGCGGAGGATTATTTTATGCTTTTTCTTCAAACTTGCCGCCAACATTTCGCACACTGCGACCAGTCAACGGTCAGTTTTTCTGTATTCAGTTATTTTTACATCAGTCGTAAAGATTTTTTTCAACATATATCATCATCTTGTTATTTTGATATCCATATTCAATGAGTGCAATGAATGGTGATAATCCAACAAGAGATGATTTATCAAAAACAAATGGTAATATGATAGACGCAACAAAAATGAAAAACAGAACGACAAAAAGCGAGATATGCTCTTTGCGCCACTTTTTCTTAAAATATACCTTTCTTTCTTCAAATGAGAACACGCTTGCTTTGGACACGGCAATTACATTTTCATCTGCTTTCTGTCTAAAATCTTCGTCCGATAGTCTTTCCCCAGACAGCAATTCATTGATACTTACCTTAAATTCTTGGGCTAATAATTGGAGCATTTCAATGTCTGGCATATAATTGCCATTTTCCCATCGTGAAATAGTTTTGTTGGTAACACCAATCTTTTCGCCCAATGCTTCCTGTGTGAGACCGTTTCTTCGGCGGAGTTCAGCAATAAATTTTCCGATTTTCACTTGATCCATTATGTTCACCTCCGAAGATATTGTACATCATCTACTGTGAAAATTCTTTCCCATAAACAGCGAATTTGGAAAATCTCGATTTTTCATTCAAACTTGCTGGCGGCGAACGGTTTGATAAAACCGTTTGCGGACGGCAAGTACACAGGGGATAGCCGCTTTAGCTTTGCTGTGGGGTATAGCCACCTTGACGGAACGAAGTGAGCGCAACATTCTCGGTCAAGCAGTTTTCTTCTGCTGACGGAGAATGAAGCTCCGCAGGACGCACGATACTCCCGACAGGAGAGTATAGAAGTGCGTCCTTTAGTTCCTAAAGGGTTTTCAACAGCCCGACAAATCGTAATTTATATAATACAATACTCAAGTATTTGCTTCTTCATCTCTGAATAGTAAATGATGTGCTGAACTGTTTCTTCAACCTGTTGTATTCCAATTTCTTTTTCATCATCTCCACAGTCAATACCTAAAACACGCTTAATATTATATTCCAACCATTTCAATCTGCCGTTATTGCAATCATATAGTGTTTCCCAATCTGCGGGCAATTTTCCGCCCGCATTTTTATATCCCTGCAAAAAAGCCTGAAACATCCGAAAATTAATTTGACAATCCTCATATCCCGACCAACATAACGCCAGTTCAAACAATTCCATAAACGGATTGCTGTAAGATAAGCATTCCAAATCAATAATACGATAATCATTCCCATTCCAGAGAACGTTTTTGCAATCCATATCGTTATGGCAGATAGATACAATTTGGGGCAGTTTCTTTCTTGCCAAATTGCCTTTATTTTGGCTGTCTTTAATTATCGGAAAACCGTCTTTCAATATCGCATGCAATCTCACATCGGCTTTTTTCATTTCGGCGAGATAGAACTCCCAATCAATAGACATTTCAGAAAAGTTTTCGTTCTCAAACTTCTTGTCTATACTATGGATTTTAGCAAGTACCTTTCCTACTTCTCTGCAATGATATTCTGTTATCTCATTACTTTTCAAAGGTTTTCCAGAAAAATAATCAAAGATGTAGAAGTATTCACCATCTATTTCCTGCATTTTTCTTCCTCCAAAAGATAGCGCAGGGAGAATGGGGACATCTTGCTGCTCTAATAGAAGTTCTATTTGTTCGGCTTTTGCGTAATTCGCCATAGCTGTTTCTCTTTGCATAACAAATGGGTTCAGCAGTTTAAGTGCATAAGTGCCTTGCTTCGTGTCAACCTTATACATCTTGTGCATAAAACCGCCATTCAGGCGGGTAGGTTCACCTCTCAAATTCCAATTATATTTTTTTGCTATCTTTGTAAATATTGACATTGTAATCTCTCCAAATTCTAATTTTTCTCGATCTTTCGTTGAATAAAGTATATCAGAAAAATGTGAAAAATTCTACCATCTACGCAAGAAACGCCCGGAGAAGATTATCCTTCTCCGGGACGCACTTTATACTGTTTTACGGGCACCCGCCAATTCCGCTTTTTTGTTTGTGATATACATTAAAGTGCTGCGGACAGCTCGGTGTATTCGAGCCCCAAGCTTTGTGCCACGTTTTTGTTTGTGCACTTGCCGCGGCAGATGTTGACGCCGTTGGCAAGTCCCGCATCCTTTGCGGTTGCCTTTTCGATGCCCATGTCGGCGATCATAAGACCGTAACGAAGCGTTGAGTTGGTGAGCGCGACAGTAGAGGTGTAGGGAACAGCACCCGGCATGTTGCCGACACAATAGTGAACTATTCCTTCCTCGACATAAATAGGCTCGTCGTGCGTTGTGACATGTGAGGATTCGCAGCAGCCGCCCTGGTCAATGGCGATATCGACGATAACGGCGCCCTTTTTCATGAGACTCAGATGCTCGCGTCTTACGATCTTGGGAGCCGATCCGCCGGGAATGAGTACAGATCCGATCACAAGGTCAGCCTGCTTGAGCGCCTTACGGACATTTGCCTCGGTGCTGTAAAGCGTGGTGACTGATGCACCGAAAATGTCCTCGAGATATGCAAGTCTGTTGGCGTTGACGTCCAGCAGAGTTACCTGCGCGTCGATACCGACAGCCGCCTTTGCCGCATAAGTACCTGCAACACCGCCGCCTATGATAACTATTTTACCGCGCTCAACACCGGGAACTCCGCCCAGCAGAATACCGCGACCGCCAAAGCCTTTTTCAAGATACTTCGCGCCCTCCTGAACAGAGAGACGTCCCGCGATCTGGCTCATGGGACGCAGGCAGGGCAGGTTGCCCATGTTGTCCGTAATAGTTTCATATGCAACAGCGATAGCGCATTTTTGGATAAGCATGTCGGCGAACTTTGGATTTGCCGCGAGGTGAAGATAGGTGTAAAGAATCTGCCCCTCCTTGAGGTAGCCATATTCGCACTCCTCAAGCTCTTTTACCTTTACGATCATGTCAGATGCCCCAAATACCTCGGCGGGGGTGTCCATCATGACCGCACCTGCTTTTACATATTCGTCGTCGGAAAATCCGGCGCCGACACCCGCGCCCTTTTCAACGTATACGGTATGTCCCTTTGATGTATAAGCAAGTACGTTGTCGGGAGTAAGACCGACTCGGTATTCGTGATTTTTGAGCTCTTTTGTAGTTCCTATTTTCATAATAACCCCCATGGTTAAACAAATTCATATATTAATAACGTAAATAATATCACAAAACAGTGCCTATGTCAATATAAATTTACCATTAAATGCTAAAAAATTCCGTTTTTTTGAAAAAATTTATTGGTTTGTTTTCAAATCAAACGTTATTTTCTTATTGCCCCTCTCAATGCCCGTGCGTGCAGACTGTCGTCTGTGGCGAGACGAGTTAAGATATCGGCGGCACTTATGTTGTCGGCGGCAAACGCGGCAAGACGGGCAAAATCGCGGGACGCCGTCGTCTCGCGTTCAAGCAAAGAATTAAGTACGCGCGCCGCCGCGGCAGGGGCGCGACAGGGCTTATCATCGATAAGTCCCAGCGGCTCGTTGCGCAGCCTGACATTTATGGCGGGATCCTGTCCGAGCGCTGCGATAAGCTCGCCCAGCAGACGAAAATGCGCCGCCTCGTCCTTAGCGATATCATCGAACAGAGCGGCAAGGTCGGGCATTACGTCCCCGAAAACGATGCAGTAATATGTAAGGTCGGATATCATTGCCAGCTTATCCGCGCGGTGTCGTGTCAGCACGCGTCCGAGACGTACATCGCGGTGTACTCCCGAGATGCCGCTGTGAGGGGTGATTGAACTTTGCATTTTACGCCTCCAAAACAGTCGTTTTTATAACAGTATATTCCGCAATGGGACTTTTTGTTAAATAAATTTTGATGGCCTTATTGCTAAACGGCGAAATGTGTAGTATAATATACGCGGTAAAATTTTTTGAAAGGAAACTTTGAGCTAATGAAAACAAAATTGCTTTCTTTGGTGCTTTGCCTTGTCATGCTGTTGACCGCCATTCCCGCGTTCGCACTGACGGCAAGTGCCGCAACCACACTTACCAACATTTATGAGTTTGACGGCTACGGTGAGCCCAACACATCCACGGCGGGCGGCGACGTAAAGTCAAACATCAACTTTGTTACAGGTAAGAACATTCCTGTTGCCGAGGGCGACAAGATATATGTCGGTCCCTGCGTAGCGACTCAGGGCTATCATTTGAGAACTTATGACGCAAACGGCGCGGTCAAGGATAAGATCTCGGTCACCGACGCCAATACTTACGTTGCATTTGAGAACACCAACCTTGTCATTATGTGTTACACCGTGCCCGCGGGAGTAGGCAGCGTTACCCCCGTAGGCTCGCAGATGTTTGAAGAATGCTATCTGGTTACAAAGAACCAGGCGTTCAACCGCGATGAGTATCTCGCATACTGGAAGTCCAAAAATGTTGATCCCACGATCATTATCGGCGGCGCTACCCCTGTTGATGCGGCGGCGCTGACCAATGTTTACGCTACCGGCGGTACATTTGCAGGTCGTGCGGATGTCAGCGGTGAGCTGGTCTCCTCCGGCTCGTACTACTGTACTCAAGGCTACATACCCGTAAAGGCCGGCGATATAATCTATTTTGCCATCGCCAATACATCGCAGGGTTATCACCTCACGCTTCACGATGCAAACAAGACGGGCACTACAACCGTAAAGGACGCATATCTTGTCCGTTATGAGGAGCTTGGCGGCGGTTACACCATTTACGCTTACCGCATGCGCTCCGATACAGGCTTTGTGCGTGTTACTGTTTCCACTCCCGTTCATGAGGCTGGCATCGCGCTTGCAACTGTCAACCAGCCCTTCGACGGTGTTACCTACCGGGCTTGGTGTGCCGCACAGGGCAAGTCGCCCGACAGCTTTATCGGTGCACTTGATGTTACCGACTCCACATCCATCACCAATCTCTATGCCGCCGAAGATACCGTTGAGGGCTATGCATCGGCGGAGGGCGTTAAGGCTGATGACAAGTATGTAAACACTCCCCGCATAGAGGTCAAGGAGGGCGACACTATTTACATGGGTCCCTATAATAAGAGCCAGACCGCTCCCGCCCTTGCAACCTATACCACCTCGGGAGATGTTTCGGGTGAGGTCAAGGTGTCCGAGCTGACGGTTGCCGGTGAATTCGAGAGTAAGCAGGTAATACTTGCCTATACCGTTCCCTCCGGCGTCTCTTATATTCGCGTTAACGCTTCGGTCGATAACAAGGATTATATGCTTGTTACAAACGGTCAGAAGTTTGACGCACTCGCTTATAACGAGTGGTATGTAGGCTCTGTAGCCGACGGCGACAATATCTGGAACGCGGCTACGGGTATTTACGGCGGCTTTGCAAACAAGAGCAGTGTCAGCACCAATGCTACCTACGATTGCACCGCTTATATCCCCGTAAAGGAGGGCGATAAGCTGTATGTTTCCGCTCTGCACGTTCCCCAGCCCACTCTCGGCGCTACTTATGACGCCAATCGCGCGGGTATTGCAAATCTGTCCTCTGCAAACTTTAAAACAGAGTTTCTTATCAGTGACAACGTAGGTATGCTGTGCTACACCGTACCCAATGGAGTCGCTTATGTAAGATTCATCTTCCGTGCCGCACTGACCGAATACGCATTCATTTCCAAGAACAAGGCGCCCACCAAGGCGGAGTACATGGAAATGTTCAATATCACTGTTCCCGAAATCGATACCACAAGTAAGCTGACCGGCAAAAAGGCGCTGTTTATCGGTGACTCGATCACTTTCGGTGCAGGCGAGGACGGCGGCTTCTACTTCAGCTGGGCAGGCCGTATCGGTGCACAGACCGGCATGACTGTTGTCAATAACGGCGATAGCGGCGCGCGTATTTCCAACACGGGCGATTCAGGTTACATATTTAACGCATTGGCATCAAAAGATAAGGACTATGATATGATCGTTATGCACGGCGGTGTAAACGATGCGCGCTACACTGTTCCCGTCGGAGTCATGACCGCAGAGGGAACCACCACATTTGATATTACCACTTTTGGTGGCGGTCTGGAGAACATTTTCACGACTGCTAAGAAACTGTATCCCAAGGCAGACCTGTTCTATATCTCCAACTTCCATCTTGACGGTCACAATAAGGGAAGCGCACAGGATATGAGTGCTTACTTTGACCTTGCGGCTCAGATCTGCGAGAAGTACGGAGTTCACTATATCAACCTGTATGATAACGAGGAGCTTAACGATCAGCTCGTTACTACTACCACCAAGTATTTGCCCGATACGCTTCACCCCAACGGAGCAGGTTATGATATCATAACCAAGTATATCCGTTCCGAACTGGAGGTGTTCTACGGCGGCGAGTCGTTGCTGGATAAGGAGACCGAAACCTCGGCTCCCGACACCGATACATCTGCTCCCGATACCGTGCCCGACACCCCTGACGTAACTACTACGACTCCCGTGAGCGATGATCCCACTACAACCGAGCCTTCCGAAACTAACGGTGGCTGCGGCGGCAGTGTTACCGCATTTGTGGGCGTTATTGCCGTTATCGGTATAGCGGCATGCATGACATTTAAGAAAAAAGAAGACTGATTTAAGATAAGCAAAAAACATTTTGCCCGCTGACCAAAGTCAGCGGGCAAAATGTTTTTATATCTTCAGTTATCTTATTTGACCAGGAAAGCGTCAAGCTGAGCGAACAGTTTGTCTGCGTCGCCCGAGTGAACAGTGAGCGTGATGGGGGAGAGAAGGTCGAGACTGAAGATACCGATGATCGATTTTGCATCGACCACATAGCGGCCGGACGAGAGATCGATATCTCCGTCGAAGGCGGTTGCGATACCTACAAAGGCTTGGACATCGCGGATTGTGGATAATTTGATTTGTGCTGTTTTCATCGGTTAAACCTCCAATTTTAATTATTAGTCGGCTGTTATGCCAACCATGATATTTTATGGATAAAATTATATCACGATTTTTCAATAATGTCAATATGTTTATGTACAATTTTGCAACTTGTGCATATTGCTCGCATTGGCTGTTTTGACTCTTGACAAAGTCGAACAAATGTTCTATAATGTTGTTATAAAAACTCAAGGAGGAAGTGTAATGTCACAAAGATATGGGCGTGTCTCGGATGCCGCGGTCGCCTTTCGGCGTTATGCCTTGCTCGGGCTTGATCGGCGATGCTTGACAGTGTATGAGGCGTATGACTGCATACGCGGCATGTGCGCATCGGAGGCGATGACATTGGATATGCTGGCGGTGTATGATACATTACGTCTGCTGAGAGCATCGGAGAAGGAGGAGTGCATTGCGGCTATACGAAGGGTATATTTTCTCGGCGCGGGGCGCCGTCCACGTCGAAATGATGTGACATTTCGCATTCGCCGCCTTGCTTATGAGCTGCATTGTGACGAAAGAACGATATACAGGCATTTGAAATATGTCAAGCGGCTTTATGAGGTGATAAGGAAAAATGAGGTCTGAATTTATTTGAATAAATAACTTGCAAGATGACGAGATATGTGATAGAATAATATATAATGATATTTATGGGAGGTGTTCATATGCTTTTTGCGTCGGCGGCGTTTATGTTTTTGTTTTTGCCCGTTTCGCTTGCGGCATTTTATCTGACACCTCAGCGATATAGGCGCTCGTTGTTGCTGGTCATTTCGGCGGTGTTTTATATGCTTGCAAATCTCAATGCCCCGCTGTCTATAGTTATACTGTTGGCGCTGTCGATAGCGACGTATTTTGCGGGGCGTTTTGCGGCGCGGACGAGCTTTAAATATGTGGGCATTATTGCGGGCGCTGTGGCTATAACGCTGTTTTTTGTATTCCGCGTGCTTGATGACAGAGGCGAGCTGTTCTCATTCCCGCTCGGCGGGGCAATATGGTTGCTCAGCTGCGTCTCTTATGTCATTGATATCGCGCGGCGCGATGCCGAGCCTGCTCGCATCGACGATACACTGCTTTACATAATGTTTTTCCCGGTCATGGCAGCGGGACCTGTCATAAAATATAAGGATTTCGTAAAATACATAGATTCCATGCATTATAACGTCAACGAATTTGCGAGCGGCGTCAAGCTGTTTGCGGTGGGCGTTATTGAGCGGCTGGCTATAGCTGCGGTCATGCTCGAGGCATACGAGCTGATAATCGAGACGAGTGATCGAGCCCCCGATATCGGGTTCGGAATGTTTGCTGCAGTGGCTGTTTTTCTGGCGGCGTATTTTGCTTTCGCCGGCTGGGCGGATATGGGTGTCGGTATTGCACGTATGTTCGGTATATCACTGCCGCGCGATGTCAGCGGAGCGCTGTGGGCATATTCTCCCGCGCGGTATTTCAGCCGCATTTTCGTGGGACTGGGAGATTGGCTGGACGATTATATCGTCTCTCCGTTGCTTCGTGTGACTTCGTTGTCCCGCCGAAAGGTCGGCAGTGCGATAGCGTCATCGCTGACGGTGGTGTTGATCGCACTGTGGGTGCGTTTTTCGCTGACAATGCTTATTATGGCGCTGATAGTTGCGGCAATCATGTTCATTTTGTCAGTGTCGGGCGCGGAGCAGCTGCTCAAGGACAGTAAGCTGTTGCGTCCAATCGGATTTTTCCTGACATTTTTACTTATGTCCATCTTCTGGACAGCGGGCCTGTCGGCGTCGCTTGGCGATTTTACCTCGCTGATCAACGCCGTCTCGTCATCGGTGGATGATTATCATATTTATTACGTTTACATAGTTATGTCGGGCGGTGAATATATCGTCACGGCGATAGCGGCGCTGCTGTTTTCACCGCTTATCTGCTGCGGCGACGCCATACTCAACAAATTGCCGCAGCGTCTGCGCCCGATCGCCGAGTGCGTGGGCACATTGCTTTTGCTTGCGATATTTGTGTTTACGTTGGTATATTATATGCCGCAGTATCCGCAGTCTGCGATGCAGGCATTTAAATATTTTGTATTCTAAGGAGGGTGTCAAATGTCCCGTTCAAAGCCGATAAACGTCGTTTGTGCGGCGCTATTCGCCGGTATTATTTTGACATTTACATTTTACTTTGGAATAGCCGCATTGACAGGTAACGATACCGTTTCCGAGAATTCCGTTGCAGACGAGATGACCTTCAATGCCTTTTCGGATGCTTTTTACGAAAATGAACAGCTGCTCGAGCTCACCGATAACATTGAATATCTGCTTTTCCGAAGTATAGGAAGCTCGGATATAATACTCGGAGACAACGGTTTTCTGTTTGACGCGGGTGAGACGGACGGCGGATACAATTATCTGCGCGACTATATCGGTGATTCCCGTTTTTCGGAAAGTGAGCTGACTGCGTTCGCAAATATACTCAGCTTGCGTCGGCTGGCATATAAAAATCTCGGCGTTGATTATCTTATGGTGGTCATTCCAAACTCGCAAACGGTTTACAGCGAGCTTATGCCGTATTATATGGGCGAGCTGAGCGAAAATACACGCCTCTCCCAGCTTTCGGATTATCTCGAGGGCGAGGGATACGACTATTTTTATGACACCACAGATCTGATGCTTACCGCCAAAACATACGGTAAGTTGCTTTACAACAATACCGAAAATTCGCTCAATTCGCTTGGCGAATGGTATCTTTATGACGGCGTAAGAGAAAAGCTGGAGCAGATGTACGGCATCAATGGAAGCCTTGTGGGTGTATCCTCGCTGGATCTTTATACCCGCAGTACCGACGGCAAGGAGCTTGCCCGTCGCGCAGGGCTTGAATCCATCATTCTCAACGAGACTGTATCGCTTTCCAACAGTGCGCAGACAAAATATACCGTTTCGAGCTATTACGGTACTATGGTGCGCACCTCTGTAACCGAGGAATACACGACCGAAAGTGATGATGTCGTATTACTTGAGTTTACCAACGATTGGGATCGCATATTACTCATGCCCTATTTCTCCAACACCTATTCCGAGGTTACATATAAGAACAATCACCAGTTCAGCGGACTGACAATGGATAATCTTCAGCCGTCCGTTGTGGTGCAATTCATTCATGAGTATGAGCTTTATGATCTGCTCGACTCAAACACACTGCTGACATATAACGCGGGTTTGGAACTGAGTATCGATGATACCATCACTTCGCCGCCGCTTCTTATTTCGCAGTGCTCGATAGATTCTCATACCGTTTGTATAGCGGGTGAGACCGAGTCGGACGCGCTTATGACGGTCAGAGTTGACGGCCAAATAATAAAAACAGAGCGGGCGATAGGAGAACTTTTCTTCATTTCGGTTGATCTGGGAGACAAAAGGGCTGTCAATGTCAGTATAACCGCGCAAGCGGACGATAAGCTTGTAAGTGAGCCGATCGAGCTTGTGTTGCGAAGTGACCCCGACGCAAAGGATAAAACGGTTGCCGTCGGGCATAATTCCGAGCTTTATTCAGCAGATTATTCGTGGCTCAGCTTTCTCAGCGACGACCAAATACTTGCCGTTCGCGAGGGACTTGAGCAAAAAATAAGCCGCGTCAAGGAGTTGACGGGGCGTGACACCGAGTATCTTTACCTTATAGTACCCGATAAGCTGGCGGTATATTCCGATGACGCGCCTGAGGCGCTACGCAAGCTGTTGCCGACTATCAATCAGTATCGCGATATAGTCAGAGGGGTGCGCGAGAGTGCGGGGATGTCGGTAATAGACTTGACAGCTGAAATGAGAACCCATACCATCATGGAGCGTCTTTACAGCCAGACAGATATGTTGTGGACGGGCTTCGGGGCTTATGTCGGATATCATTCGCTTATGACGGAAATATCGGAAAAATTCAGCTCTGTCAATGTGCATGAGCTGGTGGACTTTATGGCGGTATCCGAGTATAATGTCGGCGGCGAGCTTGTTACCCGCCTCGGACTTGATGGCGCGGTCATTGTTGAAGAATATCTGACACTGCAGCGTCTGTACCAGCCGCAGGCGAGATTTGAGCATAGCGGCGACGGAGCATTTGATATAACGCAGGCATTCATCTCTTATGTGGATGATCCGACCTTGCCTGTTGCAATAGTTACACGCGATGCCTATGGCACCGAGATGCTTGATAATATGGCGGAGCATTTCAGTAAAATGATAGTTCTGCGCGAGGATGAGTTCACCATAAGCGACGAGCTTATCTCCGAGATAAAGCCCGATTTCATAATCACAATACGCTGTAACGGCGAGCTGTCATAAAATATTTTTGGAGGTTGCCATGAGAATAACACAGGAGGCGGATTACGCCCTGCGCATTGCCTGCATGCTGGCGCAGAGCGGGGAAGAGCGCGAGAGCGCGGCTGAGATTGCCGAACGGACATCAGTCAGCGCCCGTTTTACGCTTAAAATACTGCATAAGCTGGTGACCGGCGGTATCGTACGTTCATATAAGGGTGCGAACGGCGGATATGCGCTGGCTTGTGCGGCAGAGCAGATCACTTTGCGAGATATAATCGAGCTTATCGACGGGCCGCTTGCAATTTCCAAATGTATAGACGATTCGCATAAATGCTCCCGAGAGGGCGTGGACAAAAGCGAATGCATACTTTATCATATTTTCTGCCGCATCAATGACGGCGTTGCTACAAAGCTTGCGCGCATCAGCGTTGCCGATGTCGCGGGCGAGAGCGCGGATATGGTAGATGTGCTGAGGCGTCTTGATTAAAATAAAGGTTCACACATATGTGTGAACCTTTATTTTAATCAAAAGCAAGTCCGAAATAGTTGGGAGGGGCAAGCGTACTGTCGCCGAGTGGAATATACATGGCAAAGCGACGTTCGTTGCCCGCTGTTCGGAAACTACCGACGGAGCAGCCCAGCGCGGACACGATAGCGCCGGCCGCATCGGTCTTACCCAACAGTTCAACTCCGTGAAGCTCGCCTTTTGCGGTGTTCGCGGCAAGCACAAAGCCGTCGCCCGCATACAATGCGGCTTGCGTTTCGAGAAAGTTGAGGTTTTCGTCCTCCTGTATTACGCCACCTAACGGCAAATAGCGCCGACGAAGCTTGGCATATTCCGACTTGCCGATAGGTCGTATGACAAGTGAGGTATCGCTTGCTTGGGCTTTCACTGCACTGATGTATGAACTGGTATTGTAGCCGAGCCTTTGATAAAAATCGAAAAGTCGGTCACTCCCGGGGACAAGTATTGCACCCGCATAGCCGAGGTCGGTCAAGTGCTGATGCGTGTCGTGCATCAGAGCGGAGCACAGCCCGCGGCCACGGTGAGACATGGCGGTTGCTACGGCATAAATATAGGCTATGCGATGTCCCTCGTGCAGGCAGTTAAACCAATAAAGCGCCGCTACTACCTTGCCGTCCGCATATACACAGCGGCAGCGCTTGGGGGCGTATGCGGTAGCATAAAAGGTGTCGAGAAATGTGTCCGTGTCACCGAACGACTCCTGCCACAGCGCGCGCAGGGCAGGGATGCTGTCCTGCTTTGGCGTATCAATAATCATCGTCGTCCTCCGCAAGCCGAGCCCAGCATTTCTCCACCATGTGATGCGGATAGTAGCTTTGTTTTGCTTTTCGCAGACCTTCGAGTCCCATGTCCTCCTCGCGGTCGAGGAATTTTATATGGGGGTATTTGGCGCGGATATGGCGGGCGAATTCATAGTTTATGGCTGCATAAGCACCGTTCGCATCGGGGCGTGCCTTTTCAAAATGCACGTCGAATGTGTCCGCGGACATTTGGCTTCCGAGTGTTACCGCGAGAACCTCGCCGTCCGAGAGCAGGACCAGTCCTTCCATTTCAAGCTCACGGTAATGGCGGAACGCCCGCGAGAGCGCCGACTGTTCAAGATGAAAATCGGCGGTGGGGTCTGCGGCGATCCGTTCTTGATACCATTTGTCTACCATTTGCCGAACGGAGGGTAGATTTTGCTCGTCCAGCGACTCAACCGAATAGTTCGGGAAAGCGCTCACAAAGCCGTTGACATGATTGCGCTTGCGATGATATTTTTTGCCCTTGAGATCTGCAAGATCGTCAATGGAATAGACGTAGTCAAATGAATCTCGATCGCAGTAAAAACGAAATTTGCCGGGGTAGAGCTCTTGCAGTGTTTGCTTGGCGGTGGGGCCGAGTCCCGTGATGCGGCAGGATATTCCGCGCTCACGAGCGTCGGCAATAATGGCGTCAAGTACGGCTTTTTTGTCACTTTGACCGATAGGGTAGGGATATATACTGCGGCGGTCGAATTGCGAGAACATTACAATATGGCCGTGCAGTACAGCCCAATTTTGCCGACCCCACAGATATAGGTTGGCAAAGGAAAATTCGCACCCGCGCTCACTCTCGCCGGCAAGATATTGCTCAAAGGTCGGCTTGTCCGCAGCGGTTATGGGAGCAAAAGATATTTTTGCGGAAGGCTCCGCGACTATAGTTTCGTACATATGATAAATGCCTTTCTTGGCGTAGTTACTCTACGAATTATAACCAAACGTAATTGTTTTGTCAATAGAATCAGTATATTTATTTGTCGAAAAGGCAAGTATAATACAAAAAGCAGATGCGGAGCATCTGCTTTTTGTATTATACGATTTTATATGCCGCGGCTCTGCCTTTTTTGCCGTCCTCGCGGACAAGTCCCATTTTGACCAGCACCTTGAGTGCAGAGTAGGTATCGATGCCGCGATATCCCGCCGCTTTGCCGAACTCGGCGGCGGTAAAGGGCGAGGTAAGCTCCTCGGGAATGTAATCGAGATAGTCTGCGGGGGTGTTGAAGTCGATCATGTCGAGCAGGGCAGTCGGTATACGCTCGTATTTTGTGGTACTGCGTCGACCTCTTCTGCCGCTTTGCAGTCGGAATTCCTCCACTTCAAAAAGCAGTGCCCGCACGCGCAAACGGCGGTTGCCGAGAAAGTCGATGAGCGAATACAACTCGGGCAACATATCGCGGGGGTGTTCTTTTTTGGGAGACGTGACGCGGCGGGAGACCGTTCCGTCTGTCGGGCTCATGTAATTTACCCACTTTTTTACCGCTAACGGATGAATTATGGTGACGTTGTACTCTGTCTGCTCCAGATAAAATTGTATTTTATCTTTAAGAGGATAAAGATGTCCTGTTTGTATCTCGAAGATGTCGCAGTCGCACAGCACATCCGCAACAAAGTTTCGGGGGCGTTTTGTGGGCTTGGTTTCCTCCGACGAGCCATCAGGCTCGTCGGAGATAAACGGCTCAAGCTTTATTTCATGACAGTTTTTATCATCACAAACAAAGAATTTGAGCATGGTGTGTAACTTTTTTTCGTTCAGCGTGCCGATGCCCTCGCGCTCGCGGTCGGCGAGCAGTATGTCGCGGCAAACCCGCTCAAAGCGTATTTTGTCCGATTCCCGTATCATGTCGCGATACCCGCAAACTGACTGCTGTACAGCTTGCTGTACTCGCCGCCGAGAGACAGCAGTGTGTCATGGTCGCCCGCCTCGGCAACCACGCCGTCCTTGATAACGACTATCTTGTCGGCGTCGCGTATGGTGGACAGACGGTGTGCAATGATAAGTGAGGTGCGGTTTTTCATGAGTGCGACCATTGCCTGTTGGATGTGCATTTCGGTACGCGTGTCGACTGAGGATGTCGCCTCGTCAAGTATAAGTATCTTGGGGTCGGCAAGCACTGCGCGGGCGATAGACAGTAGCTGGCGCTGACCTTGGCTGAGGTTGCTGCCCGATTCTGCAAGCTGTGTGTCATAGCCGTCGGGCAGGCGGTCAATAAACGTGTCGGCGTGCGCGGTCGCGGCGGCGTGACGCATTTCGTCGTCGGTCGCGTCAAGACGGCCGTACTTTATGTTGGTGCGTATGCTGTCGCAGAACAGCACGGTGTCCTGAAGCACGATGGCGATGGAGCGGCGCAGATCATCCTTGGAGATGTCGCGAATGTCTACGCTGTCGATGGTTATCTTTCCACCGTCAATCTCATAAAATCTTGTTAGCAGATTGACGATGGTGGTTTTGCCCGAGCCCGTTGCGCCGACGATGGCTACCTTTTGCCCCGCCTTGACCTCAAGATCAAGTCCGCGAAGCACCTGCTCGCCCTCGACGTAAGAAAAGTCTATTTTTTTGAAATTGATGTCTCCGCGTATTGACTGTATGTCAATGGCATGCTTGCCCTTGTCGATCTCGTCCTCGCCGTCCATTATTTCAAATATACGCTCAGCACCCGCAAGTGCGGTGAGTATTGTTGCGTATTGGTTGGCGATCTCGTTTATGGGGCGGGTGAATTTTTTGGAATACTGAAGCATTGCCTGTATATTACCGACGGTGATGGGGCGCATGCCCTTCATGGGGTTGAGCAACAGATATCCGCCGAAGGCGGCGATGAGCAGGTATTGCATATTACCGAGAATGTTCATCAGAGGCCCCATGATACTGCCCCAGACGCGCGCTTTGATGCTGACGTCGCGGAACTCATCGCTGGTCTTTTCAAAACTGTCTATCGCCGCTTGCTCTTTGCCGTAGGCGACTACGGTCTTATATCCCGTCACCATTTCCTCGACCTGACCGTTAAGCTGACCGAGCAGCTGTTGACGTTTTTTGTAGTGACGGCGCATGAATTTCGCCAATGTGGTTGATATTAATATGGTAAGCGGAATGGTGACGCAGGCGATCAGCGTCAAAAGCCAGCTGTAGTAAAGCATCATAAAGAATGTTCCGACCAGCGTCAGTACGCTTGAAAACAGCGAGGATATCGACTGCGATATTGCATTTGAAACGTTTTCGACGTCGTTGGTCATGCGGGACATTATGTCACCGTGACGGTGTGTGTCGGTATATTTTATCGGCAACTTGCTTATTTTTTTGAAAAGGTCGCGGCGCATTGTATAGACGGTGGACTGGGAAAGCTTCGCTGCTATTCTGCCCTGAAACAGCGTCAATATTCCCGACGTGAGGAATATTATCGCCATTATGATAAGAAAATATATCAGTCCGTGGCGTGTTTCGGTGCCGATCACATTGCCGTCGTCATCAAGGACATCGGCTTCATAGTCATAAAAATGAACCGTGACACCCGTCTCGGGTGAGTATTCGAATGTGTCGATGGCGTTACTTTGCATCATGGGACCAAACAGCTCAAGCAGTGTTATAACCGCCATGATGACCAGCAGGGAAATGAGGGTGGCGCGGCTCTTGCCTATGTATTTTACGAGGCGTATGATAGTCTTTTTTGTGTTTTTGGGCTTTTGCACTGCCATGCGGCCCGCCATGGGACCGCCGCGTCCCGGACCGCCGCCCGGTCTGCCGTCGCGCCCTATCATCATGGTATTTGCCGGCTCGCGTCTCGGTTGATTATTCATTTGCGCTGACCTCCTTTCCCTCGTTTTCCATTGATTTCATTTGCGATGCATAAATGTCGCGATAGGTCTCACTGGTGCGCATCAGCTGGTCGTGAGGGGCGCAATCGGTTATTGTGCCGTGCTCGATCACGGCTATGCGATCGGCGCCTTTGACGCTGGCGATGCGTTGCGCGATCATTATGACCGTCGTGCCCTTAAGACGTGCACGAAGCGCCGCTTGTAGCTTTGCCTCGGTGGACAGATCAAGTGCGGATGTAGAGTCGTCAAGAATAAGTATCTCGGGGCGACGGACAAGCGCGCGGGTGATGGACATTCTCTGTTTCTGTCCGCCCGAGAGCGACGCACCCTTCTCGGCTATATATGTATCGTATTTTTCCGAAAAACCGTCGACGAAGCTTGCCGCTTGTGCTACCTCCGCCGCCTCTCGTATCTCTGCATCGGTGGCGTCGGGCTTGCCCCAACGGATGTTGCCCGCGATAGTATCGGAGAACAGCTCGCTTTTTTGCATTACAAAGCCCATTTTTCGGCGTAGCTTTTTGATGTCCCATGCGCGTACGTCGATGCCGTCCACGGTGACAGTGCCGTCCGTTGTATCATAAAATCGGGGGATGAGATTGACCAGTGACGATTTTCCCGCACCCGTCGAGCCGATGACAGCGAGCAGCTCGCCGCGGTGTACGTCGAGATTTATATCGTGAAGAACGGGGCGACCTGTTGTGCCCGGATAGCTGAAGCTGACATTTTTAAAGCTGATAATAGGATCGTCTGCCTTACCTTTGCCCTCTGCGTTTCCGCTGACGATGACGGGATCCGAGTCCAATATCTCGTTAACACGCTTGGCAGATGCGGCAGCGCGTGAGATGGATTGGAACATCATAGTGACCATCATTACAGAGTTGAGAACCTGCGTAACGTATGTGACCGCCGCCATTATGGAGCCGACCGAAATGTCCGCCGCCGCAGCCTCGGCGCGAAGTCCGCCTATGAGTATGATGGCGATAACGGAGATGTTCATCAATATATTGAGTATGGGGTGCATAACTGCAAGTAGTTTGAGCACGCGGTAGTTGGTGGAGCGGAGCGAGGCGTTGGCATCGTCAAAACGGTCATTTTCGTAGTCCTCGCGGACATATGCCTTGACAACGCGTGCACCGCTCACATTTTCCTGAACGACCGAGTTGACCTTATCCAGCTTTGTTTGCACAACAGAGAACAGCGGCGAGGCCTTGATCAAAACCGTTGCCAGCATTATGATAAGAATGGGCAGTGCGCAAAGCAAAACAACTCCGAAGCTGATGTCCAACGTCAACAGCATTATAATGCCGCCAACAAAAAAGATGGGGGAGCGCACGAACATTCTGATAAGCATTTCAACAAATTCGGTTATCATGGAGACATCGTTGGTCATGCGCGTGACCAGCGAGCCGGTCGTAAATTTGTCGGTCTGCTCGATCGAGAGCGACATGACGCGGCTGTAAGCGTCGCGTCGCAGGTCGTGACCGAAGCTCTGTGATGCACGCGCGGCGGTGTAAGCGCAGAAGGTGCCGAAAAATCCGCCGACGACCAGCAGGGCAAGCATGGTTATGCCGAGCGTGATTATGACCTGCATCGAGGTGTAAGGCCCCGAGCCGTGAAACAGCTTCATAATAAAGCTACCTATCTCGGAGGACGAAACGTCGCCCTCGCCGAGAATGCCGCAGTCGACTATGACCGACATCAGCTTGGGCTGAAACAGGTCTGCTACAACCTCGCCCACCATCATCAGCGGTGAGATGAGGGCGAGATACCAATAAGGTTTGATATATTTTACAAGTTTTTTCATTTATGTGTTTGTTCTCCTTCGTCACACATGAGATCGTTGAGCAAATTGTCTCTCATACGGCGGAGAAGCGGGAGCAGTATCTCGATCTCCTCGGGTGAGATGTTTTGCGTCAGTATTTTATTGATGTCGTCTATGGCGCTTCGCGATGCGTTGTCCAATTCGCGTCCCTTTTCTGTAAGAAACACCCGTACGGCACGTTGGTCGACGGTGTCTGGCACACGGGAGATATAGCCCAGTTTTTCCAGCTTTTTGACGGTGAGACTGACGGTCGGCGGGCTGAGATGCGTTTTTTGCACCAGATCAAGCTGTGTTACGCCGTCCTCGTGTGCTAAGTGAATGATTATGAGTCGAACGCTCTCTTGGGTCATTTCGTTTTCGCTTTCGCGCATTTTGGCGGCGAACAGCCGCGATATCTCGTTGATGACGCGAGACGGATGCTCGGGCTTTCCGCCACAATGCGGTGGCCGAGGTGGTCGCACAGGTAGTTTATTACCCATATTCAAATGCTCCCCTTACATATAATTAGTTTACAAACTAATTATATCACCAATAGCTTTTTACGTCAATAGTTTTTGTAACATTCTTGCCGCTGTACGTCAAAAAATTTGGCTTTCCGAAATAAAATTGTTACACATCAAACTCTCGCCGTCGGTACAAATTATAATCGCACGCAAAAAACGTGAAAACCCCAACAAAGAGGATTACCCATGAAATTCAGAATAAAAAGAATTGCCGCGCTGGCGGCGGCATTCATTATAATTATAAGTGCGCTTGTGTCACCCGCATCGTCCGCGGCTGACATATCGATGCACGCAGGCTCTGAGGCGTACGCAATGGCGAGCGCCGTGGCGCATACATCGTCGGCGGAGTCGGGAGAGCTGAAGCTGTACCCCGGCGGAATGCCATTCGGTGTCAAATTTTACACAGAGGGCGTGCTGGTGGTCGGCTTCTGTGACATAGAGACAGAGGGCGGCAAGGTCAATCCCGCGTATGCCGCGGGCATCAGAATCAAGGATGTTATTACGGCGGTGGGCGGCGAGCCGCTAAACGATGCCGCCGAGCTTACCACCAAAATAGACAAGTCCGAGGGCAAGCCTGTTGATGTGACATACAGGCGAGACGGTGAGGCGCATACCGTTACCTTGACGCCTGTTTACAGTCAGTCGGAGGGCAGATACAAGACAGGCGTGTGGGTGCGCGACAGCGGCGCGGGTATTGGCACCGTGACATTTATAGTGCCGTCGTCGGGAGCATTCGGCGGGCTCGGACACGGCATTTGTGACGGCGACACGGGCGAGCTAACCCCCATGCGGCGGGGAAATGTCACATCTGTAACTATCAGCGGACTGACTCGCGGTATCGCGGGTGACCCCGGAGAGGTCAAGGGCTATTTCAATTCGGGCAAATGCGGAACCCTGCTTGGCAATACCGAAAACGGTGTTTACGGCATATTCACCGATCTGCCCTCGACACCGCCCGAGGAGGCAATGAAAATAGCGACTCGCAGTGAGGTCAAGGAGGGCGAGGCTTATATTTGGTGTACACTGGACAGCAATGAAGCCTGCCGTTATACCGTCGAGCTGTCGGCGATAGATCGCGACTCGGACTCAAACAAGTGCTTTACCGTCACTATCACCGATCCTGTTCTTCTTGAAAAAACGGGCGGTATAATTCAGGGCATGAGCGGCAGTCCCATAATCCAGAATGGCAAGCTTGTCGGCGCTGTGACGCATGTTCTCATAAATGATCCCTCACGAGGATACGGAATATTTATCGAAAATATGCTTGACTCCATGCCGGAGCTTTTGAGATAGAAATATAAATGTCCGCCGACACGTCGGCGGACATTTTAAAATGTTATTTTAACTGGGAAACGATCCTGTCGATATCCTTATCGGTTCCGATGACCGAGACCCGGTCACCGACCGCAAAAGCGCGATTGGGATCGGGCGAGACCTCAACAGTGCCATCCGCACGGCTGACCGCGATGACGTTGACGCTGAAGCGGCGGCGCAGCTCGAGGGCGATAAGAGACTTGCCAACCCAAGCCGCGGGTACCTCAAGCTCGACTATTTTGTAGTCCGAGAATTCCACAAAATCCGTTATGTTGTTTTTGGTCAGCATATACCCCAGCTTTTCGCCCATGTCCTGCTCGGGGAAGATTATCATGTCGGCACCGATGCGCTCCAGCACCTTGCGGTGACCCTCGTTGAGTGCGCGGGCGACTACCTTTTTAACTCCGATGTCCTTGAGCATGATCGTCAGTAGAATGTTGGCGTTTATATTTGTTGTCAGACAAACGATGGCGCATTCATAGTCCGCAACACCCGCCGAACGCAAGACTGCCTCATTTGTGGGGTCGCCGATGACAGCATTGGTGACTATGTCAGCCATCGCGGTGACCTTGTCGCTGTCAATATCTATTATCATGACCTGACTTCCGGAGGCGGCGAGCGTTTCGGCAAGCGCCTGACCGAATTTGCCGAGTCCTATAACACAAAAGCTTTTCATTGTGAATATCCTTTCTATCGTTTAACCTATGAGCATATTTGCTTCGGGATAGCTGATGGCTGAGCTGCTTTCCCGCAGATTGACCATGACAGCGTAGGTGACGGTGAGTATTCCGACTCGCCCGAGATACATTATTGTCATAAGAATAAGCTTGGAGGCGACGTCCAGCGTCGTTGTGATGCCGAGCGTGATGCCGACAGTGGCCGAAGCCGAGGCGACCTCATATGCCGCGGCAAGTATGCCGCTATCCGACAGTGTCGAGACGGCGACAGTTCCGATCAGTACGATCGCAAGCTGTACCACCACGACCGTGACTGCGCGGATAAAGCTGTCATTAGATATTTTTCGACGGAACAGTACAGTCTCCTTTTTACCGAGCGCCGCGCACCATACGGTGTATATCAGCACGCCCACAGTCGCCACCTTGACGCCGCCGGCGGTCGAGCCGGACGCGCCGCCGATGAACATGAGCAATATCGAGAGCAGCTGCGAGTTTTGAGTCATGCCGGCTTGCGATATGGAGTTAAAGCCTGCAGTGCGCAGTGTGACAGACTGGAAAAATGATGCGAGTATTTTTGAGCCGAAGGGTAGGGAGCCCAGCGTTTCGGGATTGTTCCATTCAAACAGCGCGAACAGCAACGCGCCTCCGAATGTCAATATTGCGCTGACAAGAAGCACGAATTTTGAGTAGACAGACAGCCGCTTGCGGCGCGTGATGGCGTTTGCAATATCGTTCCAGACGATAAATCCAATACCTCCGATGGATATGAGAAGCATAATGGTGATGTTGACGACGGGGTCGTTTACAAATGCGGTGACCGAAGAAAACTGACCGCTGTAGCTGCCCATAAGGTCAAAACCGGCGTTGCAGAACGCTGAGATGGCGTGAAAAATGCTTTTGTAAATTCCGTCGCCGACTCCGAAGATGGGTATAAAACGCGTTGAAAGTATCAGTGCGCCTGCCGCCTCGATGCATATTGTGCCGATGCCTATACGCTTGATCAGACCGCTGATGTTGTCGTAGCTGTCAAGGTTGTAGGACATTGCGACGAGCATTCGCTCTCGCGGCGTGACAGCCCGCTTGATTATAAGCGAGAGCAGGACAGCTAAGCTCATGAAGCCAAGCCCGCCGATCTGTATCATGGTAATTATCACGATTTGACCGAACATGCTCCAGTGTGTGGCGGTGTCCACCGTTATCAGACCCGTGACACAGGTCGCGCTAACAGCGGTAAATGAGGCATCGAGAGGGTGTGTAAAGGTGCGATCGGCCGATGATATGGGAAGCATGAGCAAAAGCGTGCCGATGAGTATTATAAGTAAAAAGCCTATGGCAATTATGCCCGTTGTGCGGCGCTTGGAATTGCGGGCCTTTAGCTTGTCTTTTATTTTCATGACGGTCTCCTTTCTTCAATCAGTATAGCACTCATTGGAGAATTTGTCAAGTGAGTGACGCACATGGATGCTTGCCGATAATAAATTTTTACAAAGGCATGGTTGGCGCGTAGTCACAATGTGAAAAACATCGGGGCATTTCTGCCCCGATGTGCGGTTTTGAGAACTTATTAATACATACCGCCCATGCCGCCGTCCATGCCTGCGGCAGGTGCTGCGGGAGTTTTCTCCTTGATGTCGGCAACAACAGCCTCGGTGGTGAGTATGGTGGACGCGATGGATGCTGCGTTCTGGAGTGCGGAACGTGTGACCTTTGTAGGGTCAACGATGCCGGCGCTCATCATGTCGCAGTATACCTCGTTGTAAGCGTCGAAGCCATAGCCGATCTTGCCGCTGTTCATGATCTTGTCGACCACGATAGCGCCGTCGATGCCTGCGTTTGCGGCGATCTGACGCACAGGAGCCTCGAGAGCCTTGACAACGATCTGAACGCCCGTCTTTTCGTCGCCCTCAACAGAGTCAACCAGCTTTGCAACCTCGTCGATGACATTGAGGTAAGCTGTTCCGCCGCCTGCAACGATACCCTCCTCAACAGCAGCCTTGGTTGCGTTGAGAGCGTCCTCGATGCGCAACTTCTTTTCCTTCATCTCGGTCTCGGTAGCGGCACCGACCTTGATAACGGCTACGCCGCCGGACAGCTTTGCAAGTCTTTCCTGCAGCTTTTCACGGTCAAAGTCGGAAGTGGTGATCTCGATAGCCGATTTGATCTGAGCGATGCGAGCCTTGATATCTTCGGGAGCGCCTGCGCCGCCAACGATGATGGTGTTTTCCTTGTTGATCTTGACCTGTCTTGCACGGCCGAGCTGAGCAAGAGTAGCGTCCTTGAGCTCAAGACCGAGCTCGCTTGTGATGACCTCGCCGCCTGTGAGGACTGCGATATCACGAAGCATTTCCTTGCGGCGGTCGCCAAAGCCGGGAGTCTTGACAGCGACGCAAACGAATGTGCCGCGCAGCTTGTTGAGCACCAGAGTGGTGAGAGCCTCGCCCTCGACGTCCTCTGCGATGATCAGCAGCTTTCTGCCTGCCTGAACCACCTGCTCGAGCAGGGGCAGTATCTCCTGAATGTTGGAGATCTTCTTATCGGTGATGAGAAGCAGAGCATCGTCGATGACAGCCTCCATCTTATCCATATCTGTAGCCATGTAGGGGGAGAGATAGCCGCGGTCAAACTGCATGCCCTCAACCACCTCGGAATAGGTGTCTGCAGACTTGGACTCCTCAACGGTGATAACGCCGTCGGAGGTGACCTTTTCCATAGCGTCTGCGATAAGCTGACCGATGACTTCGTCACCCGAGGAAACGGTAGCAACACGAGCGATGTCGGCAGAGCCGTCAACATTCTTTGCATTGGCGATCAGGCACTCGACAGCGCGGTCGACAGCCTTCTTGATGCCCTTGCGAAGAACCATGGGGTTAGCGCCTGCGGTAACATTCTTCATGCCCTCGCGAACAAATGCCTGAGCGAGCAGGGTAGCGGTGGTAGTACCGTCACCGGCAGCGTCGTTGGTCTTTGTAGCGACCTCTTTGACGAGCTGTGCGCCCATGTTTTCGGCTTCGTCCTCAAGCTCGATCTCCTTTGCGATGGTAACACCATCGTTGGTGATCAGGGGAGAGCCGTACTTTTTGTCGAGGACGACGTTTCTGCCCTTGGGACCGAGCGTGATCTTAACAGTGTCCGCCAATTTGTCAACGCCGCGGACAAGTGCGTTTCTTGCTTCTATGCCGTAAAGAATATCCTTTGCCATTGTTAGTGTTCCTCCGATTATTCAACTATTGCCAGAATGTCGCTCTGACGAACGATATTGTACTCGACGCCGTCGCACTTGACTTCGGTTCCTGCGTACTTGCTGGTGATTACCTTGTCACCGACCTTAACGGTCATAACGACCTCTTTTCCGTCAACCATTCCGCCGGGACCTACAGCGATGACCTCGGCAATCTGGGGCTTTTCCTGTGCGGACGCGGTAAGAATGATACCGGTTTTTGTTTTTTCTTCTGCTTCGACGAGCTTAACTACTACTCTGTCGGAAAGCGGCTTGATCTGCATTTTTGATTCCTCCTAGAAACTTAATTGCTTTCGCAAATATTTTTATATTGAATTTTGGCACTCAAAATGATTGAGTGCTAATTTGACTGTGCCTATTTTAATACAATTCCGCGAAAAAATCAATACTTTAAACTAATTGTTCACAAATTGTTAACAATTTCATGTTCATGCAGGGCGTATGATTGCTAAAAATCGACCCTGCACGCATAGTTTTGCTCCTCGCATCATATGCTTTGAAAAAACGAGGTGTCATATGCTCGAGTTCATCAATACATATATATTCGGTTTCGCGACTCCCGCGGCGCTCATTGCGGCGGGCGTGTTTTTCGCATTTCGTCTGAAATTTTTCCATGTAACACGTCCCGCGCTTGTGTGGCAGACGCTTACCGCTCGAAATGCCGGCGGCGGAATGTCTCCCGCTCGCGCACTATCGCTGGCGCTCGCGGGAACGCTGGGGGTGGGGAACATCGTCGGTGTCGCGTCGGCAATACATCTGGGCGGCGTTGGATCTATATTCTGGATGTGGGTCAGCGCGCTGGCGGCAATGCTGCTCAAATACGCCGAGACCGTGCTCGCGCTTCGTCACCGCCGACGGGGAGTTGATGGCGAGTACCACGGCGGCGCGATGTATTATATAAAGGATTTTTTCGCCGCACACCGCCATGCCAAAGTAGGCATTTTTCTTGCGGCGATGTTCGCGCTTTTGTGCATACTTGACGCGATCTCGATGGGCTGTGTCATACAGGTAAATGCGGTTAGTCGCGCGTTGCTTGGTGTGTGCAATGTAGGGACAGCCTTCACGGGCGGCGTGCTTGCCGTGCTTACGGTAGCCGTTATTGCCTCGGGACGGGATGGTATTGCTCACCTCACCGAGCGGCTGGTGCCACTGATGACGGTAGTATATATAATAATGTCGGTTGCCGTTATGATATTGCGCCGCGACAGCCTGCCTGCCGCCTTTGCGGCGATCTTGGAGGACGCTTTCAGCTTTGACAGCGCACTGGGCGGTGTGGTCGGCTTTGTGTTGTCGCGCGGCGTTCGATATGGGACAATGCGCGGGCTTATGTCAAATGAAGCGGGATGCGGTACGGCTCCCATCGCGCACGCGGGCTCGTCGGTGTCCTATCCCGCACAGCAGGGCATATGGGGCATTTTCGAGGTGTTCGTCGATACCATATTGCTGTGCACCATGACCGCCGTTGTAATCATTATAAGCCTCGGCGAGGTTTCGGTATACGGTGCCGACCCCATTATGATGACGCTTCGCGCATATTCTGCGGTGCTTGGCAGCTGGTCGGAGTATGTCATGTGCGCAATGGTGCTGTTTTTTGGCTTTGCGACGGTCATTTGCTGGGCGCATTACGGTATGGAATGTGTGTCGTACTTGACAGAGCGGCGCGGCTGGCGGTGGACATTTGTCGTGGCCTACGGACTCGCGGCGGCGGTGGGCGCCGTGGCGGCTCCCGATGCGGTCTGGAGCGTTGCAGACTTTGCCCTCGGCGCCATGACAATAATAAACCTCGCCGTTATTTGCGCGATGTCCGGCGAGGTGGTGAGTGAGACGCGAGAATATATAAGTATGATGAGTACGCGGCGAAAAAGCCGTTCATTGAGGCGCGGCGTTGATAAAACTTGAAAAATCCGATATAAGCTCATCGGGAAAAGTGCTCCGCTTATATAGAGCTGACAGGTCTGCTGTGTCGATTTTATAGCCGAAATGGCTTATACCGTCAAGCACGCGAAGCGTTACTTTCGGGTCGCCAGAAAAATGGCTTTTCCACAGATCAATGTCCTCGTCAAACAGTTGATTGTCAAAGGTGCTGTTTATTATAAGGAGGTTTGTGTTGACATCGGTTATGTTTTTTACGGTGTCAATGCGATTGTAGGACGCCCAATAAGCGTCGCCTGCGCCGTAATAATAGTAACCCTTGATATTATCCTCAGAGGCAGACTTCGCCGCGTCGGCGTAAGCTTTATATGTACTCTTGTTGGCGGGATCAATGACGGAATATTGATCGCAGGCTATGTCGGCAAGATGGCGCAACGAGCTGTTGAACAGTATCAAGCCGTCTATGTCGGTGCGGTTCGCAGCAAGCTCGGCGGCTATCTGTCCGCCCAGACTGTGCCCCAGCAAATACAGCCCGGATATATTTTGACTTTTCAAAAAGTCTATATCGGCGGTGTAATCGTCCAGATATTCCTGCTCGATCACTATATCATCCCCCGTTTCCGACGAATAATTGAACGTTCTTTTATCCACGCGCAGGGAATTGATTCCGTTACGAGCAAGACCTATGGCTATATCCTCGAACGGTGTCAGTAATCCTACTGTAGAGTTGTAATCACTGGGACCTGAGCCTGAAATAAGCAGAGCGGCGGGGTGGGCCTGACCGTCGTTGACGTAAGTATAAACGGCGTTGAGCTTGTAGCCGTCATTTTCAAAAACAAAATATTTTTCAATAATACCGTTTCCGTGATCCAGCTCGAAAGTGTTCTTGAAATGAACATTGCGAGTAAAGGAGCATATTTGCAGGTCTTTCAAAGCTATCGAAAGCTCGGTGGTTATGTTGTCGAACTCCAGAACCGCAGTATATGAGGTGATTCCGTCCGAGGCGCTTACGCGCTTGTCCGAAACGGCATTCAGTGTACCGCCGATGTTGGAAACGCTGTCGAACAGATAAACAAAGTCCGCCTCGCGCAAAAGCACCGAAAGTTCGGGCGCGGCATATTCGTAAAGCTCTGCCGCTTTATTTTGCTTCCACTTTGAAATTACGTATTCAAACAGCTCGTCATTTGTGGCAGGGGTGTGCTCCTCAACAACTGTCGTGGTTGGAGATGTAGACTCGGCGGCGGTTGTGGTAATGCTCGGCTCGGTCTCGGTGGGCGGTGTGTCTGCGTTGCAGGACGAGAGGGCAAGCAGACATATCAGTGCGAGAATAATAATATTTATTTTCATTTGTTTCACCTCATAGCTCATAATATCCCAGCCATAAGCCCTGTATCTTTTGTTCATAAAAAACGTATTTTATTTTCAGCCCAAGCTTTTCGTATTTTATGAATTGATATGCTATATGCGGATGTTTTTTGTCATATTCCAGCTTGTCAAGCGACACAAAGTTGCCCAGCGGAGCAAGCGTGTCCGCGCGTATTCTTTCAAATGCAGAGCGTGGCATATATTCCTTCATCGTATCGCTTAAATGTTCATATAACAGCGTAGCATCTCCTTGTATAATAGCCTTGGTGCATTTTTTGATGATAGTGTCAAGTTTTGCGTCGTTTTCGGCGGGTGGGGGATCAAGCTTTTGCTCAAATATATCTTTATCCTGCTCCATCATGACAATAGCATTGTTAAGTAACGTTATTTCTTTTATCTTGGTCTCTATAAGCGCTTCTATTTCGGCGCGCTTCAGCACCAAAGCGTCCCTGAGGTCGGCGTTGCTGCGTTGAAGATATGCGATGGTCTTGACGGATAGTCCCAATGTCCGAAGGACAAGTACGTTCCTGATAAGGGATATTTGTTCTTTTGTGTATTGACGCCGTGGTGATGTGGAGGTTGTGCTTTTTATGATTCCTTTTTGTTCGTAAAAGCGCAGCGTTCTTGAGGTGGTCTGTAACATACGGCAAACCTCGGTTATATCGTAAAGGTAGCTGTCTTTCATCGCGTTACCTCCTTTTTATTATATCATGAAGCCAAAATGCTTGCTTACGATAGCAAGGTTTTCTGTGTTTATTATATCATACCACTTGACGCTGCGTCAATGTCAATAGGGTAGATCAAAAAATCCCCGTAAGCTTTTGAAGCTTACGGGGAATAACGGTGATTTTATTTACACTTTTTAATGCACACACCCTCGATGATAGCGATGACCATTGCGATGGCGAAGCCCCAGCCCCAGCCGATGAGTCCGTGCTCGATTCCGCCGATAACGCCCAGCATAACAAAGAAGCAAGCTGTGGTGGAGGCGACCAGGGCAACGCGGCGCGCCTTGGTGGAGGACAGCAGAGCCAGCAGGGCGTCTATCATGCACAGCAGGCGCTCAATGAGCGCAGAGAGAGAAGTCCGACGGCGCGGCGCGGATTTGGTACGGACCGCGGGAGCGGCATTGGTAGCGACAAAATCGTTGTAGTAAGCGTTCATTTCGGTTCTCCTTCTGTTTACATGATAATTTTTGAAAAATTTCTTCCGTTTCGGATATGCTGTGCCTGTCCTGTGACATAATAATAGCACACTTGAGCGAACTTGTCAATAGGTTTTTTCAAAAATCGGAAAAATATTTTTTGAAACCCCTTTACAAAACGGAAAATTTGTGATATAATATTGCTAAAACAAGAAAAATGTCAAAGCGAGGCGCATTATGGACTATATTGATAGAATAAAAGCGAGAAAAAGCGAGAAAAAGATCACAAACGAGCAGCTCTCGGAGCTTACGGGCATCCCCGTCAGTACGCTCAGCAAGATTTTAGCGGGCTTTTCCGATTCGCCCAAGCTGTCGAATATCGTCGCCATTTGCGACGCGCTTGATTGCTCGGTGGATTATATTCTCAGCGGTGTCCCCGAGAATACAAATAATTATACGCTCGAGCCCGACGAGATGCGTCTGGTCGAGGATTTTCGCACGCTTGATCGTCACGGACGCGAGATGGTGCGGCTGGTTCTCGATAAAGAAAGCGAGCGCGTGACCATGGACGCATATGAAACTGCCGCCGCGCCGCGCGGCCGCGTTATTTCGGAGGAGCGGGCAAGAGCGCGCTTTGCCGCGCCTCTGCAGTCTGTCGCAAATACGGCGCGTAAGACCCCCGGCTTTGAAAAGCGGCAGATCCCGTTGTACGGGCTGCCCGTCTCGGCAGGTCCCGGTGAGTATCTCGACGATAGTGCCGCCGAAACCATCACCATTCCCGACAATCCCAAAACCGCCGATGCCGATTTCGCACTGCGTATCAGCGGCAACAGTATGGAGCCTAAATATCACGACGGCGACGTTTTGCTGGTGGAAAATTGCGATGCGGTCGAGCCCGGCGAGGCAGCTGTCTTTATTCTCGATGGTAACGGATATTTCAAGATTTTCAGCGGAGACCGTCTGGTTTCGCTCAATCCCGAGTACGGAGACATTTTGCTCCGCGGTTTTGAGGATGTCCACTGTGCAGGCCGCGTGGTCGGTAAGCTGAAGCGTAAGTAATGATCTTGCCTCTCTGATGCTATTATACAACATGCGCTGTCCCAAAAACGGGACAGCGCATGACGGTGCAGAGATGTGTTTGAAATGTGCAACCGTTGGTTGCTAATATTTCAAAGTATGCTTGGTTGTTTTTTCGTGCGTTGCGTGGTATAGTGATGCCACAAACTAAAGGAGAGACCAAATGAATCTCGGAGAAAAAATATATACATACCGTACTCGCAAAGATCTGTCGCAGGGGGAGCTTGCCGAGCGGCTTGATGTGTCGCGGCAATCTGTTTCCAAGTGGGAGACGGATGCATCGGTGCCCGAGCTTGATAAGCTCGTCCGTCTGTGCGAGGTGTTTGGAATAACGTTGGATGAGTTGGTGAACGGGGAGCCGACACAGTCCGAGGAGCCGCCTCGGCAGAGTGAGCAAGCAGAAGAACCGCCTGTCGAGCCGACATATGTTCAGCCGACGTCGGTGCAGACAGCGCCGCGCCGCCGCGAAACGGATGACCGCTGGCGCAAGACGGCGGGCTTGATACTTGTGTGCACAGCCGCAGTGATATTTATTTTGCTGACCGCGTTCGGTGAGGTCGTCGGAGGGCTCATATTTGCAAGTCCGTTTGCTTTGTGCGGCTTGATATGTATGCTGTTCAAAAAGCATATCGGGCTGTGGTGTTCATGGGCAATATATTTTTGCGTGGCAACATATCTGGCATGGGCAACAGGAACAACTACCACATCGTTTATATTTCATATGATATATTATAGCTTGCTGGGCGGTATGACGGTCGGAACGATAATATCTATGGCGCTTTTTGCCGTGCATGTCGCGCTGATTGTAGTTACGGTCGTGATGTTCCGAGCCCGCCTCATACCGCTGACAAGACCAAAAATAGTGTGTTCGATACTCGGCGGCGCGGCGCTTTTGCTTATGTGGTTTGTGCTTCCCGCCGTTTCGGTGTCGTTTGAGCAAACAAGCAACAGCCGCTTGGAGATACGAATGCTTTCATGGGTGGGATACTTTGCAGATTGGGCAGAGACTGCCATATCGGTGTGGTTGCTTACGACATATGTTCCTCACCTGCGCGCATGGCTTAAAGATAGAAAAATTCGCCGCTCGGAATAACTTGAATAAAGGGAACGGAAAAGTTCCCTTTATTCTTTTAATATTCTCTCCGCAGAACGGTAATACTAATAAAAAACGGGAGAGAGAATATGTACCGATTGCTTCATATAATTACCGATACAAATATAGGCGGCGCGGGAGTGTTGCTTTTGTGTCAGCTTAAATATTTTGACCGAGGGCGGTTTGATATTTCGGTAGTATTGCCGCGCGGCAGTGAGCTGAGAGAACGGGTCGAAGCTCTGGGATATAAAGTTATAGAGAGCCGCCACGGCGCCGACCGCTCGTTTGAGGTGGGAGCTGTTCGGGAATATGTAAGCATAATAAAAAAAGAGCGCCCCGATATCGTTCACTGTCACGGAGCGCTGTCGGCACGCATTGCGGCGCGGCTTGCCGGTGTGGATGTGCGTATACACACTCGGCATTGCGCCTACCCGCCGCGTGCCGTATTGCGCAGACCACCTCTGCGGTGGCTGACAGGCGGAATCAATAATATGCTGTCGAGCGGCATAGTCGCAGTGGCAAACGCGGCAGCGGACGACCTTACGGCGCTCGGGACCGATCCCGGAAAAATTCGCGTCATAATCAACGGCGCCGAGCCGCTTTCACGTTTGTCGGACGACGAGCGCCGTGCGGCGCGAATGGCGCTCGGATTTTCGGATGATGACTTCGTCGTCGGTATGTTCGCGCGGCTGGAGGCATGCAAGGGGCACAGATATCTGCTTGAAGCCGCCGCCCGCATGGGGGCGGACAGCCGTATTAAAATACTGCTTTGCGGGCGGGGAAGTCTTGAAGGAGAGCTGCGTCAGCTGTCACAGTCGCTCGGTATAGCCGATCGCGTCATTTTCGCGGGATTTTGCCCTGATATTGCGCCGTATATGAATGCGGTGGATGTCAATGTCAACTGCTCTGTCGGCACGGAGACCTCCAGTCTCGCGCTGTCCGAAGGCATGAGCATCGGGCGCGCGGCAGTGGTCAGCGACTACGGCGGCAATGGGGCTATGGTAGAGCAGGGAGTCAGCGGTATTGTCGTGCCGCGTGCCGATCCCGCCGCGCTCGCCGCGGCGCTCTCCTCGCTCGAGCATGACCCTGTGCGCCTGCACCAGATGGGGATTGCTGCCGAGCGCCGCTACCGCGAGCGCTTTACCCCGGAACGTATGACGCGCGAACTGGAGGACTTTTATACAGATCAGCTCACCACGGCGGAGAATAAGGGTAAAAACAAGATAAAAACAGAGTCGTAATGCGGCAACTTGGAATCAAAGGCGCATCACATTTTTGCAAATGTGATGCGCTAAATTTCTTGCATTTTTTGTTAGTGTGATGTAGACTTTCGTTCCAATTCCAACAAAAACACCTTTTTATCCAGTCCTCCACCGTAGCCCGTGAGGCTACCGTCGGCTCCTATGACGCGGTGACAGGGGACGATTATTACTATGGGGTTGTTGTGATTTGCCATACCGACCGCGCGGCAGGCGCGGGGATTTTCAACCGCAGCGGCGATGTCACCGTAGTTTCTCGTCTCGCCGTAGGGTATATCGAGCAGTGCGTTCCAAACGCGGAGTTGAAATTGAGTGCCGCGCAGATCAAGTGGGATATCCGAAAAATCTCGGCGAACGCCGGCAAAGTATTCATCAAGCTGTCTGCAGACGAGCGCGGTCAACTCTGTGGGGCGGGGAATGATGGGCGAGGATAGCTCATCCTCAAAACGCAGAGCGGTCAGTGCTCTACCCGTTTGCTCGATGACAAGTGTACCGATCGGCGAGCGATAAAGCTCGCATCCGTCAATATTTTTGTGTGTTGCTTTCATGGTATTATACTGTGCCACAGGCGGCGGAACAATCTGCCGAAAAGTCGGGCGTTGGAGCCGACGGTGTGCCCAACACGATAGCGTACTGTGTTTTTGCGCATATATCCGTCGCTTTCCGCGGGCGAGCCCGCATAGCTTGGAAAACTCCCCTCGTATATCTGATAATCCGCGTAAATCTGATCAAGCTGTTCTATCGAGCAAAAGCGGGATATGCGGCCGTGGCGCGGCGCTCCGATGCGGCGCAGGACCGAAACGGCGAATTCCACGCAGGTATACGCGCGATCGATATTTACGCGACGGTGAAAGGGAAATGTGGCGGCGGAGAACATATTGTAGAGATATTTACCCTTTTCGCGCTCGACCTTGTTTATGTAATTCTTGGCGATGCGGTGCTGTCGTTCACTGACGGGAATAGCGTATATTTTGACATTGGCGACGGTATCGTCCTTTATGAAGCGCGTGGCACTTTCGCATACAAACCCGCCGTAAAACGGCGTGTCATGATGATGGCGTGCAAAGGAATATATTTTTGAAAGATTGGATGTGAGTGCGACGGAGACATGGTTATAGTCATAGCGTGTGACGGTGCGGATCACACCGCCCATGCGGTTATTGGTGTGGGAAAATATGAGATATAGAAAATTGTTGGTGCTTTCCATTTTTTATAGCCTCCCTGCGAGACTGATTGTAAGTAAAGTATAGCACACTTGTTTAAAAAATTCAATATTTATTATCAATATTGTAAGACAAAAGCCGAGGTAAACCTCGGCTTTATGTTTTATATCTTCTCTATAAGGCGAAGGAAAGAATCACCCTCGCCGATATATATTGTTGACACGTCCTCAACTCCGACAGAGCCGAAATTGTACTTATCAAAAACACCGACTGTTTGGAATCCTGCATTTTTTGCTGTCTGAAGCGCAACAAAGGAATCCTCAAATACCCAGGTGTTGTCTCTTGTTGTTCCGAGATACTTTTCGGCGGCAATAAATACATCGGGATGAGATTTGCCCTTGCCGACCTCTGCACAGGAGATTATTTTGGGGAAGTATTGATAAAGATCGAATCTGTCAAAAACCACTTTGAGAAGACCGGGCATGGAAGCCGACGCGATGGTCATTTTAACGCCGCGTGCTTTCAGATGATCGAGCAATTCTTTTGCGCCGGGCTTGAAGCTGGCTTCATATTTAAACATATGCAAAAGGTCTTGGTACATCATTTCATAAAGAGCCTCACCCGAGTCGCCAAAACCAAATGTGTTGTGGATAAGATGCGCGGTCTCTTGCTGTGTGATGGTGCGAACAGCCTTTTCAAAGTCAAGACCGGGGCGGAAGCTTCTGTCGGAGAGATACATTTCCCCCAGCTTTGCCCAAAGGTTATCCCAATAAAACAAAGTGTCTATCGTTGTTCCGTCAAGATCAAAGATCGCGCCTTTAATGTTCATAGAAAATAGATTCCTTTCCTGGATAAAATGTCTCAGCGAAGATTACATCCTCGATTTAATATGCATTAATAATACCACACATATCGCAATTTGTCAACACAATTTTATCAATGAAGTTAAAGCATTTTTGCACAAAATAACAGCTTGGGGTAAAAAGAAAATCGGCGTCTCCGGTCACGACGGAGACGCCATTTTACATTTTGCTTATTAGTTCATCGAGTTAAGCTTCTTTGTGAACTTACTCTTTCTGTGGGACGCAGTGTTCTTGTGGAGAATGCCGCGTGCCGATGCCTGATCTACCTTCTTAACAGCAGCGGTGTAAGCAGCCTCTGCGGCAGCCTTGTCGCCGGACTCAACAGCAAGATCGAACTTCTTGATGATTGTCTTCATCTCGGAGCGATACATCTTGTTGCGAAGAGTGCGTGTCTCGGAGGTTTTTACGCGCTTTTTAGCACTTTTGATATTAGGCATGGTTCCTCTCCTTTCCAAAAAATTTTTGGTTGCGTCGCCGCCTGAGAGGGTGCGGGGACGCTCATGTCCATACAGTCATATATAATATCACATTCTTGTCCGAAAATCAAGGGGTTTCGGGAAAAAAGTTGAGAAAAATTTGAAATGTTCGACTGCAGGCGCGATTGACAAAGCGGGGCGGGCATGATATAATAATTTTAATATATTTTTATGAAAGGAAACATAAAAATGCTTGCCACACTTGTATTTGTAGATGTAAAGCCCGAGTTTGTTGAGGCTTTCAAGGCTATCAGCGTTTATAATCACGACAATTCCCGCAAGGAGCCCGGCAACGTTCGCTTTGACGTGCTTCAGAGCAACGACGACCCCACAAAGTTCACGCTTTACGAGGTGTATGTTGACGCAGAAGCGGCTGCCGCTCATAAGCAGACCGAGCACTACCTGCGCTGGAGAGACGAGGTTGCCGACTACATGGCATCGCTTCGCCGTGCCGTGCATACAACTCCCGCCGCATTTGATTAAAAAAGAGGCTGTCTCAAATTTATGATTTGAGACAGCCCCTTTTTATATGTTTATCTTCTCCTGCGTCTTTTGGTGTGCCGCCGGGATATGCTCGACGCCGCGAGTGCCCCGAAAAAGGCAAACAGTATCGAGACGGCGTGAAGTGCTATGGATATTCCCGTGCCTACTCGCTCGGATGCGCCGCCGGGCAGCAGTAATGATAGCAAAATTATGATGACGAAAACGGCGGCGCCGCTCATTACACCGCACAGCACGTCTCCGTCATAAGACAGGGAGGAGGCAAGTCCTCCCGCAAAGCAAGATATGTATAGCGCGGCGAGGGCGGCGGGAAGCACAAAGCTTGCCGGATCGGCAGTTGAATAGACTATTATCGCCGCGAGCGTTATCATTGAGACGGCGCATATGGCCGAGACAGCAAGTCCTTTGATAATAGCGAGGGCAGGGGAGCTACTCTCCCTCTTTTTTTGATGATGCTTGTTTTTTGACATGATAAAACGCGCCTCCGTGAAATGATGTTTGTACATCATATGCTGTGGGGGCGCGTTTTATGCAGGTGCTTTATCAGTCGACCGCGTCCTCGGCGTGAACGTCGATAGAGCGGATAGCGGATTTCAAAATGCGAATCTTGGTGCGGTCGTGGCCTGTTTCGATCATGACAGTCTCTTCCTTGATGCTGATGACCTTACCGATGATGCCGCCGATGGTAGTGATTTCGTCACCTACCTGAAGTGAATCACGCATCGCCTTGGTTTCTTTTTCCTGCTTTTTCTGGGGTCTGATTCCGAAGAAATAGAACACGGCAACGAGGACCACCAACATGATACCTGTGGTTATCCACTGACCGGTAGTGTCCTGGGGTGTGGCTGTTGTTGTAAGTAAAAACAGATTGTGCATTTGGTTCCTCCAAAAATAATGTTGTTTTATGCTTGTCTATATTATACCCCCAAATCGCGAGAATTTCAATAGAAATCGGAAAAATTTGCATGCCGTTTTTCAAATTATGACCATTGAATGAAAAAATAGCGATAATTCATTGCAAAAAGTACAATAATATGTTAAAATAGATACTGAATAAGTTTATTTACAAAGGAGCGTTACCGATGCGGGCGGCATACCTTGAATGCGGAAAGATCATAAATACACACGGAATAGACGGAGCAGTTAAGCTGGAGTCCTGGTGCGACAGTCCCGAGGTGCTCGCCTCTCTTGAAAGAGTATATTTCAAAAACGGCGGCGACTATGAGGAGCGCGAGGTGCTCCGCGCGTCTGTCTTTAAGCAGTTTGTTATCGCAAAAATACAGGGTATCGGAGATATTGACGCCGCGCAGTCGCAGGTCGGCAGAGTCATATACGCCACGCGTGAGGATTTCGAGCTGGAGGAGGGCGATTATTTTATCGCCGATCTTGTCGGACTTGATATTATAGATGCAGACAGCGGAAAGGTGCTGGGTAAGCTGCGTGAGGTAATAAACCGCGGTGCGTCGGATATTTACATTATCGACACTCCCGACGGCGAGCGAATGATGCCGGCAGTGGGTGAGTTTGTCGACAGGGTAGACCTTGAGCACGGAATATATGTGCGCCCAATTGAGGGAATGTTCTGAGTATGATGAGATTTGATATAATGACGCTTTTTCCCGAGCTTGTGCGCGGTGTGCTCGACGAGAGCATTATTGGTCGCGCACAGCAAGCGGGATATATAGAGGTAAACGCCTACAACATACGCGACTATAGCGAGGACAAGCATCGCCGCGTTGACGATACGCCCTACGGTGGCGGCAAGGGAATGCTTATGATGGCTCCCCCTGTTTATAACTGCTATGAGGCGGTTCTTGCGGATGGGCGGGGAAATGCACCGCCAGACGAGCGGCGGCATGTTATATATATGTCCCCCAAGGGGCGCGTGCTGACACAGCAAAGGGCAGTCGAGCTTGAGCGAGACTATGACAGGCTGATAATTCTTTGCGGTCACTATGAGGGGATAGACCAGCGTGTGTTGGACGAGATAGTTGACGAGGAGATATCTGTCGGCGACTATGTGCTCACGGGCGGCGAGATACCCGCCTGCATACTTGTTGACTGCGTAGCAAGACTGTGTGACGGCGTGCTGGCGGAAGCGGTCTGCTATGAGGATGAAAGTATATCCTGCGGCATGCTGGAGTATCCGCAATATACACGGCCCTATGAATTTCATGGAGTGCGCGTGCCCGATGTGCTGATATCGGGGCATCACGCAAATATAGATAAGTGGCGTCGCGAGACTGCCGAGGCGCTGACCGCGCAAAAGCGCCCCGATCTGCTCGGACGCGGAAAGGAGGCAAACGATTGCGATCAAAATTGAATATTAAAGAAAAGCTATCGCACCAAGCCAAAACCAGTGTTATCCTCTTTGCCTTCAAGACAGCCGCAACTTGGCTGTATTTAAATTTGGCTCACGGTATCTTTGGGCGCTTTTTCACCGCATATGAGCGGGAAGAGGAGTGCTTTGAAGGAAGTGTGACCGGCTTTATTGCGGGCTCGCATCCGGGTAAAAAAACATTGATAAGGCGTATGCGCCGCAGATTCGCCGCGGCGTTTGAAAACAGCCTTTTGCTGTCGGCTCTCGGACGCGTGCCGGGTTATATGCTAAGCCTCGGTATGCGGGTTTATAGCACGTTTTTCATTGTTTTCGGCTTTTATTCGGTGGCCATGGCGTTGCTGAAGCGTGTTATAACCGGCGAAGCTGTAAATGATAACGCCATCATATGCGGAGGAATACTTGTTATCATTGCAATTCCGTTGGCGCTTATCAAGCGTTCGTTAGCGCAGGTGTTGCGCGAGGCGTCGATAAGCAGACTGATACTCATTCGTCTTTTGCGTATACACGAGGATAAGCTTTACCCCCCGGGAGATAAGGAAAATGTGCGTTACAGCATGGCGCTTGTGCTCGGAATGGTGCTCGGAGCGCTGACATATTTTGTTGAACCCACCGCTCTTATCGCGGCCGTGGCTATGCTGGTGCTGGTGTGGGTAGTGCTAAGCTTGCCCGAGGTGGGCATCATGGCACTTTTGTCGGCGGTTCCGTTTTTGTCAATTTTCAAGCATCCGACATTGTTGCTGGCGTGCGGAGTCTTGTTGACAACGGTAAGCTATTTTATAAAATATCTGCGCGGCAAGCGTACTATGAGATTCGGTCTGGTGGGCGTGTTTGTATCATTGTTTTCGGTAATGATCTTGCTCGGCGGTATTGTAAGTGTTGGCGGAAAGGCGTCGCTTTCGTCCGCGCTGGTATATTTTATACTTTTGCAGGGATTTAATCTTATCGTAAATCTTTTCCGAACCAGGGATGATTGCCGCCATGCGCTGACGGTGCTTGCGGTGTCGGGCGGTATTGCGGGCTTGTACGGTGTGATACAGTATTTGCTCGGAAACGCTACTGCGGATTGGTTGGACACAGAAATGTTTGCATATATCGAGGGCAGAGCAACATCATTTTTCGATAATCCGAATGTATTCGGCGCGTATCTTATAGCTATATTGCCGCTTTTGCTGCTGATGATGATATATTCAGCCGGCATTAAAAAGAAGTTTCTGTCGATGTTCTCGGCACTTGTGTCGATAGTTGCGCTTGTGTGGACATGGTCGAGAGGGGCATGGCTGGGAGCTATATTCGGCATTGTTGTGTTCTTTCTCATTTTCAGCTACAAAACACTTCAGGTGTTGCTCGCGGGTGGGCTGTGTCTGCCGTTGGTCGGATCGTTCTTGCCGCAGGATGTTGTCAGCAGGTTTCTCAGTATCGGAAATATGAGCGACTCCTCCACATATTACCGTGTGTATACATGGCGCGGCGTAGGTCGCATGCTGGAGAGGGTGTGGGCATCCGGTATCGGAGTCGGATCCGCGGCGTTTGAGCAGGTATATCCGCTGTTTGCGTATGTAGGCATCGAAGCAACGCCTCATGCTCACAATCTGATAATGCAGGTGCTTTGTGAGACGGGAATTGCCGGCGCTTTGACATTTGCTATAATTATGATACTGTTTGTGCAAAACTGCTTTGGTGCCATAGTAAAGCACTCGGGCAAGCAACGTATGACCGTTGCGGCGGGACTTTGCGGCATACTGTCGATGCTGGTTATGGGACTTGCGGACAACATCTGGTATAATTACAGAGTATTCTTTGTGTTCTGGTCGATCATGGCGCTGACAGTCGCGTATATTAACGCACTGCGCAGCGAGGACCGGGATGTGCATGAGGAAATGTCACCCGAGTCGGCACAGGTCGGAGTTAATATAATTGAGTAAAGGAGAATGGCTATGCAATATATAAAACCAAAAAAGCGCGGTCATGATGACGGCGATGCTCGCTCGGTCAGAATAAACATTGTAGACATAGCGCTGATAATCGTATTGGTGTTTTTGGTGCTGGTGGCGATAGAATATTTCACCTCATTTTCGTTCTTCGGAAACGCGGGATCGTCTCAGACAATTGAATATACCGTTGAATTTGACGGGGTATCAAGCGCTATGGCCAACAGTATTGCTGTCGGAGATACGGCACTTGGCAGTGTCGGCACGCAGTCGCTCGGCACGGTAAGCTCGGTCAAGATTGAGCCGCAGGTCAAATACATTTACGATCCCGCATCCGGCGGTATTGTTCAAAGGGCATTGCCGGCGGACGCCGCAGGCAATACACCTGTAAAGCTTTGTGTTACTTTGCAGGTCAAGGCAACCTATAAGGCGGGCGCGGGCTATACCGTCAATGGGAACCGCATATCTGTCGGAAGTCCCGTCAATTTGAGCTTTGACGGCTTTTCCGGAGGCGGAAGCTGTGTTTCCATTTACGGCGTATATTGATCGCCTCACTGAAATTTCAAGAAAGGTTATGAGATAATGAACGAACAGCAAAAAATATCCGCCCGTCGGGTGCGTTTTAATCTTCTTGACGGTGTTATCGTACTGCTGGTGGTGCTTTGTATAGTCGGTATTGTGTTCCGTTACTCCATTATGGACAGCCTCGGACTTGGCGATGAGATGGCGGAATACAGAGTAAAATTCAGCGTCACGGGTATAGACAGCACCTTGCCAAACTATTTGGGCGAGGGTAACACACTTTACTTTGCAGACGGTGTAAAGGCGGGCAAGCTTTGCGGCATATCCGAGTTTTCATTGCTGAATGAGGCGGCGGCAGGAAGCACGACGCTTGTGTGCCGCACCGCATCGGTGTATATTGATGACGGCAACGGCTCGCTGGTGTTGGCGAGCTATCCCTCTCAGACTAAGATAGATGCGGAGGGAGCTTTCAACTGCAACGGAACCTATGGAGACGACTCAAGATTCAGCATCGAGGGCGAGAAATTTGTATCGGTGGGGCAGAGCGTGACGGTCTATACAGACACCGTTACTTTGAACATAACGATCACCGAAATCGTGCCCATTAATTAATTAAGTAGATATTTATGTGTGAAATGACATATACCGAGCTTTTACGGGATGGAAATTTCATTCAAAAAAACAAACGATTTGCTATTGATTTTAGTCGATTGATTTGATATACTATTAATAATAGTCTAATAGTCGATATATGTTGAAATGGAGAAGATTCAGGCAATGGTATCTCGCGATGTAAAAATCACAAATAATATAGGACTGCATGCCCGGCCGGCAACATTTTTTGTGCAGAAGGCAAATTGTTACCGCTCGGTAATAAAGGTTGAAAAGGATGACCGTATAGTCAGTGCCAAGAGCCTGTTGGGAATCCTGTCGCTTGGTATTGCAAAGGGCATGACCATTACTTTGCGTGCAGACGGTCCCGATGAGGCCGATGCGGTAGAGGGTTTGGCAACTCTGATAGATCAGGGGCTTGCCGAGTAAGTCTGATATAATTTCCGTGAGGGCGATCCCCGCGGGCGTCCGTAGGACTCCGCAGGGGTCGCCTTTGACGATGTGAGAGGAGGGAGAAAATGTCGGCAAATGAGAGCAGAAGAGAATATCTTCTCGAAAAAGCAAACGCACTGCCGCTGACGCCGGGCGTGTATATCATGCATGACAAGTCCGGCAAGGTCATATATGTAGGAAAATCGCGCAAGCTGAAAAACCGTGTGTCGCAGTATTTCCAGTTGGGGGCGAAAAACGCCAAGACAGAGCGCATGACCTCGCTGGTCTGGGAGTTTGAGACTATACTCTGTGACACCGAAATTGAAGCGCTGACGCTTGAAAACAATTTTATCAAGCAGTATTCTCCCAAATATAATATTCGTCTCAAGGATGCAAAATCCTACCCTTATATAAAGATCACGGCCGATGAATATCCGCGTCTTGTATGTACCCGCCGCCGCGAGGATGACGGAGCGAAGTATTTCGGTCCCTATTCGGGCACGTCAACCGTGTTTTCGGTCATCGGAACACTCAATCGCACCCTCGGTCTGCCCTCCTGTAAGCGCTCATTTCCGCGCGATATAGGGCGGGAGCGCCCCTGCATTTATTATCAGATGGGGCGGTGCCGCGGAGTTTGTACGGGCAATGTCGGGCGCGAGGAATATGCTGGACTTATCAGGAGCGCGGCCGAGATACTCGGTGGAAACACCGCAGCGGTGCGAAAGACGCTGCACGAGCGTATGATGGCGCTTGCCGAGAACGAACGTTTTGAAGAGGCGGCGCGCTGTCGTGACACTATTGCGGCATTGGAACGATTGCGGGAAAAGCAAAAGGTTGTCGGTAAGCCGGGCGAGGATCACGACGTTATCGCGTTTTATGACGGCGAGAGTGCGTCGTGCGTGTCTGTATTCAGCATACGGGACGGTATTCTGACCGACCGTCGCAGTCATGTTTTCGGTGCGGGTGAAATAGCTGACGAGGAAGGCATGGCGGCGTTTATCTGCGAGCAGTATAAAATTTGCGAATATATACCGCCGCGAGTGTTGCTGTCGTTCACATTAGAGGACGGCGAGCGCGAGGCGCTTGAAGGGTATCTTGGAAATATCGCGGGGCATAAGGTAGCTGTAAAAACACCCGAGCGGGGTGAATTGAAAAAGTTGTGCGAGCTGGCGGTTGCAAACGCCGCCGATCGTGTGCGCGAATATACAGAGGGCGTCGGACGCGACGAGAGCGTGCTGGTGCGCTTGGCGTCGATATGTGGATTGGAAGTGTATCCCGAACGCATCGAGGCATACGATATTTCTAACTTCGGCGCAGACGCCATGCGGGCGGGTATGATAGTTTGCGAGAACGGAAAGTTCAAAAAATCGGATTACCGCAATTTCACCGTCAAAACCGTCGAGGGGACGGATGACTATGCCGCAATGCGTGAGGCGCTGTCGCGCAGATTGGCGCACCTGTCTGACGAGGACGGTTCGTTTTCTCACCGTCCCGACCTAATTCTGCTGGACGGCGGGCGTGGGCATGTCGGTGTCATAAGTGAGCTGTTTGCAGAGCTTGGAATAGATATACCGCTTCTCGGCATGGTAAAGGACGATTATCATAAAACACGTGCGCTGACCACGCTTGACAGCGAGATAAATATAGCCCGCGAACGCGAGGTGTTTACATTTATTTACAAGATACAGGAAGAGGTTCACCGCTATACCTACGGACGCACCGAGGCGTCAAAGCGCAAGAGCCTGCGCACGTCATCGCTGACGGTAATACCGGGTATAGGCGAGAAAAAAGCAAAGGCGTTGTTGACGCATTTCGGCGGGCTTGCCGCCATTAAGTCGGCAACCCGCGAGGATATCGCCGCTGTCAATGGCATAGGAGAGACCGACGCGGGGAATGTTTGGCGGCATTTTCACGGCGACGGTAAGAATTAAAAAATTCTTGCATTTTTGAGTGATATCTGTTAGAATATAGTTAGTAAAAGACCGAGGTGTTCAAATGAGGATAATAACCGGCAGGGCGCGCGGGACACAGCTTTATACGCTTGAAGGTGAGGCGACACGTCCTACTTCGGAGCGAGCCAAAGAGGCGGTGTTCTCCATGCTTCAATTTTGCATCGAAGGCAGAGAGGTGCTTGACCTTTTCGGCGGCTCGGGGCAAATGGCGCTGGAGGCTGTCAGCCGCGGCGCGGCGCATGCGTACATTTGCGACAATGCGGGCGCGGCATGCGATATAATTGAGAAAAACATACGAAAGACGCACTCCGAGTCCAACGTTACCTTGCTTCGTACCGATTATACCGAGGCGCTTCGCCGTCTGCGCGGAAAAGCGAAATTTGATATAGTTTTTCTTGATCCACCCTATAATAAAGGGCTTGTCGCCGCAGCGCTGACACAGCTTTGTGAGCTCGAGCTGCTCAAGCCCACAAGCATAATCGTCTGTGAATCGGGCGGCGAGGATATACTTCAAGGTAAGCTCGGCGAGCGCTATGAAGTCATAAGGTCCGCAAAATACGGCATTGCTTATGTGACACTGCTCAAGACAACAATGGTCACAAATCAATAAAAAATCAAGGAGAATTTGCAAAATATGAAAACATGTGTTGTGCCTGGAAGCTTTGATCCGTTTACGATAGGACATCTTGATATGGTTGAGCGCGCCGCTAAAATGTTCGATAAGGTGTATGTCGCAATTATGGCAAACTCCGAAAAAAAGGGTACCTTTGATCTTGCAACACGCAAAAAGATAGCCGAGGTGTCATGTGGAGATCTGAAAAATGTTACGGTCATCACGGCAGAGGGCTTACTTGCCGAGCTTTGCGTGGCGCTGGGCGCAGTCGCCATTGTCAAGGGTGTGCGCAATGTTGCAGACTATAGCTATGAGGCGGACATGGCGGATATCAATCGCCATCTGGCACCCATCGACACCGTTTGGCTCCCCGCACGTCCGTCGTTGGCGTTTATCAGCTCCACGTTTGTGCGCGAGCTTATAAAGTATGAGCGCCCGCTCGACGGTGCAATGCACCCCGATGCGCTTCATATCATCGAGGCGGAAATGATCAAAAAGTAAAGCCTGTCTCCAAAAACAAAATACAAGCGTCGTTCTAAAACGAATTATCCTCCCATATATTTTAGTGACAAATATACGGGAGGATGATTTATGTCTGAACATTCGATCTATAAGGATATCGCCGAGCGTACGGGCGGCGATATTTATATCGGTGTGGTGGGACCTGTAAGGACGGGCAAATCCACATTTATCAAGCGCTTTATGGAGGCGCTGGTACTGCCAAATATCACCGAGGGCTATGTTCGCGACCGCGCCCGCGACGAAATGCCGCAGAGCGCCGCGGGCAAGACGGTCATGACGACCGAGCCCAAATTTATTCCCGATGACGCCGTCACCATTGTCATCGACGACTGCGCTTCACTTCGCGTTAAAATGATAGACTGCGTTGGCTACATAGTTCCCGAGGCGCTTGGTACCATTGAGAACGGTCAGCCTCGCATGGTGCGCACGCCCTGGCAGGAGGAGGCGGTGCCTTTTATCGAGGCGGCAGAAATGGGAACGCACAAGGTCATTACCGAGCACAGCACGATCGGCATGCTGGTAACAACGGACGGAAGCATCGGCGAGATCTCGCGCGATAGCTATGTTGAAGCCGAGGAGCGGGTGGTAAACGAGCTCAAGGCGCTCGGCAAGCCGTTCGCGATAATACTTAATTCGTCAAATCCCTCCTCCGAGCAGGCGATAGCGCTGGCTTACGAGCTGGAGGCAAAATACAGTGTTCCCGTGGCGCTTGTCAGCTGTCTCGATCTTGACGCTGAGGACATTCGCCATATCTTGGAGCTGGTACTGCATGAATTTCCCGTGACCGAGGTCACAATAAAGCTACCCGATTGGACAGCGGCACTGGAGGACGGTCACCGAGTAAAGCTGTCGCTTATGGAAAGCGTGCGCAACTGCGCGGGCAAGGTGACCAAGACGGGTGATATCAAGCAGGCATTTGCAAGCCTTGCCGAAAATGAATATGTAAAAGACACCACCGTGGAGGAGATAAACCTCGGAAACGGGCGTGCCCGCGTGGCGGTGGCGCTTGAGGACGGCTTGTATTACAGCGTTATCAGTGAGCTGACCGGCTTTGATATCGGCGGCGAGGATGACCTGATACGTCTGCTGCGCGACTTTGCTAACCTTAAAGGTGAATATGAGCGGGTCGCCGAGGCTATGCGTGATGCCGAGGATAAGGGCTACGGCATAGTCATGCCCGATATTTCCGAGCTTAAGCTGGAGCAGCCCGAGATAGTCAAGCAAGCGGGCGGTTACGGAGTCAGACTGCGTGCGTCCGCGCGGTCGGTGCATATGATACGTGCTAATATTGAGACTGAGATCAGCCCCATCGTAGGTACAGAGCAGCAATCCGAGGATCTTGTCAAGTATATGCTGGAAGAATTTTCGGATGATCCTGAGCGCATCTGGGAGTCCAATATGTTCGGTAAAACGCTTTACGAGCTGGTCAACGACGGCTTACACACAAAGCTGGAGCATATGCCCGAGGAGTCGCGCGATAAGCTGTCAGAGACGCTGGAGCGCATTATAAATGAGGGCAGTAACGGACTTATTTGTATTATACTTTGATTAAAAACAAACCCGACACCATAAATTTTACGGTGTCGGGTAAACTTTATTAGGTTAAATATCCTTATAAAGCGGGAACTGCTCGCACAGCTTGGCGACCTCGGCGCGGACGGCGTCGGCGCTGTTCTCAAAGTCGCGTGCGGTGAGGGCGAAGAGGTGAGCGATCTTTTTCATCTCGGGCTCCTTCATGCCGCGAGTGGTCAGCGCGGGAGTACCTACGCGGATACCCGAGGTGATGAACGGAGACTGAGGATCGTCGGGAATGGCGTTCTTGTTGACGGTGATGTGCACGTCATCGAGACGGTGCTCGAATTCCTTACCTGTCAGGTTCATAGAGCGCAGGTCAACCAGCATAAGGTGGTTATCTGTGCCACCGGATACCAGATCAAAGCCCTCGGCAACAAGCGCTTCGGCGAGAGCCGCCGCATTCTTGACTACCTGCTCCTGATATGCCTTGAATTCGGGCTGCATTGCCTCCTTGAAGCAAACTGCCTTTGCGGCGATAATGTGCATCAGAGGACCGCCCTGAATGCCGGGGAAGATTGCCTTGTTGATCTTCTTGTATATTTCTTCATCGTTGCAAAGAATCATACCGCCGCGAGGACCGCGCAGAGTTTTGTGAGTTGTGGTGGTAACTACGTCAGCGTAGGGAACGGGGGAGGGGTGAAGTCCTGCCGCAACAAGTCCCGCGATGTGAGCCATATCTACCATCAGATATGCGCCGACCTTGTCCGCAATCTCACGCAGACGAGCAAAGTCGATAACGCGGGGGTAAGCGGATGCGCCCGCTACGATCATCTTGGGTTGAACCTCGATCGCTTTTGCTTCAAGAGCGTCGTAATCGATACGGAAGTCGGACGAGCTTACGCCGTAAGGAATAAAGTTATAAAATTTACCCGAGAAGTTGACAGGGCTGCCGTGGGTCAGATGTCCGCCGTGTGCCAAGCTCATTCCCAGCACTGTGTCGCCGTGCTCCAGAAGAGCAACGTAAACAGCTGTGTTTGCCTGAGAGCCGCTGTGGGGCTGGACGTTGGCGTGCTCCGCGCCGAACAGCTCGCAAGCTCTTTTTCTTGCCAGCTCCTCAACCACGTCAACACACATACAACCGCCATAGTAGCGCTTGGAGGGGTATCCCTCGGCATATTTGTTGGTCATGATGCTTCCTGCGGCGGCAAGCACCGCGGGGGAAACAAAGTTTTCGGATGCGATCATCTCAAGGCCTGCGGACTCGCGAGCGTGCTCGGCGCGAATGGCGGCGGCAGTCTCGGGGTCAATTGCCTCGATAAATTTTAAGTTTTCATTGAGCATTGGACATGTCTCCTTCTCAAGTATAAGTAATAAAAAATATCAACCATCATTATACACCAAAATTCACAATAAAACAAGAGGTACAGTCAAAATATACGAATATTTTATCATATTAACCAACAAAAGCACGTACTTTGCGAAAAAAATACATAAAACTGACACAATATAATAAAAAAATGTGTGGAAATCGAAAACACAGTTGACAAACCGCCGGATAATATGATATAATTAACAAGTAAATTTTATCAGAGAGGCGGATGCCAGATGGAAATAGCAATAATGGCTCATGACATCAAAAAGGAACTGATGGTTCAGTTCTGTATAGCATACTGTGGTATATTGAGCAAGCACAAGCTTTGTGCCACGAGCATTACTGCAAAGCATATAGCCGACGCCACGGGATTGACGATTGAACGTCTGCTCGCAGGAGAGCAGGGCGGAGAGCAGCAGATAACCTCCCGCGTCGCCTATAACGAAATAGATCTTTTGCTTTATTTCAGAGACACACGTCCATCAAGCGAGTATAACGAGGAGGAGCATGAATTGCTCCGTATGTGTGATCTGTATAATATACCGGTAGCAACCAATATCGCTACAGCAGAGGCGCTTGTATGCGCGCTTGACAGAGGCGATCTTAACTGGCGCGAGTTTATCAACCCGCGTTCGGAATATAACTTAAAGCTTCACGGCAAGCTGTAAGCCGTGGGCGGAAGACGAGTCGTGTAAGATTTCTGCGTACAGAGAGAGGGGAATGCTGAGAACCCTTCGCATGAGCTTGCAGGATACCACTTCTGCGCAATAATGAATACCAATGAGTTAAAAGCTCGGGTGGAACCGTGCGCCCATCGCACCCCGAACAGCGATATGCTGTTCGGGGCGTTTATTTTATAAAATATTTGTTTATCATATGGAGGAAAAAATGAAGATCCGTTTTGCTGAAAAAGAGATGGAGTTTGCCGCTCCCATTTCGGTTTTTGACGCGGCAAAAGAGGCTGAGCTGGTCAGCCGCGCACATATCGCCGCGCTTGTCAATGGCAAGCTGTGTGCTATGAACTTTGTTTTGGAGAATGATGCTGATGTTCAACTGCTGACCTTTGAGGATAAAGAGGGCAAGCACGTTTTCAACCACACCGCATCCCACATTCTCGCGCAGGCTGTCAAGCGCCTGTACCCAGAGGTAAAGCTGACCATCGGTCCCGCTATCGAGAGCGGATTTTACTACGACTTCGACAGCGAAGTCACCTTTACCCCCGACGTGCTTTCAAAGCTTGAGAGCGAGATGACCAAGATAGTCAAGGAAAACCTGCTTATCGAGCGCTTTGAGCTGCCCCGTGACGAGGCGGTCAAATTCATGCAGGAAAAGAACGAGCCCTATAAGGTTCAGCTTATTGAAGAGCTGCCCGAGGGCGAGGTCATCAGCTTTTACCGTCAGGGCGAGTTCACCGACCTTTGCGCAGGTCCTCACCTTTACGCAACCGGCGCTGTCAAAGCGTTCAAGCTGACGCAGTGCACCGGAGCATATTGGAAAGGCGACCAGAAAAATAAAATGCTTCAGCGCGTTTACGGCGTTGCGTTCCCCAAGAAGGACGAGCTGAAGGCTCACCTTGAAATGCTCGAGGAGGCCAAAAAGCGCGACCATAACAAGCTGGGTCGCGAGCTTGAATATTTCACCACTGTTGACGTTATCGGTCAAGGCCTGCCCATTCTGTTGCCCAAGGGTGCCCGCGTTATTCAAACGCTTCAGCGCTGGATCGAGGACGAGGAGCAAAAGAGAGGCTACCTGCTGACCAAAACTCCGCTTATGGCAAAGCGTGAGCTGTATAAAATATCCGGTCACTGGGATCACTACCTCGACGGTATGTTCGTGCTGGGCGATCCCTATGACGAAACAAAAGAATGCTTCGCTCTGCGCCCCATGACCTGTCCTTTCCAGTATCAGGTCTTCCTGAATAAAAAGCGCTCGTATCGCGACCTGCCCATGAGACTCGGTGAGACCTCCACGCTGTTCCGCAACGAAGACAGCGGCGAGATGCACGGACTTATCCGTGTCCGTCAGTTTACCATTTCCGAGGGTCACCTCGTTCTTCGTCCCGAACAGCTTGAGGACGAATTCCGCGGATGTCTGGAGCTTGCAAAATATGTGCTTGACACAGTAGGAATGCTTGAAAATTGCTCTTTCCGCTTCTCGCAGTGGGATCCCGCAAAGGCAGGAACCAAGTATATAGGAACGCCCGAGCAATGGGACGAAGCACAGTCCATCATGGGTAAAATACTCGATGACCTGGGGGTTAAGTACAGCATCGGTATCGACGAGGCAGCGTTCTACGGCCCCAAGCTTGATATTCAGTATAAAAATGTATTCGGCAAAGAGGATACTATTGTTACCATTCAGGTTGATCAGCTGCTTGCCGAGCAGTTTGATATGTCTTATGTTGACTCGGACGGTCAGCTTAAGCGTCCCTACATTATTCACCGCACCTCGTTGGGTTGCTACGAGCGTACGCTGGCTTACCTTATCGAGAAATATGCAGGTGCACTTCCCATGTGGATGGCGCCCGAGCAGATCCGCTTCCTGCCTATCTCGGCAGATCAGTTCGAGTACGCAAGAGCGGTTGCAGACAAGTGCCGTGCTTTGGGTATGCGTGTTGAGGTGGACGAGAGAAACGAAAAGATCGGTTACAAGATCCGTGCCGCACAGCTTGAAAAGATTCCTTACATGGCTGTTATCGGCTACAACGAGGTCGAGCAGAACACCATTGCCGTCCGTTCCAGAAAGACGGGCGACATGGGCAGCATGACCATCGACGAGTTCGTTGCCTTCGCAAAGAATCAAATTGATACAAAGAGTAAGGATAACTGATAACAAAATTAAAACGCCCGCGCAAGCGGGCGTTTTGTTACTTTTATTTCATTTGTTTCTGCATAAAAAATTCTTTGAGCAGGGTGCCGTCCTTTAATTTGAAAGCGTTCGGACGCTCTCCGACGACGCGGAAGCCGAAGCGCTCGTAAAGCGCTCGGGCGCGGTCGTTGCCCTCGATATATTCCAGCTCCAGTATCTCGGTGCCGTGCTCTTGAGCCGCCGCTATCATTTCCCGGAACATTGCGGAGCCTATGCCGAGCCCCCAATATTCACGGATTATGGCTATGGCAACTGTGGCGCGGTGACTCATTTTAAGTCCGGAAAGAAAGGTCAGCGCGCAGTTTCCAACCACTTTACCGTCAATGTAGCAGGATATCGTCAGGTTGTTTGGTGCGTTGCGCGAGCTTTCGACCCATTTTTCTTCCTGCTCTACTGTCACACTGTCCCATTCCTCGGGGTAACGCAACAAAAAATGTGTCTCACCGCAGGCAGTCTTTATGTAGTCCAGCATTTTTGGCGCATCCTCGACATCCGGGGTCTTGAAGATAGCGGTTTTTCCGTTTTTAAGTGTTATTTCTTTTTGCTCAAATATCATAATATTACTCCTTCCTGAAAATATCCAGAATATGATTTGTAGCGCCAACCATATCGGGGCGCTCACATATGCAAAAATGGTATTTCATATACAGCGCAAAGGTATCGTCGTCCATTTCATTGACGGTTTTTGATATAAAACGTGTCAGCATATCCGTTCCGATGTAATGTAGTCTTTTTACATTGTAGTTTTGCATCAGACCGTCAATGTCCTCCTTGCGGTAGAGAGAAAAAATTTCTGCCGGTGTCGAATTTAGTTCAAAGGTATCAAAGTTTATAAGATCACGGTGTTGATCGCTGTTAATTCCGTTTTTTACAAAGCAAAATTTATATACTGTCATATCGCTGTTGCAGTACGCCGCAAAAACAATGCCGCCTCGCTTGGTCACGCGTATTGCCTCGCTCATTGCCGCCCTCTTGTCCTCGTCGGTGTAGAGATGATACATAGGACCCAGCAGTAGCGTGATGTCGTAGTGATCCGACGGAATGCTGTTGAGGTCAATGGCGTCGCCCTGTCGTACCGTGACCTTTTCATTCGGCTGGGTGTTTGCGTGGAACACCTCAATGTTGCAGTCCATCAGCTCAACCGCGTCAACCTCATAACCCTGCCGTGCAAGATAATGGGAATACCGCCCTGTGCCCGCGCCTATTTCCAAAATACGCATGCCCGGCTTCAAGTATTTTTCAACATAGTGAACCGTGGTCAGAAACTCCACGCTTCCGCACTTTGACGTGAGGCGCGCGTCCTCATCGTGTGTGGTGTAGTATTCGCTCAAAAATTTCAGTCTTTCCATAATATCCTCCAAAAACAAAGACAGTGCAATTCGAAAACAATTCGACTTGCACCGTCTTTATCCAATATTTCAATAGTTAAAATAATACTATTCCGAAAAATGGATACGACAATACAAGCCCGACATATACCACTCCATGACCTTGGTATCGATCGCGCGTACGGTGTTGACAGTATTAAGTGCGTACATTGTCATTGCCATGCCTATCCTTTCGAAAAATAATTGCACCGATTATACCACACATCCGAGGCTGTGTCAATAGGAAAATAACATTTTATTTGAAATTGTTAAAGTAATCCCCGCGCTCATTGAGCGCGGGGATTGCTTTGGGCATTATTCTTTATTGTTTTTTTGCTTTCTTTTCTTTTCGGTGCCCCTTACTATGAGCAATATAATGGCGGCGACGGCACAGCCGATAACAGCGAGCGTGATCAGTGTGGGGATAGCCCCGACAAACCAGATGGAGAAGTCACGGCAACCGTCGGCGAAGTCCTTCCAGCTCTCGACAAAGGCGGACTTGATCTCCTCGCCGTATGTCTTAGGCTTTTCAACGATATCCGTGTACTCGATGACCTCGGAAATGGACAGGTGAACGGTTGAATATGCGACCTGACTCTTATAGTAGTTGAGCTGTGTTGTGTACGCCTCGATCTCTTCGATCACGTCATAAAGCCGCTCTTGTACTTGAAGCATATAGTCGATGGTATCTGCTTTTTCGTACATTTTTTGAAGTGCCTCTTTTTCGGTTTCCAGCGTTTCAAGGCGTGAAACTATGTCGTAATACTGCGGACTGACATCATCCTGTGTTCCGTTGTTGTTGACGATGTTCAGCGTATCACCGACCTTCCCGACAAAGGCTTCGAGATTTTCTGCGGGAATTCGTATTGTGTAGGATGCATAGCGCTCGTAGTAGCCATTGACCCAGTTAAGGCTTTTGCCCGATTGCTCGGAGCTTTCGACATAGCCGCCGAACTCCGAAACATATCCGTTTATGGCGGATACGGCGGTGTCAAATGCCTTGGTCTCGGCCTGTATTTTGACGGTCTTGATTATCTGGCGCTCGTATTCGCCGGATGTGGCACTGTCGGAAAGCGAGCCGCCGGCGGAGTCGACGCCGATCCCGTCAAAGCTGTCTTCTATCTTTTCATCTACGCTGGGGTAGTATGCGTCGGTTTTGTTACCGCCCGTAGACATATCGACGTCATTTGCCGAAGAGCACGCAACAAGTGTCGCGACGGCAACAATAAGGCAAAGTGCTAAGGTTAAAAATCTGAATTTTTTCATAATTGTCCTCCGTAAAAGTTTATGTAGGATGGGCTTTCACTGTATAAGTCGCCAAAAACGGCAAAAGGTTTCAGACTTTTTAAAAATTTTTTTCAAATTTCAAAGAAAGAGTCAGAGGGGCTTCTTTCAAGAAGCCCCTCTGACGGAGTATGGGACGGTGCCCCATATAATCAATTATTTAAGCTTCGCCAGAGCATCGATGACGCCTGCGAGGTTTTCTTGATATTTAGCCAGCTTTGCGCGTTCGTTTTCAACGACGGCGGCGGGAGCTTTGGCAACAAAGCCCTCGTTTGAAAGCTTGCCCTCAAGACGCTTGATCTCACCCTCCAGCTTTGTTTTCTCGGTATTAAGACGCGCGCGCTCCTTTTCAACGTCGATAATGTCGGACATGGGCAAGAATATCGTTGCCGAGTCGGTGATTATCTGAACGCTGTCGTCGGCAGAGATGACGCCGTCAAAGCTTGCGGCAACCTCGACCTCGGAGGCAGACGCAAGACGCGTGAAGAACACAGCGGTGGCCTCATTGAAGCTATCGGTGTACTTGGTAGCAATATACACCTTTGCCCGGCGAGAGGGAGGGACGTTCATCTCATTTCTGCGGGCGCGGATAGCACGGATAGCCGCAATGACGCGCTCCATCTGAACAGCCTGCTCCGGGAATGCGTGAGCAGCCTTGGGATAGTTGGCGATCATGATGCTCTCGGCATCACCCGTGTGAGGCAGAGACTGATATATCTCCTCTGTGATGAAGGGCATGAAGGGGTGCAGAAGCTTGAGTGTTCCGACAAGAACGTAAGAGATGACATTCTGAGCCACAAGGTTTTCGGGCGTGTCTTTTGCGCCCAGACGCGTCTTGGACAGCTCAATGTACCAGTCGCAGAAGATGTCCCAGACAAAGTCGTAAAGCGCCGAGAGCGCTACGCCGATCTCATATTTGTCAAGCGACGCCGAAACCGAGGTGCACAGCGCGCTGAAGCGGTCGAGTATCCACTTGTCCTCAAGCGCCAGCTCCGACTCAGCGGGCAGCTCTATTTTGTCGATGGTGAGATTCATGCGGACAAAGCGGGATGCGTTCCACAGCTTGTTGGCGAAGTTGCGCGCCGCTTCGATTTTTTCGTCCGAGAAACGCATATCATTTCCGGGGCTGTTGCCGGTAGCCAGCGCAAAGCGAAGTGCGTCGGCTCCGTACTTGTCGATGATCTCAAGCGGGTCGATGCCGTTGCCCAGCGACTTTGACATCTTGCGTCCCTGTGCGTCGCGCACAAGGCCGTGAATGAGAACGGTGTCAAAGGGAACGGTGTCGGTGTATTCGAGCGCCGAGAATATCATGCGGGAGACCCAGAATGTGATGATGTCGTAACCGGTGACAAGCGTATTGGTGGGATAAAAGTATTTGAGGTCCTCTGTCTCGTCGGGCCAGCCCATGGTCGAGAAAGGCCAAAGGGCAGAGGAGAACCAGGTGTCAAGCGTGTCGGGGTCTTGAGTCATATGACCGCCGCACTTGGGGCAAACCTCGGTATGCTCGGCGGAGACTACCATCTCCCCGCACTTGTCGCAGTAATATGCGGGAATGCGGTGACCCCACCAAAGCTGACGGGAAATGCACCAGTCCTGCGTGTTTTCCATCCAGTGGAAATAGTTTTTATCAAAACGCTCGGGAACAAATTTGATGCGGCCGTCACGAACAGCCTCGATAGCGGGCTTGGCCAGCGGCTCCATTTTGACGAACCACTGCAGGCTTACCATGGGCTCGATGGTCGTGCCGCAACGGTAGCAGGTACCAACCTCATGCTTGAGATCCTCGATCTCGCAGAGATATCCGCCTGCTCTCAAGTCTTCGACGATAGCCTTGCGGGCTTCGTAGCGATCCATGCCGGCGTACTTGGGATAGTTGTCGGTGATCTTTGCGTCCTCGGTCAGAACCACCTCCATGGGCAGCTTCTGACGGCGACCGACCTCAAAGTCGTTGGGGTCGTGAGCGGGTGTGATCTTAACACAGCCCGTGCCCTTGTCAAGCTGAGCGTGCTCGTCGGCAACGATCGGAATGCGTCTGCCAACCAGCGGCAGCACACAGTATTTGCCGATAAGATCCTTATATCTTTCGTCCTCGGGGTTGACGGCGACCGCAGTGTCGCCCAACATTGTCTCGGGACGTGTGGTGGCGACCTCAACGTATCCTCCGCCGCCGACCAGCGGGTAGCGGATGTGCCAGAAATGGCTGTCCTGCTCGGTGTATTCGACCTCGGCGTTGGAAATGGAGGTCTTGCAGTGCGGGCACCAGTTTATGATGCGCTCGCCGCGGTAAATAAGCCCTTTGTTGTAAAGGCGGGTGAATACCTCGCGAACCGCGCGGCTGCAGCCCTCGTCAAGCGTGAAGCGCTCGCGCGACCAGTCGCAGGATGAGCCCATTTTTTTGAGCTGCTCGATGATGCGTCCGCCGTACTGTGCTTTCCAAGCCCAAGCGCGCTCAAGAAAGGCTTCGCGTCCGAGGTCTTCCTTGGAAAGGCCCTCCTTGCGCATTGCTTCAACTATTTTGGCTTCTGTTGCGATGGATGCATGGTCGGTGCCGGGCAGCCAAAGTGTGCTGTAACCGCTCATGCGCTTATAACGGATAAGAATATCCTGAAGTGTGTTGTCCAATGCGTGGCCCATGTGAAGCTGACCGGTAATATTGGGAGGCGGGATAACTATAGAATAATGCGGTTTGGAGTGGTCGACAGTGGGGGTAAAATAGCCCTTGTCACACCAGTTTTTGTATATTCTCGTCTCGAAATCCGAGGGAGAATATGTTTTGGGGAGCTCATGATTGTTCATTGTCTTTTTTCTCCGAAATTTATATCAGTTTTATTTTGTCAGTGAAATGTCGGCGTAAACGGCGTAGTGGTCGGAAAGGAAGCAGCCGTTGTCGGTGTCGTATACCACCTTGTATTCTACATAATCTATTCCGTAATTTGTGCCGAGTACCTGGTCGATGGGGAGCGAAGCATAGGACTGGCCGATAAATTTGTTAAACGATCCGGTTCCGGTTGATTTTGCGCTTTCGTATTTAGCGTCGACTACGATAGAGGACATCAGTGTAGTATAAGACGAGCTTGAACTGTTGTAGTTGAAGTCGCCCGTGACCACTGCGGGCAGATTACCTTTTTGGGCGCATATAGTCTCGATATAGTTGAGCAGAACCTCGGTCTGCTTGACCTGAATTATGCTGTTTTTGCCCGTTTCCAAGTGGGTATTGAAATGGATATAGCGCTCGCCTGTCGCAATGACCTCAAAAACGACGTACATAGCAAGTCTTTCGGTCAGACCGTCAGAGGATGAACCCCATTCGGTGGATATCTTAAGCTTTTCGGGGTTTTCCGTGAGCCAAATAGAGCCGCGGTCAACGGGCTTCACCGTGCTCATATTATAAATGATGCCTATTTTTTCGTTCTTATTGGCACCGATGCGACGGTATCCTATATTTTTAAGATTGGCATCGAAATAATTGCGCCAAGTTGCACTGCACTCCTGAACGCCGAGCGAGTCGGGCTGATATGCTTCAATGAGCGCCAGTATACGGGGCTGACGGACAGCCAGGGTGTGCTGTGACAGGTCGACCTTGATGCGGGAGGCCCAGTTTGGATCCTTGACTATGCCCTCATATTCGGTATCGGTTGCGAGAAGATTCTGAGTCATAATGCGCAACGTGGAGGGAATCTCGAAGGTGCCTATATATTCCAAATTCTTTTCAATCTTCAAAGTGTCAAGGGATAAGCTTTCGCCGTTTGCATCCTTAAAATAAGTATCGACAAACCATTCGACCGCAGTGCGTGTGCCGTATGTAGTCTTTCCGAGTATTACTATTCTGCTGTCGATGGCTTTTACGATAAATTGATTCTCCCCCAGAGAAGCAGTATCGATATCGTAATATTCACCCATGCGGGCGACCTCGCCGATACAGATCTCATAGTCGCTTACAGGATTGGTCTTCCAGTCCGTGGTTATTTTTATAACTTTACCGGTAGCTTCTTTAAAGGCAGTGCTGAGAGTTACAGCTGCTCTGGTTTCAACGATAGCCTCCTCGCTATCCGGACGCAGTATGGTGTAATCGGTTGCTCCGTCGTCAAACAGTGTCAGCTCGGTTACCTCGGGCACGGCCGTTGTGGTGTCTGCGGGTGTGGTGGACGGCTCGACAGTAGTAGTGTCCTCAGTGTTGCCGTTGCCGCCGCCGCAGGCGAGCAATATGGGGGCGACCATCATGCATACTAAGACCAGTGACAGAATTCTGAAAAAGGTTTTCATAAGTTTTTCTCCTTTAAAATAAAAAATTCCCCACATCCATCAGGACGTGGAGCACGCGGTACCACCTGATTTTGCGCCGAGGCGCACACTCATGACGGCAAATACCGTCCTGCCTGTAACGGGGCAACCGTCGGAGGCTGGGTGCCGCAGGCACATCACCTCTGCCGCTCGGGAGTGACTTTAGCACCGTCTGCCGCGGACTCGCACCAACCGTCCGATCTCTGTGCACAGGTGGGATGCCTACTGGTCTCCGTCATAGCGTTTATGTCAGTATATCACAGCGCGGCGGCTTTGTCAAGCGGCAAACGGCAAAAATGAAAAAAAGTGAAAAAATTCGAGAAAAATTTCAAAAAGCACTTGACAAAAGGGAGGGTGTTTGTTATAATATATCACGTTGCTGGTATGGCTCAGTCGGTAGAGCACGTCATTGGTAATGACGAGGTCATCAGTTCGATTCTGATTACCAGCTCCAAAGCAAAAGGCGTGGACTTCGTCCACGCCTTTTGCTTTGGAGCTGCCAACTTCTCGAAGAAGAACTGCGCACCTCGCGCGCCGCGCGAGTGTGCTGTTTTGCGGCGGTATTGAATAGGATTGGTAAAAATTTTTCAAATTTCGGGAACTTTTTCGTGGGGTGTTTCGTCTTTATAGATGAAACATCCCACGGAGGTATAATGAAATGAAGAAAAAACTGATAATCACGGCGATATGCGTTGCGGCGGCGTTTATACTTTTGTTCCCGTTTGGCATAACGCAATATAATGACGGCGGCACCGTCAGCTATAAGTCCATGACTTATGAGATAATAAGGTGGCACAGAATGTACGACGTTTACGACGAAGCCACGGGCGCGGGTACGGCGTATTGGGTAAATGACACCGATTTTTACATTTTTCCGTTTAATCTGTGCGACAACGTGGCAGACAAGGAGTGGAGCGATGAGCAGCTCAAATTTGTGAAAACGTCAGCGCTTGACGACGTCAAGGACATCGAGACTACAAGCGCTCCTATACTGTGTGAGCACGGCATGGTTATCGGCGATGCGGGGGTGGCAGAGGATTGCCCTAAATGCGCCGAAGAAATGAAAGATGCTATAGTTTTTGACACACCCGAGCTGCAAAAGTTGCTTGTGGGCGACTGGTACGACGCCAAAAGCGGCAAGGTTGTGACGTTGCGGGCGAATAATACCGCGTTAGGATACGAGCTTGTGAGCAAGAGTGACTGGGGCTACGTATCCGAGGGTGAAACCATTTATTCCTTGACCTGGAGCATTGAGGGCAAGGACCAGCTGACTATTACCAACGAAAAGGGCGAGATACACAGCTACAACATAAAAATTGCAGATGGCAAGCTGATAGTAAATATGCGCGGCGAGCAGCTGGAGCTTATCGACATTTCGGACAAATGGTATGTTGTTGAATGCGGTATGCCCGATCTGTACACCGAATATTTTGATGCCGAGCTTGCATTTTCCATATCTCCCAAAATGCTGACGGTCAACGAATTTGAGGACGGCTTTTACATTGACGTTACCACCAAGATAGCTTCGGGCAGACTGGGCTACTGGGGCTCGTCCACTGTCCTCGGCGCGGAAGTGCGCGTTGTTTTGCAATATGATGGCACGGAGCTTGAGGAAATGCCGCTTGATGAAACCGAAGACTTTACGTTTGTTACGCTGGCGGAGGGGGACATGATAACCGTGCGACACTATTTTACCGGCAAGCTGTATCCCGGTACTTATGACGTGTATGTTGAATGGTATGGGCAGCAAATGATATTTCGCGACGCGGTCATCATAACAACCGAGACTGCGTGTCCATATTAAAATTTGAAAAAGAGGGCGAAATCGTCCTCTTTTTTATTATTTTTGCAACCTACTTCAAAAAAATCCGTTATAATATGTGAAAGGCCTTTTAAAAAGCAAACGGAGGTAGCAATGAACTTTGATGACGAAAAAATAATCGAGCTGTACAATGCCCGCTCGGAGACAGCGATAGAAGCGACACAACAGCGCTACGGCGCATATCTGACGGCGCTTGCCCGCGCGGTCACGGGCTCGGAGCAGGATGCCGAGGAATGCGTCAACGATACATATCTGCGAGCATGGCAAAGCATACCGCCCGCGTGTCCTTTGCCGCTCCGCCCATATCTGGCCCGCATTACCCGCAACATAGCGCTGGACCGCATTGATCGCACGGGTGCGCAAAAGCGCGCGGCGGGGAGCTGACGCTCATGCTGTCCGAGCTTGCCGACACACTGCCCGACACGGTTGGTGAGGCGGCGGACACGGGCGAGATAAGCGCTGTTATAGATGCATTTTTGCGAACATTGCCGCCGTTTGAAGCATGGGTGTTCATGCGCCGCTATTTTTACGCCGACAGCGTTTCGGCAATCGCCGAGCAGAGCGGCATGAGCTACAGAAAGATAACATCAATGCTCTATCGCATGCGTAAAAAGCTGCGTGCGCGATTGGAGAGGGAAGGAGTCGTATTATGAAAAACAAAAAAGAATTTAAGCTGTTGAATGCGGTCGGAGGAGTAGGTGCCGACCTGATAGAGCGGGCGGCACAGCCGACTGTCCGCCGCAGACCGCGATCTCTGCTTGCAGTCGCGGCTGTAGCTGCACTGCTTGCTGCGATGCTTTTGACTACTGTCGCCGCGACTTACGATATCGGCTTTTATGTCTCGCAGATATTCGGCGGCGACGTCGATATGCTTGACAGCATGACGGCGGAGCCCGGCAATGTTTCATACAAAAGCACTAACAAGGATGTGAAGATCGAAGTCGTGGGTATCACGGGCGACCGTAACAACGCCTTTGTCTGGTTGGATGTCATACTTCCCGAGGAGCTTGACGTTGAGGGAAAGCACCTGATCGTCGGCGATGTACATGCCCAAAAAAGGTGGGCGACCTTTTCGGTCGACTCGCTCAGTATGTCACACGGATTTCTTACCGAGAAAAGCGGAAATGTGTATTCCATGTTTTGCAGACTCAGCTCCGACAACTCGCTCGTGGGACAGAGAATATCGCTGTCCTTTGAAAACATCTGCGCCACTCCCGAGGGCGTCATAGTCAATCCCGCACATTATGAGGTTTTGGCAGAGGGAGAATGGAAACTGAATTTCAGCCTCAACTATCCGGATCTGACCGAGGTGCTCGAGCCCGAAATTCGCGGCGAGATCATAAGTATACCGGAAGACACATTTACAAATATTCCCGAAAAGGTGCAGGATGTTTGGACTAATGAGTTTGTGGCGGACACCTGCGAGGTGTGTCTGTCTCCCATAAGCATCAGGGTGAGCATCGAGTGCGCGGATAATATCATGACGTATCTTCCGCATGATATAAAGCTAATCTTGGATGACGGCACAGTGCTCGATGTACGTGCCGAGAGCGGCGGACATTCCTATAACGCCAACAGAGGGCGGTCGTACTTTTATGTCAGCTGTATATTTGATGAGCCTGTATCACCCGACAGTGTAAAAGCCATCGAATATTGTGGGATCATGATTACACTTAAATAAAAAAGGCTGTCTCAAGCTTTAAACTTGAGACAGCTTCTTTTAGTTGATCAACATAGCAAGCAATTGCAATGCACCGAGATGTAGGGGATAAAATATATAAAAGAAATATTTCATTTTGCGCTTGCCGCGCTTGCCCGAATAAAGCAGAAGCGGTATTAGCGCAAGCAGGGAATAATATTGAAGGTTACCAACGCCATTGCCCGACAATGCCAAAATTACGCATCCGACACCGAGCAACGCAACATGAACGGGTATGCGGTCAAGAGCGAGAAATGCTTCAGGCGCGTTTTCGGTCGGGTGAAGCAGAGCCGCAAATACGGGCAGCATACAACCCGCAAAGCCGTAGTCTATATGCAAAAACACATTCAGCACCCAAACCGCCGCAACCGCAGCCAAGACGAGCAGTGCGGAAAGCAGCTTTTTTATGAGCGGGCATTGGGCGTCAAATATGCATGCTTTGAAATGTTGCAGTGTGTAGATTACGAGAATGGCGAGCGAGAAAGTGACGAGTATGCACATATATGTGTCGCCGTTGTAAATAAAGTAAACAAGCTGGCAGGCGGCGGCAAGCACAAAAATGCCGAGAAAATATCGCAGCCTGTTGTGCGTATACCGACAGCCCTCTGCTATCATAAAAGCGAAAATGGGGAGCGCCAACCTCCCGATAATTCGCAGAATATCCGAGTCCGGAAAAAAGATAACGCCGATGTGATCTATCAGCATAGATAGCGCGGCTATGTATTTGAGCGCGTTTCCGCTGAGCGGCGCGCTTTTTGTCGTTTGATTTGTCATGCTTTGTCCGTTTTCAATGAATTTTTGTATACTGTGAAAATATTTTACCACGACATGCCGCATCTTGTCAATACAGCACCGATTTTTAATAAAAATATATTGTTTTTCGATAAAAAACTATTGACAAACGATACTGAGCGTGTTATAATAGCCCCAGTGACGCGGAAGATATCTCCTTAGTTGGCGAAAAATATGTCTGTGCCGCGCAAAATACGGAAATACTGCTTTTGCAGTGAACTTTGTGGAGGGAAATATGCTCAAGATCAAAAAAGACATCTCGGTCAAGATATCGTTGGTGCTCGCCTATGTCGCACTTGTCGGCATTGCAGCGGCTTGTATCGCCTTGCCGTTTATTCTGCGCCATATGCTGTCCAGCGTCAATACAGTTTATATGAAGCGCTTTGTGCCGTCGCTTATTGTGCTGTATTCGGCGGTAGTGCCCGTTTCGGTGGCGGACATCATGCTTATTCGTTTGCTCGGCCTTGTCCGCGAGTCCCAGGTATTCACGGCATCTGCGGTCGCGATACTGCGAGGGATTTCGTGGTGCTGTTTTGCCGAATGTGCTATACTGCTGCTTGAAAGCGTCATACTTTTCGGGCTGACCACACCTATTATTTGCGCGGTGGCATTTGTTGCGGCATTTCTCGGGATTGTACTGCGCGTCGTCAAAAATGTCATCGAGGAGGCGACCGCCATCAAATCCGAGAATGACTTTACGATTTGAGGTGAGCCATGATAATTATAAATCTCGATGTAATGATGGCGAAGCGCAAAATATCGCTGGGTGAGCTTTCCGACAAGGTCGGTATCACGCTTGCAAATCTTTCGATACTGAAAAATAATCACGCCAAGGCGATACGCTTTTCGACACTTGACGCTATTTGCCGGGCTCTCGAATGCCAGCCCTCGGATATACTTGAATACATTCCCGACAAGGAGGAGAGCGCGAAATGAATGCAAATGAACCTGTAATTTCGTTTGCAGAACCGACAGAAGAAAAATATAAATTTTCGCGTGCGGATGCAGTGGTTGCATGGGTCGCGGTGTTGCTCGGATATCTGTTTATCCGCGTGCTTCCCGTGCGCGAAAATCGCCTCGGTGCCGCGCTGTTTCTGACCGCGCTGTGGGGCGTGACGTATGCATGGCTTCGCATATCCGGGATACGGCCTGCTTCGCGAGCGAATGTGTTCGCCGTCGGCGCTGTCGCCATGATCCCCGCACTGGTCATAACCTCGGATGAGTTTGTGATATGGTGGATGTATCTCGGAGAGCTTGCCGTGTTGATGTATTTTATAAGTACAGCGGGCGGCAACAGTGTCGAGAATAAGCTTGGCGGGATGTTCTTTCTCGATGTGCTCGGCTCAATATTTGTAGCGCCGCTCGGTGACATCGGTGCACATCCTCGCGCGCTTTTGCCCAAGCGAGGCAGGGGCGCGGGCAAGAAGGCTATTGTAACACTGCTGTGGTCAGGACTCGGACTTTGCATTGCCGTAGTTCCCACACTTATTATCGTGGCGATGCTGTCGTTCGACGACAACTTCATGGATATCATAGATAAAATATTCAGCTTTGATATCGAATGGTCGGAGCAGGTGTGGGAGCGCATCGTGGCGGTTATATTCGGTATTCCGATAGCAATTTACGGATACGCGGCAGTCATTGCCTCGCGACGTAAAAGCCTCGGCGATAAGATGACGGCGGAAAATTGTGAACGGCTTGCCGAACGGTCAAAATGTCTGCCATCGGCACTGGTCTATGCCGCCATCACACCCATTCTTGCTGTGTATGTTATATTTTTTGTTTCGCAGTGGGATATATATATGTCAGCATTTACGGGCGTGCTTCCCGAGGGATTTATATATTCCGATTACGCCAGAAAGGGATTCTTCCAGCTTGTCTGCATCGCTGTCATCAATGCCGCGATATTACTGGGCGTACATCTTTTTGTGCAACGCAAGGCAAAATTGTCTAAAATTTTGCTCAGAATTTATATGATCGTGATCTCTGCAATGACGCTGATACTCATCGCAACCGCGATGTCTCGCATGGCACTGTATATCAGAACATATGGGCTGACCGTTTCCCGCATACACGCATCCTGGTTTATGGTGGTGCTGATCGTAGCGTTCGTGTTGGCGATCGTAAAGCAAATATGGTCGCGCTTGCGACTGACGCCCATACTGCTGGGCAGTGTAGCGGTATTGTTCGCCCTGCTTATTTATTCGAATGTAAACGCTGTGGTCGCGAATTATAATACCGATGCATATCTTGACGGCAGACTTGACAGCGTGGATGTTGATGAGATAATGGAAATGAAATATGCCGGTGTTCTCGCTATGATAAGACTTGCCGAAAATGCCGATGACGAAAAGGTGCGAGAAGCGGCAGAGCTTTATTTGCAGACATATGCCGTGCAGCTGTCCTCGGACAACTCACCTGTGAGCTTCAATATCCCTCGCGCCCGAGCCAAAAGCGTGATGCGGCGGCACGGATATAATATAACAAAGCCGATTGACGTAGATCAAGATCGTACTTTTTACGAAGTGGCAGAGACAACGGAGAGATAATGTAAATAAAAAAATGAACCGATGCAATTTGCATCGGTTCATTTTTGTGCTATTTTATTGCTTTTTCTTTTTTAAGATTACGACTGCCGCGGGAATGATGCAGGCCATCATGCCGAATGTTACGAAGCCCGTGCAACCACCGTTATTTTGGGTAGCTGTGGTTTCGTTTCCGACGGTGGTGTTGGAGCTTTCGGTGGGCGCGGTAGTGACCTCGCTCTCTGTGGGAGCTGTGGTGGGAGTATCTGCGGGAGTGGTAGTCTCCGCTACGGTTCCGCAATTGACCGTAACCGGCTCGGAGCAGACATAATACGTCTTGCCTGTTGCCATGCGCACCGCAAGGCGGAAATAGACGGTTGCCGTTCCGTTTCCGGTGGCGGAGAGCTTGCCGTCGGCATATGAGACATTGAGTCCTCCGTCCTCTACCACTACAAGCTCGGCGTTATTTATCGAGTTTGTTGCTCTGCCGTATGTGGTACGGGTGAGAGCGAAATCAACGCCGTCGGCAGTAACCGTTATTTCATCTGCCGGCGCGGTGATGCGCTTGACGTAATTTGTCACATACTGAGAATAGTTTGTGGTTATACCGTTCGTTCCGTACAGTATGTAATTGTTGAAATCATCGCTGTTGTTGATTGTATAAGGCCAAAGCGTAATACCGCGATAGGATGCCTCGCGAATGAGATTTGGCCCGAGCGTTGCGCTTGCATATGACGGATTGAAGGTGGTGCTCAGGGGCTGTATTTTTTCGAGTATGTTCTCAAGGCTGACCAGCGGCTCTGTCTCGTTGAGTGCTATAGCAGAGGTCAGATAGCCCACAGAAATGCCGGGAAGAGAAGCACGCATATTGTTCATGTGAGTCTCGCTGAAGGTAATGACGTTGATCTGATCGGCGATATCGTATTGCTCTATGAGTGTTTTAAGCGCTGCCTCGATTTTTGTGCTGGCACCGCTCTTTATTTCCACGACAAGCTGGACATCCTTGCCCTTGAATTCTTTAAAGTAGTCTTCAAGCGTGGGAATGGGTTGAGAAGCAACCGAGGTATTACTGTCAACTACATATTGTTGAAGCTCTGCCACGGTAAATGACTCTGTATTGCCCGTTCCGTTTGTAGTGCGGTCGATGGTGCTGTCGTGCATGACCACGAGGGTATTGTCCTTTGAAAGATAGATATCCATTTCTATCATGGTCGCGCCTTTTTCATAGGCGAGAACAGAGCCCGCGATGGTGTTTTCCTGCGCCAGTGAAGGTACACCGCGGTGACCGATGACACTTACAGGGCGTATCATTGTGTTTGCGGCAAAATATTCGGTAAACATATTCTCAAGCGTTGCGCGGTCGGATGCGACGATGCCGTTGACGCCCGCTGTGATGGCGCCCAGATAGCCGACAGTGCTGTCAGTAGGCTTTGCCCAGACAGTCATGAGCATTTTTTGCAAATACTGTACATTGTCATATGTGATCGCATCCTCGGGCAGAAGAATGACCTTTGCTCGGCAGGTGTTTGCCTCACTGCGCAGGGCAAGCAGGTCGGATCTTGAAGCTATCGTGCGCTCGGTGCAGTCGAGAATGCCGAAAGAGCTTGTGTAGGTTGTGCGGGCGGTATTCATTAGAGAGGAGTCGCTTGACATAAAGTACAGGTCGGTAAGCTTGTTGCTTTTTAAATACGCTGCGAGCGCGGTGAGTGTTGCTTTGTCCTTGATGTAAAATGCCGGGATGACCGTTTTGTTCAGCTTGGCGAGCGCGTCGTCGAGCGTCGATATTTTGGCTCCGTCGGCATCGGTTACGTCAAGAGAACTGTTGATGTACAGAACGGCAACTGCGGGCGAATTCTTCTGAATATCCGCGAGCGTAGTGGCGCTGTCAACGTATGATGCCATGGCGGGCGTGAGTATGATGTTGGACTCAGGCTCTCTGACCTCGTTCATGGAATGCGAGGTTCCGTTGATCTCCCCGGCGGATATTGCGACCTTAATGTAATCAAAGGAGGCGGACATTCCGCGCACCTGAAGACCGACATCTCCCGTGGTATATGTCATGGAGTTGGAATACAGCAGGCGAGTACCGTTTATGGCGGTGGCGGCTATATTGCCGCGCAGGGAAAAGCTGAATTCATAATATTTGGAGGCGGAGATATCCTCGCTGTATGAGGCCGTGTGAGTGACGTTCCACTTGTTGGCGGAGGTACGCTCGGCTATCTCGGTACCGTTTGAGGCCTTGGCATTCTGACGAACGGCCGCTTGCCAGTAAGGATAGTTGTTCTTTTGGACGCGTGCCATGACAGAGAGCCATCTGCTCTTGGCTGTGGTTTTTGTTATGGTGAAGGAGGTGGTGATATCATAGTCGCCGAATTCACCCAACCACTCGGGAAGTAACAGACGGATGTAGCTGTCATCGCCGTTTGAGGCGTTGAGCACAAGCTTGCCGTTGCTTGCCGAATATACGGCGCCCGATGACTGCTGAACGGCGCGCCAGCCCTCAAGCGAGGTGTCGGAAAAATCGTTGTAATAAAGCACATATTCGCTGTCAGAGGCGTTTTTGACGACGAGATATACAGTCTTGGAGCTTGATCCCGCGGTCGCGGTTAGCTTATATACACCGGCGGCGGAGGGGGTAACGCTGGCGTCATTTACAGTGATGTCGGCGGATGACCAGCTTATTTTGTCCGCGGCTGTGACGGTGCCCGAGGTGAACTCTACCGCATAAGATGACAGCTTGACTGTCTGACCAGCGTCGGCAGTGATGGCGGGCGAGCAAAAGCTGACTGTGGACGAAGCATCTGTCGCACCTGCCGACATTATTGGAAGTGTGCAAAGCAGGGTCACCAATGCCAGCGTGATACATAACAATCTGCGAAGCTTCATAAAAATCTCCATTAAATTTTATTCAAGTATATTGGTGGTGATCATGTCGACGCCCCAGCTTATGAGCTCCTCGGCTCGCTCGGGTTCGTCGACCGTCCAGCAGTTGACGGTGATGCCTGCGGCATGCAGCTCTTGTAGGATCTCGGCGGTCAGCGCATTGTGACGAATGTCAAGATCGAGATTCCACGCTTTAAGGCGCTCGATGAGACAGGGCTCGTATTTTGAGGTAAGGAACTGTGCTGTTGCATTGGGATATTTGCGGCGCAGGTAAACGAGGTTGTCGTATGCAAAGGAGATGAAAATGACATGATCCATATAATCAAGCGCTTCGATTCTGGCGCATATTTCGTGGATCTCCTCCTCTGTAAAAGCATTTTTCAGTTCCAGCACGGCGTATTTTTCGTACTTTTTGTTGATGTTTATGTATTCCTCAAGTGTGGGGAGCCGAAGATCGGAGCGATTTTTTGCACCGTCGAAATCGGTGAGTATGAGTGAGCGAAGCGTGTCAAACGTGCTTTTTTCAACTACCATGTCGTCAATTGCGACGCGACCTGTGGTATCGTCGTGAATAATGATGTAGTTGTTGTCAACGGTTTTGTGTATGTCGGTCTCGATGCCGTAGTAGCTGCGGTTTCCGGCGGCGATGAAGGCGGCATTGGTGTTTTCACGCTCCAGCTTGCTGACGCCGCGGTGAGCGATCATTTTGGTATTCTTTTTGTCGATCTTGATGGTGTTCACAGTAGGTCTCCCTCCGTAAAATAATTATAAAATAAGGTTGATTTAGTATAACATACCTTCCCGTCTTTGTCAACCGACCCGAGCAAGTTTGTGCGCGATGCTCGGACAAAAGTTTGTCCCGTGTGGTCTATCGGGGCGGGACAAACCATATACTCTATCGAGCAGACAAAGCGGAATGGAGATAAAAATGAAAACAGTCATTATAAACCGCCGAGATGCATGCGCGATCCCGCCACTTCTGGCGCAGATATTGCCGTATCGCCTTACCGACGAGATACACCGTCTTGAATGCGGCATAATAGAGGAGATACGCCTGCGGCGGTGCAGATGCGCTTCTCTTACCTGCGGAGGTAACAATGTGATACTTGATTTTGTGAGCGAGGCGCAGGAAATGGACGCCATTGTCAAATCACTTTGCTGCGGCTCGCTTTATGCCCATGCCGAAAGTATGACAGAGGGATATATCAGCCTGCCCGGCGGCATCAGAGCGGGAATCTGCGGGCGTGCCGCCGTTGAAAACGGGCGCGTGATAGGCGTGGGGGAGGTGTCATCGATCGTTATAAGATTGCCTCACCGCGCACCGCCCGGCGTGGGATGTGAGATCGCGTCTCTTGTACGCGAGAGGGGCTTGGGATGCGGAGTGCTGATATATTCAAAGCCGGGAGTGGGCAAGACCACCGTGCTTCGCGGCACAGCCGCGATATTGGCATCGGGCGACTCGCCGTTGCGCGTTGCCGTGGTGGACACGAGAGGCGAGCTGTCATTTTCACTTGAACCCGCGCGGCTGACAGTTGATATTTTGACTGCCTATCCCCGACGGGAGGGCATATCCATTGCCGCACGTACCCTGGGGGCGCAGGTGATAGTATGTGACGAGATAGGAGACAGCGCCGAGGCCGACGCGATAATCTCGGCGCACAATTGCGGCGTGCCGCTTATAGCATCGGCGCACGCGGCAAGCCTTGAGGAGCTGATGGCAAAGCCGGGCATCGCGCGTCTGCATAAAAGCCGTGCGTTCGGAGCTTACGTCGGACTGCGCCGACGAGAGGGGCGTGCGTTTGAGTATGAATACAGCGTGTCGGACACGGAGGCGGCGGATGCTTGTTTTTAGACTTGTAGGCTGTGCAATGCTGATATTTGCAGGCTGGGGGGGTGGCAGTATTTTGTGTTCGCGGGAGAAGGGGAGACTTGGTCAGGCACAAGGGTTTGTCGCACTACTACGACATATCAGATCACAAATAGATACATATTTGATGCCAATGGACAAAATACTTGCCAATTGTGATAGATCTGTGCTGAGATCGTGCGGTGCAGACAGCCCTGCTTCAAGCTTTGAAGAACTGCTCGCGCAGTGCGAGGGCAGCATGGACAGCGCTATGCTTGAGTCGCTCCGTGGTTTTTGCCGTGAGCTTGGAAACGGCGACCGCACCGCACAGCTTAAGCTGTGTGACCGTTATATCGGTATACTCGGCGCTCGGGCCGATAAGCTGGCGGGCGAGCATGCGCGGCGCTGTCGGCTTATCATGACGCTGTGCATTTGCGGCGCGGCGGGCGTAGCTGTGATATTGTTTTAGAAAGGTCTTGGGAGATGGATATATCATTGATATTTAAGGTGGTCGGGGTGGGACTTCTGGTGTCGGCATCAGCACAGATACTTTCAAAGTCGGGCAGGGAGGAGCAGTCGACGCTGGTGATAGTCAGCGGCATCATCGTGGTACTGCTCATGCTTGTCGGCGAGATAGGCGAGCTGTTCGGTACGGTCAGAGATATTTTCGGTCTGTGATGCAAAGCTGGCAAATATGCGGCGTGGGCATCCTGACCGCGCTCGCGATCGTTGTTATAAAACAGCTTCGCGCCGAGATGGCGTTGCCACTTCGACTTGTGGGCGGCGTGCTGTTGATGGGGGCGGTACTCGCCATGAGTGCGCCGATATACGCGTATGTAAAAGACTTGATAGCTGAGTCCGCCGTCTCGCAATTCGACGAAATACTTATAAAAGCACTCGGCATCGCGCTTATGACGCACGTTTGCGCCGAGATATGCCGCGATTGCGGCGAGGGGGGCGTGGCAAGCTGTGTTGAACTGGCCGGAAAATGCGAAATACTTTTGCTCAGCCTGCCGCTGCTCTCTTCGATACTCGGTGTTGCCGCGGAAATACTGGGGTGGACGGCGTAAATAACGGCACCGCGATATCGTTATTATAAAGTTAAAGGAATTTTCCGAAATGAAGTACATAAAAACAGGATTTTGCATCATGATACTGCTGACGGCATTCATTTGCGCGACGCTTGGTGTATCGGCATCAGAATATGAGGACATAGGCGAGGAATATGAACAAATGCTTGACGGTATCCCGCAGGATATTGCCGAGATGTTGCCTGACGGACTTTTTTCGGACGATCTGTCCGAGATACACGGTGCGGTCGAGCAGATGAGCAGCTTTGAATATATAATAAATACCGTCGTTCATTTGTTCGGGCTTCGGCTTGGCGATGCTGTGCGGTTGTTTGCAAGCCTTGTGGGACTTGTGGTACTGTCGGCGCTGCTCAGGTCTGTGCGGTCGCTGATACGCTCACCCGTGCTTGGAAGTACCGTGGGCTTTTGCAGTACGGCGGCATTGCTGGGAGCTGTGGTAATGCTTCAATATGAACAGCTAAACATGATAAGCACCTTTCTTGACCGACTCAATATTCTCGCCGAGGCAATGATACCGATAATGGGTGTGCTGTACGCCATGGGCGGCAATGTTGCCGCGGCGGCGGTCAACAATTCGGCTATGATGATATTTCTTACTGTTTGCCAGACGCTGTGCAACCGCACCGTGCTGCCCGTAACAGTGCTGTGCCTGTGCTTTTCGCTGGCCTCTGCCTTTTCCCCCGCCATCGACATGAAAGGTATCGCGGGCTTTGTGAAAAAAAGCTATACTGTCATTATAAGCTTTACCATGACACTTCTGATAACCGTGCTTGCCGCACAGTCTACACTTGCCGCCGCCTCGGACGGCCTCGGAGGTCGTGCCGCAAAATTTGTAGCAGGCCATTTTATACCTGTCATCGGCGGAACGGTGGGCGAAAGCCTCAAGACCGTTGCGGGCAGTATTAAATATATCCGCTCGACCGTGGGCGTCGCGGGAATCATTATAATAGTATTGCTTGTTTTGCCGCCGCTCATTTCGGTCATTTTAACGCGGCTGTCCGTCATGCTGTCGGGCACGGCGGCACGCCTTCTCGGATGCCATGAGGAAGCGGGACTTCTCGGCGAGGTGACGAATATTTACGGATATCTGTTGGCGGTCATATGCGCGTGCTCTGTCATGTTCATATTTGCCCTGACACTGCTGGCGCATACCTCCGCCGCAATCGGCGCGTAGTAAGACGCGAGGTGAGGTATGCGGGAATATCTGATGAACGTCATAGGGGCGTCACTGCTTGTAGGTGTGATAAGTATACTTGCGCCTGAGGGAGAGGGCGGCGGACTGCGGCGTTATGTGAGTTTTATTGGGGCATTGTGTGTACTGGCATTGCTTATTTCGCCGCTGGGCGAACTTATATCCTATCTCGGCGGACTGTCGGAGGACTCATTTGACGCACTTACAGGCGAGAGCGAGGCGCGCGAGAACTACGAGAATAGATACAACGAATATCTGCTTTCGCTCGGCAAAGAAAATGTCGCCGTCGGCGTGATACAGCTGCTCGAAGAACGGTTTGATATACCGTCCGATGAATGTCATGTAAAGGTGAGTGCCGAGGAGCGGGATGGCGAGCTTTATATTGAGAATGTGACCGTCATCTTGTCGGGAAAGTCGCTTTTTCGCAACCCATACGAGATAGAAAAATATATATCGGAGCTGCTTGGCTGTGAATGCACAGTTATCGGATAAGGAGGGGAAATGGACAAAAACACATCAAAAAAGCCTGCATTCAAGGACAAACGATTTTTATATCTTGCGCTTCTGGCGGTGGCTGGGCTTGTTCTTATGTTGCTCGGAGGGCGCGGTGGCAACAGCACAACGGGGCAGAGCGTTACCGTCGAGCACGACACTGCGGGAGAACTGGAGGAATATACCGCCGCGCTTCGCCGCGACATTGCTGCATTGTGTGAGCAAGTGGGCGGTGTGTCCGATGTGACGGTGGCTGTAAGCCTTGAATGCGGCTTTGAATATGTATATGCGACGGATCAGAGCAGTGATGTGAATGCATCTGGTAGCGAGACACAGATAAAGTATATAACCGTGGGCAGCGGGAGCTCGGAGACTACGGTCTATATAACGGAAAAGCTTCCGCGTATCGGCGGTATCGGTGTGGTTTGCCGCGGGGGGAACGATGCCGCTGTGGTCAGACGGCTCACATCCCTGCTCAGCGCCGCATATAATATAGGCTCAAATAAAATTTATATAACCGGGACATAAATCGGTCATATACCGCGGGAGCGGTTAATATAATGTAACACAACAACAAACAAAAACAACTGGAGGTAATGAAAATGGTTTACGAGCAAGAGGAAATGTCCCCGGCAAAGAAGTTTATCGAGAGAGTGGGAAAGCGCAATCTTATAATAGCGGGAGTCGTACTGCTTATAGGTGCTGCGGTCGTACTCAACTGGGTGATATTTGCAAATCGCGACAGTCAAGGCTTCGACGGTTACGATCAAAGCTCCGGCATGAACTCATCCTACGGAGACGATACCACTGCCGCATCGGCTGACAACGACACTAATGTCACTCCCACAGATACCGCATCCGACAGCTACTTCTCGTCCACCCAGGTCAGCCGTGCACGGGCGCGTGACGAGGCGCTTGAGGTGCTTCAGTCGGTAGTTGATAACGCGCAGGCGGATGACGCCGCCAAGACGCAGGCACTTGCCGACATCAGTCAGATAGCAAAGGACATGGAGTCGGAGTCCAACATTGAGACGCTGATAGTGGCAAAGGGCTTTGAGCAGTGCGTAGCGGTCATCAGCTCGGGCAAGATCAATGTTGTGGTCAAGGCGGAACAGCTTACACAGAGCGATATAGCTATCATAAACGAGATAGTTTATGAGCAAGCCGGAATTGTTCCCGCCAACATTAACATTGTAAAGAAATGATGTTGAATTTCAAAAAACCGGAAGTTAAGCTTCCGGTTTTTGTCATTTTGTGATGCCCGTGCATACAATATTGCTTGAAGGGAGTGATGACAGATGAATGTCAGCGGATATTTTGCCGCGTCCAACAGCGGATGCGGCTTCAAGAATTATTATCCGAATGTTTTCGGCGGAGCAGATAGGATATATGTTATCAAAGGAGGCCCGGGGACGGGAAAAAGCCGATTTATGCGCGATATTTCCGACTATGCCGTCGAGCGCGGTTGGCGTTGCGAGCATTATTTGTGCTCATCCGATCCCGCCTCGCTTGACGGAATACTTTTGAGCCGTGAGGGGCAAAGCATTGCCGTTATAGACGGCACACCGCCCCACGCGTGGGAACCGGACTCGCCGGGCGTGCGGGAGGAGATAGTAAACCTCGGCGAATTTTGGAATGCGGACGCGTTGCGCGAGCATGCCGCGGAGCTTGAGTCGTTGAACAAGCAAAAAAAGGCATGTTGGCGGCGGGCGTACAAATGGCTCGAGGGCTGTCTTGATATGTGCGGCATAATACGCGGCATAGGTGAGCGATTGGTGGACGGCGAGAGAGTGCGCGACAGGGCACAGTCCATACTTGAGGGCGTTGCCGACGGAGACGGATTTTCCATGCGTACGGCGCTGATAGATTCTGTAGGTATGCAGGGCAGAGCACATTCGAATGAATTCTACGACCGCGCACAAACGCTGTATATTGTGCGTGACAGCTTTATGAGCGCAAATTTGCTGTTGCGTTGTTGTATAGAGCAAGCAAGGCTCAAGGGGCTTGGCACCGTTGTGTCGTATGACCCTATTGACCCCGAGCGGGTAGACGGAGTGCTTATAGAGTCAAGAGGCTTGGCGATAGTTGTCAGCGACGACACACCCGAGCGCGAATACATAGCTGTTGACATGGCAGACCTGTGTGTTGTGCCCAACACGGAGAGCGCGGACGAGGCGCGGCGCGCCGAGCAGTGTTATGACAGCATGCTGGCGGGCGCGACAGACGCCCTTGCCGATGTGCGGAGGTATCATTTCGAAGTAGAAAAAATATACGTTCAGGCTATGGATTTTGAGGCAAAGCAACGCTTTACGGCGGAATTTTGCCGAAAAACATTTTCGTAAATTTTTAGATTTTAATTGCACTTGTGCGTGCAATATGATAAAATAAAAGGGAAGCGTAATGCTTCCCTTGAATTTTTGATATTTATTTTGCAAGTGCGCCGACGATGCTTGCGGTGTCGCGTGCGATGACCAGCTCCTCGTTGGTGGGGATGAGGTAAACGGCGACCTTGGAATTGTCGGTAGACAGCTTAACGATGTTAGGCTGACGAAGCATCTTTGCATTGAGCTCCTTGTTGATCTCGATGCCGAGATACTCCATGTCGGAGCAAACGACCTCGCGCAGACGGGGGTTATTCTCGCCCAGACCTGCGGTAAAGACGATAGCGTCAACACCGTTCATAGCGGCGGCGTAAGCACCTATGTACTTCTTGATCTGATAGAAGAGAACCGAGGAGCAGAGGTTTGCTCTCTCATAGCTGGGCAGAGGACGGTCGGCGTCTGCCTTGCCATCAGGGCCTGCGGCAACAGCGTCTTCAATGTCGCGAGAGTCGGAGAAACCGCCGGTAATGCCAAGAAAACCGCACTTTTTATTCATGTAATCGTTCATCTCGGCGGGAGTGTAGCCCTTCTTTTCCATGATGAAGGTTACGATAGCTGGGTCGATGGAGCCGCAACGAGTGCCCATTTCGACACCCTCAAGAGGAGTCAGACCCATGGAGGTGTCAACGACCTTACCGTCGCGTACAGCGGAGATGGAGGAACCGTTGCCCAGGTGGCAGGTGATGATCTTGGTGTCCTCGGTCTTGCCCTCTTTTGCGAGTATCTCGCGCATAATGGCGGAAACGTAGCGGTGGCTGGTGCCGTGCGCGCCGTAGCGGCGGACCTTGTAGTCTTCATACATATCGTAGGACAGCGGATAGAAGTAAGCCTTTTCGGGCATGGTCTGATGGAATGCAGTGTCAAATACGAGAACCTGAGGAACGTTCGGCATGACTTCGGTACAGCCATAAATACCCATCAGGTGAGCGCCGGTGTGCAGAGGAGCGAAATCGCGGCATTTTTCAAGTGTCTCGATGACCTCGGGAGTAACCAGCACGCTCTCAAAGAAGTAAGGACCGCCATGCACCACGCGGTGACCGACAGCCTCGATCTCGTCCATGGACTTGATGCAGCCGAGCTCGGGATCGGTAAGCGCCTCAACGACTATCTTCATAGCCTCGGCGTGGTTCTTCATGGGGATGACCTTCTGGTCGCGCAGACCCTTGGCAAGTTGACGGTGGTCGATAAGCGAGCCGTCCGCACCGATACGCTCGCAGATGCCCTTGGCATAGGCGGTCTCGGTAACGGTGTCAAAAAGCTGGTATTTGAGCGAGCTTGAGCCCGCATTGACAACAAGTACGTTCATAAAAAGAATAAAACCTCCGATAGAAATAAATACATTAAATGTATTTTATCATATTTCGCCGTATTTTACAATAGTAATTGCGAAATTTTAGTTATAAGACAAACAAAAAAGCAAAGGAATTTCATAAGTAATGAAGATAACTGGCGTGATATGCGAATATAATCCCTTTCATAACGGGCATAAATATCTGCTCGACAGCCTGCGCGGGCGCGGTGGTGAGCTGATAATGTGTGTTATGAGCGGGAGCTTTGTCCAGCGTGGCGAGAGTGCAGTGGCGGACAAGTTTACCCGCGCGGCGTGCGCCGTGGCGGCCGGCGCGGATATCGTGTTTGAATTGCCCTTTCCGTACTGCATGGCAAGTGCAGAGTATTTCGCGGCGGCTGGCGTTCATATATTGAGCGAGCTTGGTGCAGATACGTTGGGCTTCGGCTCCGAGAGTGCCGACGAAAAAGGCTTGAGAGCAGCCGCAGAGGTTATACTTGGCGAGCGGTTTTCCGATGAATACCGGCGGCTGTGCAGAGCGGGCAAGGGAAGTGCGGCGGCGTATTTTGAGGCTTACGAGAATATTACGGGTGAGCGCATGGCATGTGGCTCCAACGATATTTTGGCGCTCGCCTACATCAAAGAAATATTACGCAGAGGCGGCGCTATGAAGACCGACATCATACAGCGTCGCGGCGCGGCTTATGGCAGTGAGAATGTTGAGCAAGGAGAGCTCCCGTCAGCTACTGCATTGCGCAAAAACATGCTCCTTTCGGGTATCGATGACCTGCAAGGTTATGTGCCGGAAGAAACTGTGTCATATATAAAGCAAGCAGCAGTAAATGACATGTCCGGCTCACATATCAAGAATATTGGACGCGATATAATAACATATTTGCGCATGAGTGATGTGAAAACGTTTGAGGGCATCGCCGATGTGGGTGACGGATTGGCAGAGCGCATATGCGCCGCGGCGTCACGCGCAACCGATCTTGATCAGCTTTTAAGCGAGGCAACGACGGCGAATTATACTGATGCGAGAGTGCGCCGCGGTATCATAAATATGCTGGTTGGTGTGCGTCGGGAGGATCTGCGCAGTCGTCCTGCATATGTTCAACTTCTTGCAGCCAATGAGCGTGGCAGAAAATATCTTGCCGAACGGCGGCGTGATGAGGACTTGCTGCGTATTGTCACCAAGCCCGCAGACGCGCGCACCGTCGCGGGCGGCACGCGACAATATGAATTGACCTGCCGCGCGGAGGCGCTGTGGTGCATGACACTGCCACGGCCGCTGCCCGCCGATACGCTGACAAAAATGAAGCCGATATTTATTTGAACCTGATTTTTACGCACGAATTTTGCCCGAGCGGCAAAATTCATTGATTATATTGGTGCCGCCGCAAGGCGGCGGAATGGAGATTATTATGTTGGAAGTAGGAATGAAGGCGCCCGAGTTTACTTTGAAGGACAAAAACGGACAATTGGTGTCTCTGTCCGATTTTGCCGGCAAAAAGGTGGTTTTGTATTTTTACCCCAAAGATAATACGCCGGGATGTACCCGTCAGGCATGTGCGTTTGCCGGGGCATATTCGGAATTTGCCAATAGGGGTGTTGAGGTTATCGGTATCAGTAAAGACAGCGTAGCTTCTCATGTAAAATTCGCCGAAAAATATAATTTGCCGTTTATATTGCTGTCAGACCCCGAGCTTGAAGCGATAAAAGCCTATGGTGTGTGGCAGGAGAAAAAGCTGTATGGCAAGGTAAGTATGGGCGTGGTGCGCACCACATTTATAATTGATGAACAGGGAATGATCGAAAATATCATGCCCAAGGTCAAGCCCGATACTAACGCGGCGGATATTTTGGCGTTGCTGTAATAGCGCGGGGGCGTCAATCGTGCCGTAAAGAGGATGACACGCTTTGCACTAAAAAGCGTAAAGCCTTGACGAGCTTTTAACGGAGAAATGATATATAATAATCATAAAAATGTAAAAATTGCATAAAACTCATTGACTTGACGGCAATAATGTGATATACTATCTTAATAAGATAAATGAAGGAGGTACTTAAAATGAGTGCAAACGCAGAGACACGCGAAAAGGTAAGCGGAAAGTATCTTGAATATAAAGGCCGCCCTCTGGTTCGTGAGGGACATACCATTTGCTACGGCGATATGAATGAAAAGTGCATACTGATACTTGAGATCATGTCGTATAAAAAGGTGGGGAATAACGAGGTTCCCGATAAGATCCTCATTCAGGTCATAGATTCGAAGGATCCGAATAAAATTATCCGTCAGGGTTCCAAGGAAGGGCTGCATGACGCCTTCTCAATGGGCCTGATCTGGCTTGAAATGGCGCTTAAATGATAATATATGACCGGCACTGAGCGGTGCCGGTCGCATCTTTTTATAAATTTAGCAAAATAAACAAAAAAATATTAAAAATTTTCAAAAAAATTTTGCTGACAGGTATTGACTAAAAATATCGATTGTGATATAATAGTTGGGCGCGATAAAGAGTGCAATAAAAATCTGGGTGTGGCGCAGCTGGTAGCGCGCTACCTTGGGGTGGTAGAGGCCGCAAGTTCAAGTCTTGTCACTCAGACCATATCGAGTGTTCATAACTGATGTTAGGAACACTCGATATTTTTTTGCCTGTGTTTACTTAAT
>JAFTRE010000010.1 GCA_017462385.1 Clostridia bacterium | reverse complement strand
GATAGTTTGCGTTTTTTCGCTATTAGCTTTGAGGACGTGGCCTCATTGATTTTATCATACATGACGCAAAACAACTTGTCAATACGCGCGGCTGTTTGTTTACACCTCGTTTGCATAAAATTAACAATTTGCACGCGATTTCGAGAAAGCCCCGCTATGCGGGGCTTTAATATATTGGTGCCGAATGAATTATTTTGTTAATTCAAATTCTGCATATACATAGCACTCTTTGCCCATAAATATGACCATACGATATTTACCGGGAGTTGGTTCGGGATAAAAGCATTCCAATTGCACGGTGTAGGTAATGTGATTGATAATATCTTTCGTATCAACAGAAAACCATCTGAGTGCATATGTATGATTCCAAAATCCGGGAGCAAAATAATAAATGCGTTTCCATTCGCCCTTTTCCCATTTTTCTATACAAGGAGCAACATACTTTGTCATAATCCCCTCGTAATTTTCGGCAGGCTTTAAAGTAATGACTATTTTTTCTTCGGCAAGCTCTTGCATGGTATACGAATATTTTTCGGTATATGCAACAAAATCATCGGCGGTATAACTTACCTCCGGAGCATCTTCGGGATCCTCGATGCCGTTTGGATACATTATTATATAACTGCGTTCACCGAGATTGCGGCCCATGGCCAACCATTCTTCTTCTGTGATATCTGCTACATCCTTTTTACATCCGAGGGTCAATAATAGCGCTATCAGCGAGAGTGCAAATGATATGATGCGAATGAATATTTTCATTGCGGTACCTCTTTTGATAAAAGTCATTATTAATCGTGAGAAACAATTGTATTTATAATAAGATCTACCATGCTTTGTGTCATTATAGTGCCTCGGCCATATCCATTGCTTGGGTCTATGGCGCAAATAATTGCAATACAGCTTCGACCATTTACTGCCGCATATATAGGTCCTCCGCTCATCCCCACTTCAATAAGGTTCATTACTTCTATATGTGTTTCGTTCACTCCATATGCAGTAACTTTGCCATTTGATTGCATCATGTTCATGGCGTAATTATGCGGATATCCAACGGCATATGTATATTCCCACAGAATAGAGCTATCTATAGCGGAACAATTAAACATATAATGATCTGTATAGAATGAAGATTGCAGTACACCTATAAACCAATCGTTTTTCAAAGTTACTGGCTCATATGATGTTGGTATTATGCCCGATTTAATTGGGCTATACGCATATTCTTTTAAGTATGATGTTAAATCTGAATATGAAGTTGTTATATCGACACCATGATAGGCTCTTCTTGACAATACTGTGCCCTCAGCACCAGGATCTTGGTTGTATACGTGCGCAGCTGTTATAATTGTCTTATTATCTGCCATAAAGCCTGTTCCTATATGAATCAGCACGGGCGTATTACTATAAGTTGGGAGAATTTCAAAAACAATAGCCACTACTCCAGAATATAAATATTCGTCGGGATCATCGGGATCAACATCAAACAACACACTGGTAATGCTTGATGGCTGAGCTGTACAAGATGACACGTTTTTTCATGATAACCTCCGTTTTTCGTAGATTTTGAAGAGTTTGCCGCAGGCAAACGGGCGCGAATCGGTGCCGTAGCCGTCCTTGGTATCAGTATATCATGAAAATATTAGTTTGTCAACATAATATTTTGAAAAAAGTATTGCCAGGATACATTTTTTTTGCTATCATTAATACAACAGATAAAAATATGCGGAGGTAGCTGATGAAATACGAAAACGAGATCAGAGAAAACGTCCGCATGGGCTATGTTGAGCTGCTGATACTTAAAATGCTCACCAAAGAGGACATGTACGGGTATCAGATAAGGCAAGAGCTCGACAAGCGCACAGGCGGCGCATTTCAAGTTAAAGAGGGCTCGCTGTATGGCCCGCTTTACCGAATGTCGGAGCGTAAGCTGATAGTAGCGCACAAGGAGCTTGTGGGCGAAAAGAGGTTTCGCAATTATTACAGCATCAATGAGAGCGGCAGGGAATATCTTGAATTTGCCCTGAGGGAAATGGAGACGGTCTTTGCCGGAATCGATATGCTCTTGAAATGGGAGGGTAGCGCGGATGAAAAATAAGGTCTGCCAAAAGTATTTGCGGGATATAGGCAAAAATTTATCCTGCTCCGCCGGAGTGAAGCATGTTTTGCTGCATGACTTCGCCGAGCGAATATATTGCTATGAGGCTGAGGTGGGGGAGGCATCTTATGATAAGCTTTGCGTCGAATTCGGCGCACCCGAGGATATAGCCAAGAGCTTTGAGGGCGCGGCGCTGTCCGACAATATCAGATCGAGAGCCAAAAAATATTTTGTGACTAAAATTATTGCCGTTGCGCTGGCGGTGGCTTTGGTGGCGGTCACGGCGCTGTTGATATATATCATCAAGGAAGCGTCAGGAACAACTGTTGTTTCAGATGCGTATGAAAGTGTATCCGGAATTACAAATAAAATTACTTATAAAAAATAGGGGTATGTGTCATGAAAAATAAGTATCACCTGCGATACATACGGAAATCTTTCATGATCCCTGATCTGTGAAAAACCCCGAAAAGCTTTGATGTGTATAGCTTTTCGGGGTTATTTTTATTCAAGATATATTCTTCTGAGGTCGCCGATATCGTCGTTTGTAAGTCCGAGGCCGTCGTGCAAAAAGCCTTCGGTGCCGCCGTAGAGATTGTCCATTTCATCAAACGCCGCGCGTAGGTAATCGCGCTGTGAGGTGAGCAGCAGATTGAGCGAGGAGGCGGTGTGTATGCTCAGCGTCACAAGCGTGACGCCGAGATAGATCAGCCAGTTTTTGATGCGGCAGGAGCGATTTGTGCGCATATAGTCGCGCATTATCTCATCGCGGTCGACGCCCAGCGCCAAAAGCACAGCCGCGCTGGCAATTCCCGTGCGGTCCTTGCCCTGTGTACAGTGCCACAGCACGGCGCCGTTATCTTCCTCGAGTAGCAGGTGGATAAGCTCGGCAAAGGCTTCGAGCGGGGGCGTGGTAGCCACCATGGTACGGTATGTATCCGAAAGATAGCCGCGCGCGCCGCCGTCAAGCGCCATGATACGGTAGAGTATGGGGCGGCGGTTCTTTTTATTGATGGAGGGGTTCTGCTCGTCATTGAGCGGGGGCAGGTGGCAATAATCGACGCCGTCTGCGACGACATCGGGATGCTCTGCAAGCTCGGACGGGCTGCGCAGGTCAACTACCGCGCGAAGGCCCATTTTGTCGCGCATGCGATCGGCGGTCTTGGGCTTGATGCGGGCAAGATGACCGCTACGGAACAGCATGCCGGAGCGAATATGTTTGCCGTCGGCGGCGGGAATTCCGCCGAGGTCACGAAAATTTTTGATCTTTTTAGGCATTTTAAATTTCTCCGTATGAGGGTTTGCTTGGTCGGATACATAATCGGGATTTTAATATTATATCACAAATAATAGTATTTGTCCAGTGATTTTTTGCGGCAAAAATACATTAAATTTCATATAAAAAATACATATCGCGGCACTTTTGTCCTTGACATCCCCACCGACGAATGATATAATTAATATGATAATTAAATTACTACTAAAAAGGGGCGTTGCGCCCCCGGAGCGCAGGGAGGCAGTCAAATCAAAACAAAAGCACAGAGCCATATCAACGCTCTTAACGAAAAATTCAAGGAATCGGCGATATCCGTTCTTCCCATAGTTATAATAGTGGCGCTTTTGTGCCTTATCGTCACGCCCGTGTCGCCGAGTTTGCTTTTGGCGTTTTTGATCGGAACGGTCATGATAATAGCGGGAATGGGGCTGTTCACGCTGGGCGCCGAGACGTCTATGACGGTCATCGGCAACCGCATCGGCGCTTCGCTTACAAAATCCAAAAAGCTGTGGCTGATCCTCTTAGTCAGCTTTGTGCTGGGACTCGCGGTCACAATATCCGAGCCCGATCTGCAGGTGCTCGCGCAGACCGTTCCGCACATTGACAATATGGTGCTTATCGTTACAGTCGGTATCGGTGTGGGTTTTTTCCTCATGATATGCATGTTGCGTATCTTTATCGGTGTAAAGTTGCGCTGGCTGCTACTGTTCTTCTATGGCTTGGTGTTTATACTTGCCGCATTTTCGGATCCCGATTATCTGAGCATTGCGTTTGACGCTGGCGGGGTTACGACGGGACCTATGACGGTGCCGTTTATACTGGCGCTGGGCGTCGGTGTCGCGAATATGCGTTCCGACCGCGAGGCGGGCGCCGACAGCTTCGGCCTTGTTGCGTTGTGCTCAATCGGGCCCATACTTTTCGTGCTTATTCTGGGATTTTTGTATCCCAACGCCGACTGTGTGACCAACATCACCACGGTCGATTGGGGTAGCACGACCGAGATAGGTCACGCATATATCGAATCGATACCTCATCATATGTGGGAGACCGCGGTGGCGTTAGCGCCCATCATAGGTATTTTTCTGCTGTTTCAAGTGCTTTCGTTCAAGCTTCCCATGCGGAATTTCCTCAAGATCTGCTGGGGCGTGCTGTTTACATATGTGGGCTTGGTTTTGTTCCTTACCGGGGTCAACGTCGGTTTTTCGTCGCTTGGCACGGTGCTGGGCGGTCAGCTTTACGAGGGCTGGACGCGCTATCTGCTCATCCCGCTTGCCATGTGCCTCGGGTGGTTTATTATTTCCGCCGAGCCTGCGGTTTATGTATTGGAGAAGCAGGTGGAGAGTGTCAGCTCGGGCGCAATCCCCGGAAAGGCTATCAAGATAAGCCTGTCTATTGCCATTGCGTTGGCGATGGGAATTGCCATGCTCAGAGTTCTGACGGGAATATCGATTATGTGGTTCCTGATACCCGGCTATGCCATTGCACTCATTCTTTCATTTTTCGTTCCCGATATTTATACCGCTATCGCGTTTGACTCGGGCGGTGTTGCCTCGGGACCCATGACGGCGACGTTCATGCTTCAGTTTATGATCGGCGTATGCTCGGCGGCGGGCGGAAATGTACTGACGGATGCATTTGGTATCGTTGCGACGGTCGCAATGATGCCGCTGATCTCCATTCAGATAGTCGGTTTTATATATGGCCGCAAAACGCGCCGTGTCAAGGCAGCCCAAGCGGCGGGCGACGACGATATCATCGAGCTTTGGAGGTGATATAGGTGAATTACATTATTGCAATAGTAAATCCCGAAATGTCGGGCAAGCTTACGGATATATGTGAAAAGCTGGAGCTGACCATGTCGGTCATGCTTCACGGACGCGGAACGGCTACAAAAAATGTGCTTGACCTGCTCGGGTTGAGCTCGCGCGAGTATCGCATAGTCATGACGGTCGCGGACAAAAAACGCACCGCGTCGCTTATCGACGAGGCGCGGCGGCAGCTCTACATTGACGCGCCCGGCCACGGTATTATTGTGGCAACACCCATTAAAAGCGTAGGAGGAGGTAAGACCTTGTCATATCTTAACGGAGGTCGTCCCGTTGACGGGACACCCGAATTCAATTATAATTACGAGCTTATTTTGGCGATTGCCAACGAAGGTCATACCGACAGCGTCATGGACGCCGCGAGAGCGGCTGGTGCGCGCGGAGGTACCGTGCTTCACGGCAAGGGTACGGGATCGAAGGATGCCGAAAAGTTTTTCCGCGTCTCTATCGCGCAGGAAAAGGAGCTTATTCTCATAGTTGCCAAATCGTCCGAAAAAACGGCTATTATGAAGTCTATAGTCAGCAATGCGGGTGTCGATACCGAGGCGGGGGCTGTCGTTATGTCGTTGCCCGTCAGCGCAGTTGCCGGATTTGGCGTGCTGGATAGTACCGAGAATTGATTTTAAATAAAAATGTCCGCATCGGGGCGGTGCCAATAAAACAGTTAATCCTGCGTATGGTTACAAAATCATACGCAGGATTATTTTGTCCGCTTATTTCAAACTTGCCGGCGGCGAACGGTTTGTCAAAATCGTTTGCAGACGGTAACGGCCCGACAGGTCAAAGCTTATTGAATCAAGCCAAAATGCTTCGCTATTGCATCGCAGACTTCTTCTCTTGTATCTTTTCCGTTATCCTGCCGAATAACCGTGAAAAAACCGCTTTCTGCATATTCGTCATAGTGTTTTTTGCTGTTGATAAGGGCAAGCCCTCGCTTGTAATTTTCCATGACGGCTTCGGAGTTTTCGCAACTTTCAATAACACCGAGGAGAAACTGTTTATCGGGATCATCTCGGTCAAAAAAACGCTCAACGCTCATAGACTGCGGCGAAAGCATAACAGCAACATGATTATAGTCAGAAATTTCTTTCAGCACGTCAACCGGGATACTGGTATCAACGATCACTTTCCTATCCCTTGATATTGAAATCAGTTCGGCAACCTCAAACCCCGCCCCTTCTTTTTGTGAGTTGTAAATCCATCGTTCATATTCTTCGGGCGAGCGAGTTACAAAATCTTTCCAATCAGTAAGGCTTTTTCTATAGCATAGATCAGGCTGCACATCGGGCGTTGCCACAACATCTGACACGGCAATGTGATAGTTTTCTCCGCAGAAAACCATATCATATCGGTCAGCAAGCATTTTTACCGTTGTTGACTTGCCCGCATAAGCCGTACCTGTAATGAAATATACATTTTTGAGATAGTGCTTTAGAATGTTATTCTCGATTTTCAACGCATTTCACCTTTCGAAATTCAGATTTTTATCGCTTTTTCGCCGAATAAAGTATATCAAAAAATGAAACTGCTTTCTGCGGACATTTTTTATTTATTCAGTTCTTGCTCCATGACCTCGCGAACCATGGACGATATAGCGCCGGTGCGCATTCCCGAGAACTCCTCGGGCTCGATTACGCGAACTATCTTCATATCCACGCGAGTGGAGCGAAGCGGGAAGTTTTTGGCTATGTTTTGCGTGCCGTGCAGGGTCATAATGACGATGGGAGCTTTTGTGTCGCGTGCGATCTTAAATACGCCGTCGTGAAACTCACCCAGCTCACCCGTCAATGAACGTGTGCCCTCGGGATAGATGCCCATGCTCAGCTCGCCAGATTTGATGTATTCGACGCAGGTGTTGAGCGTTGTTATGGCACTGCGGGGATTTTCGCGGTCGATCGAGAGAAACTTGCATTTGTGCACATAAGGTCCCGCAATGGGAATTTTAAAATTTTCGGGCTTGGAGACAAAGGCGAGCGGTGTGCGCTTGAGCGCCACCATGCTGACCATGGGGTCAAAGCGGGAGAGGTGGTTGGACACCAGCATAAAGCGGCGGTCGGTTGGAATCAGCTGCTTACCTTCAAGGCGGATGCGCACACGGGCGACCTTGAGCACGCCGTCAACAGTGTGAAGCACCATGAATTTGAAATAACGGCGCACCTTGCCCTCGACGGGCTTGGTCGTGTCGATAAACAGCGTTACTATCAGTGCAATTAACAGATGTACGAAGATGAGCCCCCAGAAATAGCCGAGCGCCAGCAAAAGCACCCAATACCAAGCGCAGGGGGTAAAAGCTACGGTTGCAATCGCGCCGAGCACGGCGACTATTGCAAAAATATCGATCAGCATACGGCGCTCTCCTGCTTTTCGAGTTCTGTCGCGGTCGGAAGTGCGGGGACGACGAAGCGAACTGCGGCGGGCTTGATCTCGATATCAAACTCGGTGCCGTCGACGATCTCGCCGTCAACCGACATGGCAAAGCCCTCCGGGGCCGAGACATGTATCAGCTTGCCGCGACGGTAAACCACCTGATGGGCAAAGCGAGGGTCGTCAAGATGCTGTCCTGCTGTGTAAGGACCGAGTATCTTGAGAAAGCCAAAAAGCGACATGGTCTTGACAAGACATACCTCCAGCAGTCCGTCGTTGTTAACCGAGCGGGGCGCGCATTGGAATGCGCCGCCTACATATTTTCCGTTTGCAACGGTGCAGAGCAGTATTTTTTTGTCGTTGAGGCGTTCGCCGTCGACCGTGACGGTGCATTCGTTTCTGCGAGCGGTAAGTACGGCGGTGGCAACGCCGGTTACATAAGCGCGTTTGCCGCCTATTATTTTTTTGCGCTTGACCTTGATCATGGTTTTGGCGACGGTAGTGTCAAAGCCGAAGTCACAGACGTTGATGCAATAGCGCTCGCCTATCTTCATGAGGTCAATGGGCTCTGAGGGGGCGTCGATAAGCGCGCCGAGATCGAGAAAACGGTCAGCGCCGCCGTAATATTTGACGTAGTCGTTACCGCTTCCGCAGGCGTAAACGGCAACTTCGACACCCTCGTGTTCAGCCGCGCCCGAGATGACCTCGTTGAGCGTGCCGTCTCCACCGCAGGCGTAAAAGCGGACAGCCTCGCCCGCATGGTCTCGGCAATAGTCCGAAACAAAGCGAGTGGCGTCGCCGATGGCGGTGGTGATGTATGTTTCATAGTCAAGCTCGTGGCGATTTTGTTTGAGATAAGAAGTTATTTCTTCGGTGCGGTCGATCTGACCCGCCGCGGGGTTGATTATAAAAATGTGTTTCATGATACTGCTCCATAGAAATTTATATATACATAATAACACATCATTGATTAAAAATCAACACTTTTTAATTAAATGTCGGTTATTTGCCGTTCTTTGAGCGTATGCCGTTTTTTATCATAGCGGGCAGAGAGGTCAGCTTGGGAGGATTTCCCCGATAGAAGGACATAAGCGAGTAAATTTTTCCCGCGATGAACATGACTATAAAAGCGAACAGCAATATAAGCGCCACCGAAATGCCGCCCTCAAGCAGTGTGATACTGCCCGAAAGTGCCCGCCCGGGCGTGACGAGTATAGCTGTAAAGGGCAGGTATATAAGCCAGCTTGCCGAGGATATCATGCCCATTTCACTTGTCGAGCCTGCATAAAGAGACAGCAGGAAGGAGGCGACCAGCACCATGGCAAAGATGCCGTTTGTGGAGGAAAGATCTTCGGGCTTGGATGCCAGCGCGCCGCCGATGGAGGCAAGCGAGCAGTAAAGCAGGAAACCCGCGACGATAGTCAAAATGGCGATGATGATACCACCCGGTGTAAATAACCCTTCAAGCAGGGCAAGCATTGCCGAGAAATCCGAGTCTGCGGCATTGGGCACAAGCAGCTTGACGGCAAGTCTGCCGCCCCACCATCCACCTGCCGCAGAAAGCAGCCAGACCGACACCTGAATTATTGCTGCGAGTGCCGAGGCGAGCACCTTGCCCAGTATCATCGCGCCGGGGTTGACCGAGACCAGGAAAAAGTCCATCAGCTTTGAGGTTTTTTCCATCATGACGCTGTTGGCGGCGCTCTGCCCGTAGAAAAGTATCATAAAATACATGACGAAAATGACGAGAAAGGAGACCACCATGGCGACCAGCTCGCGCAGTCCCGAAAATGCGTCCTCATCAGCGCCGTCGGCCGAGATGCTTTCGTCGGAGCCGCCGACGACCGAGGGCGTGACGGTGGTATTGTCCTCAAGCAGCGAGGCATCGACGCCCGCGCGGCGCAAAAGCTCACCGCGGAACGCCTCGCCGACAAGGTCGGCGTAAACGGTGCGGTCATAGGGCGTGAGAAGTGAGTCGTCGGTAGTCAGCACGTTTATGGCATAACCGGCTTCGTCAGCGGAAACGGCGACAATAAGCGTGTAAGCGTCTGCCAATGTGTCCGCCGCCTCAAGCGAGGGTGCGGCAGAAACGGTGACGCCGTCCGCAATCGAATACAGCCAGGATACAGAGCCGTTATCGACCGTTGAGTCGCAGACTATAACGCGGGAGAGCGGTGTGAGGGTGTTCTGTGCACCGTCCGGCGCGGGTGTTGTGCTGTCGGGTAGCTGAGGTACAAGCGTCACGGCGAAAACAGTGCCGAACAGCAGTATCGCGAGTATCAGCGTCAGCGCGATATAAGACTTTGTGCCGAGACTACGCGAGAGTGTAAAGTTAAAAACTTTTCCGCAGCCTCTGAAATAATTCTTTTTCATAATATCACTCCTTTCCGCGCGCTATTGCAAACAATGCTTTGAGCTTTATGCGGTTGCCGCGGTGAATGATGAGCGTGCCGTAAACGCGGGCGCAAAACATTGTTACAAGTATGATGACAACAGCTTGCAACAGCCACGACAGGCATAGCATACCAAAGCCGATAATGCCCGTTAGGTATGCGACGGGAGCCGAGAACACCGAGACAAAGGGGCAGAGCGAGCAGAAAATGACAAATCCGCGACTGCCTGCCGTCGATCCGACGGTAGTGAGCAGATAACAGATCAGCGTAATAAATGTAACGCCGCCCGTTGCCGCACCGATGTCCTCAAGCTTGGAGCAGCAGGCACCCAGCACGCCGCCGATGAGTGAAAATGTGAGATACCCCAACACGACCGAGATAAGAACAGCGGGAAGCGTGAGTATCAGCCGCAGTGACAGGGTAAGATCGATGCCCGATGAGGCAAGCGTGGAGGTGACGGAGGAGGTGTCTACAAAATTGCTCATGACAGCCGTCGTCAGTCCCATGCCGGCGCCCAGCGCCAGCAGAGCCGCCGCCATAAACACCATTGTGGCAAGAATTTTGCCGAGTATGAGCGCCAGCGGCTTGACGCTGACCATGAGCAGCTCGACCAGCTTTGACGCCTTTTCCTCAACTATGGACTGTATGATAAATGAAGTCGAGAACATGACAAGTATCAAAACTATGATGGAATATGCATAGCTGAGAATGAAAAATGCGCCGTTGTCGATGTCAAGCAGCTCGTCTGTGGACGAGGAGCTTTGAGTGTTGAGATAATCGGAGATGTCGCCGTCCGATATATAAATGTGCGAGAGGGCGACGGAAAGCTGTTCATCCGTGATGCCGCTCGCGCGATAGCGGGCGAGCGTGACGGCGGAATCAATAGCCGATGTCAGCCGAGAGACCTCGTAATCGGTGACGATACTGTCGCTTGACAGCGAGATTTTGATATCAAAATTTTGTCCGTCGGCGGAGGAGATCGTGACAAGCGCCTCGTCCTCCATAAATGTGTCGCCCTCATAGCTGACATCGAGCGGGGACGGATAGGAGGATGCTATGTCCTCGGGCTTAATGTCGAGCGAGGTGTTGTTTGTAAGCAGTACGCGGGACAGCCCGTTCTCGGGTGTGATGTCTTCCGTAATACTGCCCGCCGACATAAACAGCGACACCATGCAGATGGCCGAGACCAGAAACATGGTCACAAGCATGGTTATGGTTGAGCGGCTTTTGAGGTATTGCACCAATGTGAAAGAGAACACCTGCTTTGTGCCGCGAAGATCACTCTTTTTCATTGGCAGCACCCACAGTTTCGACGAAAATTTCGTGCAGTGACGGCTCGCGCAGGTCAAAGCGAATGACAGGAACCGACGCCGCTATAAGTGCGCCGAGTAGTTCATTTGCCTGACTCTCGCCGCTGACGCGAAGCTGATATTCGAATTCTTTTTCGGTAAGTATACTTGCACCCGCCTGCTCGATAAACGGCGTGATATCCTGCTCGACCTTGAGCGAGAGATTGATGCGTCCGTAACCGCGCTTGATATCGTTGAGATGACCCTGAAGCACGGTTTTGGAGCGGTTAAGAATGGTGAGATCGGTGCAGAATTCCTCAACCGTTGCCATCTGGTGGCTGGACATGATGAGGTATTTGCCCTTTGCTATTTCCTCACGGATTATGGCCTTGAACAGATCGGTGTTGACGGGGTCGAGGCCCGACATGGGCTCGTCGAGAATGATTAGCTCGGGATCGGGCAAAAGCGCCGTCATAAGCTGTATTTTTTGCTGATTGCCCTTTGAGAGCTGATCCGCCTTTTTGGAGGGAAGTGCGACAGTTGCGCTCGCGCCCGTCGATTTAGACAGCGCACTGCGGCGGGCGGGCTTGGTGGGGTAGAGATATTCGTCCACCTCGAGCCTGCTTGACCAGTAGCGTATGCGTCGCTTGGCCTCCGCCCGACTGACCCCGCGAAGTTGTGCGAAGTAGACGAGCTGATCCATGAGATTATATTTGGGATAAAGACCGCGCTCCTCGGCGAGATAGCCGACATTGCAGGTGGCGGTGTCGAGCGGCGCGCCGTTCCAGGTCACCTCGCCCGAGTCGCGGGACAGCATTCCCAGCATCATGCGTATTGCGGTGGTTTTGCCCGCGCCGTTAGTGCCCAGCAGAGCATAAACGCCGGGGCCTCTCATGTCAAAGCTGAGATCGTCGAGAACGGTCTTGTTGCCGTATTTTTTGGAAAGATGAGATACCGTAAGTCCCATTTTGGTGTCCTTTCGTGGGGGAGCTTTAATTTAGTTTGCTTTATAAACATTATAACACGCGGTCGCCTGATTGTCAATAAGAGCTTAACTAAAAGTTATTTGTCAAAAGGCTTTTTCAAAATTACGGGCAAATGCTGAAACCTTATGCGCTTTTTGGCGACTTATTGAGTGAAGATATCTTAACATTTCAGGAGGTAAACTGTTATGAAGAAATTGATGACGGTATTTATGATAGCTCTGCTGTGTCTGTCGCTTGCGGCGTGCGGTGCGAATGTACCTCCCGAGGATGGACCGGCAGATACTGCTTTGCCCGAAAATGCGACCGCTATAAGCTTTGCGGGAAGTGCGGGAGAGGTGGTTGAGCAGAGGGCGGCAGGTGAAATTGCATTCGGCTCATATGTAGCCATCACTTCGGCTGACGGTGCGGATGAGTTTGGGGAAAAGTATAATTATGACTTGTCCGGTTATGACAAAAAATTTTTTAAAAACCACTTTATTTTGATGACTTCCTTTGTGCAAAAATCAAGCCAGGCAGGCGTTGATATATCTGTGAAAAGCAGTGACAGCGACGAGATCGTGCTGGATGTTGCGAGATTGGTATATAAACAAGGGGGGCTGATGGGAGACGATATGCCCATGTTCGTTGACGCATACTTCATCGAGGTGCCGACAAAATATTCGGGTCAGTATGTTACGGAGCAGGAGCGCACTGTTGTCGTTTCTATGCCCGAGGAGGAGATGGCGAAATACCGCGGCACGGTCAAGGGGCGCGTGACTTGCGAGGATAATATAGATCTTTCGGGAATAGCCGTTGCGGTTTATGAGTATGAACGTGTGGACAGCACCGAGTTTGAATTAATAAACAAATATGCGGTGTATACCGATGCTGAGGGCAGATTCAGCTTTGAGAGGACGACGGTATCGTGCTTTGCTTACTTTGATCTGGAAAGCCTGCCCGAGCAATACGGAGTAAGGGGCGGCATTGGTGTAAATGAGACGGTATTTGATATCGAGCAGACATTTGAGATCAGCCGAGTTGAGAGCATAAAGGTTGATGACGCAGTGCTTTTTTACGATCAGCCGTTTATAGGGTTGTATGATGCCGACGGCGAGCAGCTTCTTGCTCATTATGAAGCGAGCGAGCTTAAATACGGCGCGACCTTTGTTGAAAAAATACTTGACGGATGGAATTCCTATGCCAAAATTACCGTTAAATGTGGGGCGCTGGAGCAGGAACATACCGTAGATATGAAGGTTGGGAGCGAATATGCATCCCTTAAAACCCGCGCGGGCCGCGCCGAAAAGCTTTATGAGTACGGCTTTATAGACAAGGCGACATATGAGTCGATAGTGGCGGAGGAGAATGAGCCTTGATTTTTGTCCGGACGATTTTATCAATTCGCTTGATTTGGCGGGTAGATTGTGTTAAAATATGAATACAGTAATTTTTCGGAGGGGAAATACATATGAGCGACTGTAAAAATTGCGACGCCGTGCGCGTCATGAGCTTCAATATCTGGGGCAATTGCCCAAAGGATACCACCATCGCCAACCGCGATGACTGCGAGGCGGCGATTCTTCTTCGTTATCTGCCCGACAGCGTCGGATTTCAGGAGTGTTCTCCCAAAATGAGAGGGCAGGCGGTCAATATCTTTGAGCTGATAAGCTCGGAATATGACGAGGTCCCCGCCGTTGCCACCAACGAAAAGCAAAACAACTATACTCCCATCGTCTACCGTCGCAAGACGCTGAAGCTTGTCGATTACGGCTGGCACTATTATGTCGGACTTAACGACGGCGGCTCCAAGTCCATTACATGGGCCTTGTTTGAGCGCCTTGACAACGGGCGGCAGTTTATACATATCAACACGCACTATTTTTGGAAGTCTACCGACCCGGGCCGCGCCGCGCGCGTTACAAATACGGGCGAGATGCTGGCGCTGATGTACGAGCTGCTCGAAAAGTACCCTGTTCCGATATTCTTTACGGGCGATTTCAACTGCCGATCGGATGAGCCGCCTATTGAGGTTTTGCGCCGTTTCGGACTCAGCGAGGTGCGCTATACTGCAAAAGAGTCGTCGCCGTGGCGTTCGCATCATGCGTATCCCGCATACGACGCCGAGCACGATCTGTTCCATACGGGTGTCCACCCGACCGACGAGCGCGAACGCAGTATCGACCACATTTTCTCCTACGGCGAGGCCGTTGCCGAGAACTTTGTGACTGTTGTCGACAGTGAGGCGTTGGATGCGTCCGACCACTGCCCGCTTTACGCAGATTTTGTATTTTAATTGATAAAAAAACCGCCGTGAGGCGGTTTTTTATTCTGCCAGATTTATCAGTCTTACGCCCTTTCCGAGCGCGTAGTTTACTGTAAAAGACGTGCCGCCGCGCCGCCCCGTGAAGTAGGCGACGCATACCTCACTTCCGTCAACCATGCGGCGGTCGCGCTCCAGCATACAGTCGCGGGTGTAAACGTCCGAAATATAGCGCGAGCTGTCGCAGACGCCGAGTATGTGATTGTAAAAATCCTTGTCGCGTGCCGACCATCCCCGCGTTTGATCGTGGCAGGGCAAAACAAGCTCGAGGCGCAGTCCGAGCTTCTCGCGCAGCTCAAGCACGCAAAGCGCCGCCAGCGTGTCAAAGCCGATAGCGCCGCCCGCGCGAAATGTATGTATTCCCTCGGCGGCAAGGTCGCGGATAGTGCTGCGCAGGCGCGGTGTCAGCGATTGCAGAACCTCAGTAGATATGTGTCGATGGCCGGTAAAACAGCAAATTCTCTCGGTGTTCATGTGAGTTCCTTTAATTTTATGCTTGAGGATATTATATAATAATTATTCGCAAATTGAAAGGGGTATGACCATATTTTTTCAAAAATTTTAAAAAATCGTTCGTCCGTAAGGGACAAAATTTCCCGCGCGGCGCTATTTCCTTGATTTCCCGCCCGCATGTGCCGCGCCCGTTTGGCAAGTAAAGCCAAATATGTCCCCGCGCCGCCCCAATGTGAGCAAATGTCCCACGCGCTCTTCGACTGCTTTTTTGCCCTCCTTATAGTATTATTTTTGTACCACACAAGGAGGCGAAACAGAGATTAATATGCAAAACGAAAAGCGAGAGGGGAGTGTTGAGCGGCGCGTGAGCACCCGTCGCTTCGACCGTACATTTATAAATGAGGGGCTGTGGGGCGCGATATATGTGATAGCGTCCTATCTTTTGGGAGGCTGTGAGCTGTTTTTCGGTACATATCCGCTCGGCATCGCACTGATATGCGCCGCGCCGCGGCGAGTTGTGTTTATATTTGTGGGATTGTGCGCCTCGGCGCTCGCCGCCACAGAGCAGGGGGGACTTTTGACGGGAATATACCTCATCGCCCTCATATTGCGAATATTGGTGCGGCTTTTTATCGACAATTCCTATCTGCCACCGTCCGAAACGCCGCCTGCGGACAAGCTTCGCGCCGCCGCTCGGGGACTTTTCGGCGAGAGCGTTTATCTGCGCATGACGGCGGCAGCCGTTTGCGCCTTTATGTTCAGCCTTTACCGCATAATCGACGGCGGCTATCATTATTATGATCTTTTCGGCGCGATATTTGCGCTTGCCGCAACACCTGCGGCGGTGCTGCTTTTGAGCTGGTACTTTGCAGGGAATAAGTCAGCCGAGACGGCCGAGGGCACACAGACGACGCGGTATAAATACATGGCGGGCTGTGCCGCCGTGCTTGCCGCACTGACGTTTGCCGCACGGGATATGACCTTTCTCGGTGTTTCGGTGGCGGCATTCGGCGGAATGCTGGGCGCGCTCGTCATATCAAGACGGTGCGGAATGCTGGCGGGATGTGCGGCGGGCTTTATTTGCGGCGCGGCGTTTGACCTTGTTTATTCACCGCTGTTTGTGTTAGCGGTCATCGCCGAGGGACTGTTGCGCTTTATATCGCCGACTATAGCGGCGATATCGGCGCTTGCCGCCGCCCTACTGTGGGGCTTTTACATTGATGGAATGGACGTGTTGACCCGCCTTTTGCCCGGGCTTTTGCTTGCTGACTGCGCATATCTGGGCGCGGGCCGAGTCGGTTGGCTGAATGAGCGCGCCGTGTCTGCCGCGGCAAGTGAGGACGGGAAGCGCGGCGAGCAATATTATCTTTCGGCGCGAGTGGCGGCGGACGAGCGCAAAATGCTTGAAATATCCGACAGCTTCGGCGCACTGTCCCGTATTTTTTACGACCTCAGCGACAAATTGCGCCGCCCCGGTATACTGGACTTGCGGCGTGTTTGCGACAATGTTTTTGACGCGCACTGCCCAACCTGTCCGCGGCATGAGGTATGCTGGGGACTTGAATACGGCGGCTCGCTTGACATGATAGCGCGTCTGGCATCGAGTCTGGGCGAGCAGGGCAGGGCGACGCCCGATTGCTTGCCCGACGCGGTTACCAAAAGATGCGAGTCTATCGCCGAGATATGCGATGAAATAAACATGGAGGCGGGCGCGCTGACCGAATCGGTGCTTCGCAGTGAAAAAATAGGTGTTTTCGCGCTGGATTATGAGGTTATTTCTAAAATTTTGACCGATGCCGTCGATCAACAGCGGCGGGATTATCAGTGCTCCGATGAGCTGACGGATGCCGTGCGCGCGCGGCTGGAGCGGATAGGTGTTCGGGCGGACAGCCTGCTGGTGTACGGAGGCAGACGAAAATGTATTATGGCGCGCGGCTTTGATGCCGAAGCGGTGCGCGCGGAGTCGAGCCGCATATGCGACGAGCTGAGCGCGGCGGTCGGCGCGCGGCTGGACGAGCCCATGTTTGAAATGGGGAGCGGCGGGGTTTGCATGACGCTGACCAGCCGCCGCCGCTTGCGCGTGGCGCGCGCGGGACTTTGCCGGCCCGCCGAAGAGGGCGATGTCTGCGGCGACAGTATATGCATGTTTGAGAGCACGAACGATATTTTTTATGCGTTGATAAGTGACGGCATGGGAAGCGGCAGCGAGGCGGCGTTTTGCTCGGGGCTTGCGACCATGTTTCTGGAAAAAATGCTGTCCTCGGGCAACCGAGTCGACACCTCGCTCAAAATGCTCAACGGTGTACTGCGCTCCAAAGGCGGCGCGCGAGAGATGGAATGCTCGGCGACGGTCGATCTTTTGTCGGTCGATATGCTGACGGGTGAGGCGGCGGTCATCAAAAGCGGCGCGGCACCTACATATGTGCGGCGGGGCGGCGATATTTTCAGACTGCATTCCGAAACGGTGCCGCTCGGCATTCTCGGTGCTATCGACGCGCGCAAAACAAAGCTTGACGTGTTGCCGGGCGATGTTATCGTCATGGTCAGCGACGGCGTGAGCGACGCGGGCGAGAGCGAATGGGCGGCGGATGTGCTGGGATATGAATGGGAGGATGACCTTGAACGCATGGCGGGCAAGCTGGTAGGCCGCGCCCAGAGCATGGGCAGCCGAGACGACGTATCGGCGGTTATTGTGAAGATAGAGGAATATTGACACACCCGCAAGCTTTATTAAGATATCATCTCATAAATTTTTTCATTTACTGAATAAATGCCATATATAAGGCAAAAATATTAGCAGTAAAAGCCCGATATGGTGCCGTGTGCCGGTGCTGCGGGCAAGAAAGCAAAGAAAGGCATGGTCAGTAAATGAAAAACGAAAAAATCAAAAACTTCTTTAGGAGACTTCGACCCAACCGCGCAGTTTACATCACGGCAGTTACTCTGCTGGTGGCGCTCGCCGTGATAATCGCTATCACGGTTGCCGCAAATCGCTCTAAAAAAAACGGCGGGGATAAGCCGGACGGCAGTCTGACTACAACCACCGCTCCGAGCGATACTACCTCCCCGAGCATCACCACCCGTCCCCCCGCCGACACCACCGCTCCCGTAACAACTCCCGCGCCCACCGATACGGATGCGCCCACGTCTGTTGATACTCCTCTGGTGCTGACACTTCCCGCGAGCGGTCTGCTCACCGCTTATCATGACGACACGCTTCAGGTGTGGTCGGACACCATGCGCGATTACCGCGTACACCTCGGTATTGATATCGCGACCGAGGCGAACGCTCCCGTTTACGCCGCGGCGGACGGCGTTGTCTCGCAGGTATATGAGGATGTGAGAATGGGATATTGCATTTCCATCAAGCATTCCGATGACACCTACACCATTTATAGCAATCTCGGCGAGTCCCCCGCAGACGGTATTGCCGCGGGCGTGAATGTCAAGGCGGGACAGCTCATCGGCAGTGTCGGAAACAGCGCAATGGTCGAGATCGCGGAGGAGCCGCACCTGCATCTTGAAATGACGGTTGGCGGCAAGCAGGTCAATCCGCTTGATTATTTTGACCAGACAACAATCGCATCGCTCAATATCGATACCAAATATGAGGGCTGACGCCCATAATGAAATTTGTCCATGTTCGCATCCGCGAACATGGACAAATTTCATTAATAATATAATCAAAATCGCTTCCATTTTATCAATAGTTATGCTATAATAAAATCAATTATATAAGCATTCGGAGGCGCACATGTCAAACAATATTAATCTTCCGCGCACTGTTGACGGCGGCAAGTGGAACACGGGGCATGTTCAGGGCATCGCACTTGACACCACCCACAAATACATATACTATTCCTTCACCACCACGCTGGTCAAGACCGATCTCGACGGCAATCTTATAGGCACTGTCACGGGTCTGCTCGGTCATCTCGGCTGCATAGATTTCAACGACGAGGACGGTCGCGTTTACGGTTCGCTCGAGCTGAAGCACGACTCTATCGGAAAGGGCATCATGAAGCGAACGGGCGTCGACATCGCCGAAGAGGATTCTTTTTATATCGCTATTTTCGATGTTGATAAGATCGACCGCGTCGGCATGGACGCCGAGCGCGACGGTGTTATGACGGCCGTATATCTGGGCGACGTTGTAGAGGACTACAACACGGTCGATGAGATCAGCGGCGAGCCGCATCGCTACGGTTGCTCGGGCGTTGACGGCACCGGCATCGGTCCGCTCCCCGGTGCACCTGCGGGCAGTCCCACTATGCTGCTCATTGCTTACGGTATTTACGGCGGCGTCGAGCGCGAGGGCAACGACAATCAGGTCATTTTGTGCTTTGACTGGCGCAAGTTCGCCGACTACGAAAAGCCGCTGGTGCAGGGCATACCTCACCACAGCGGTCCCGCGCCCGAGGCGAAATATTTCCTTTACACGGGAAATACAACGTGGGGCATTCAAAATCTTGAGTATGACGCTTACACGGGTGACTGGTATGCCGCCGTTTATGTCGGAAAAAAGCCGCAGTACCCCAATTACCCCATGTACGTTATCGACGGCTCGGTCGCACCCTGCGAGGGTGAGATATTCGGCCGGGCAGGCGAGCGCGGAATGCTGCTCACGCTTCGTGACGAGGGCGTCAAGCATGCGGCGAGCGGTGTTTCGGGGCTTAGCTTTGCGTGGGGGCAGACGGGCATGTATTCCTTTGGAGACGGTCTATTCTATTTTTCGCACAACGGCAAAACGCCGCCCCCCGAAAAGCTGCACACCTGTGTTGTCCATCTTTACAGACGCAAGATGGACGACGATGTCGGCTTTGAGGCGGTTGAGTGAGCAAGAGTGCAATATTTGTCTTGTTTTGACCACTGTATGTCTTGAAATAAAGCGACAAAAATATTATAATAAATTAAATCAATTATTTCGGAGGTACAATTTATGTCTTTCCCGATAGCAGTTCAGATTTATTCCGTTCGCGAAAACGCCAAAGCAGACCTTGAGGGCACTCTCAAGGCGATAAAGGCAATGGGCTATGACGGCGTTGAGTTCGCGGGTCTTTACGATATCCCCGCGGAGAATATCCGCGATATGTGCAAGGATATCGGACTTGTTCCGATATCGGCTCACGTTCCCTTTATGGACATGATCAAAAATCCTCATGGAGTGCTGAGTCAGTACGCTACCATCGGATGTAAATATGTTGCTATACCCTCGCTTCCCGGCGAGCTTCGCCCCGGTACACCCAATTATGAGTACACACTCGACTATATCAAGGTCATCGGCAAGGCGGCAAAGGCGCTCGGAATTCAACTCTGCTACCATAACCATGATTTTGAATTCATGAAGATAGGCGGCAAGTACGCGCTTGATGTCATGTACGAGACGGTTCCCGCGGACCTGCTCGCGACCGAGCTTGACACCTGCTGGGTCAATGTCGGCGGCGTCAATCCCGCCGATTACGTCAGAAAATACACAGGTCGCGCACCTGTTGTACATGTCAAGGATTTCTTCGGTGAGAAGACCGAGAATATGTATGAGCTCATCGGCGAGGAAAACAAGGCACCCAAGCGTCCCGAGGGCTTTGAGTTCCGCCCCGTCGGCGCCGGACTGCAGAACATTCCCTCTATCGTTGAGGCGTCAAAGGACGCCGGCGCGGAGTGGCTCATTGTCGAGCAGGATAGCCCCAGCATGGGCCTGACGCCTATGGAGTGCATCGAAAAGAGCATTGAATATCTCAAAACCATAAACAACTGAAAACAAATTGATACGGAGGATATATCATGGCAGACAAATCTATGGAAGGTCTGAATACCTTTACCGCGCAGGACAGCGCAACTGTTGACGCATCCCGCAAGCTGAGAGTCGCTATTATCGGTTGCGGCTGGATAGCAGATGCTCATATCAAGGCATATTTAGCACAGCCCGACGTTGAGATCGTGGCGGGCGCCGATCTTATCCCCGGAAAGGCAGCCGCTTTCTTTGCGAAGCACGGCATCGAGGGTGTTAAGACGGATTATGCATCCCACAAAGAGCTTATCGATGACAAATCGCTCGCACTCGACGCGGTATCCGTTTGTACATACAACCGTCAGCATGCGGCGCCTGCTATTTACGCGCTGGAGAACGGCATCAACGTACTGCTTGAAAAGCCCTTTACCGTAACTCTTGACGAGGCGGTCGAGGTCATGAGAGCCGAGAAAAAGAGCGGCAAGGTGCTTTCCATCGGCTTCCAGCCCAGACTTGACGAGAATATGAAAATGATCAAAAAGATTGTTCAGTCGGGCGAGCTGGGTCAGATATACTACATTCAGACGGGCGGCGGACGCCGTCGCGGCATCCCCACGCCTTTCGGCACCAGCTTTATCGAGGACGCAACCGCGGGCATCGGCGCGCTGGGCGATATCGGCTGTTATTCGCTTGACATGGTGCTCAACGCCATCGGCTATCCCAAGCCGCTGACGGTTACCGGCTACAAGTCCAATTTCTTCGGCACCGATCCCAACTACTGCGGCTATAAGGCGTCCAAGCGCGCCGAGTACGCATCTAAATTCGGTGTTGACGACTTCGCGGCGGCATTTGTTCGTCTCGAGGGCGGCATTATTCTCGATTTCAGAATTTCGTGGGCTATGAACATGGACACTCCCGGCGACACCATTATTCTGGTCACACAGGGCGGTCTGCTCATACCCTCCACCGAGTGCTGGAACGGCACTGTCGGCGGCCCCATGAAAATATACCACGAGGTCTGCGGCCAGCAGGTGTGCACCGAGATCCCGATCATCAATATGAAGAAAGGACTGTTCGATCTTAAGATCCGTACATTCCTTGACGCTGTCAAGAACGGCACTCCCGCGCCCGTTCCATCCTCGCAGATACTCTACAACCAGGCTATTATCGACGGCATTGCAAAATCCGCCGAGCTTGGTCACGAGATCGAGATAGAGATTCCGGAGATTTGAGCAATTATATAAACAATTCGCCCGCTGACATGCTGTCAGCGGGCTTTTTGAATTATTCAACATTGAAATTGCAATATACCGGGGTGGGCTCGCTGCCGACAAAAATAACGGCGCGGTATTGTCCCGATGTTATAGGAGAAATGATATTTGAACTGTATAAAGTAAGCTCCGCCTGTCCGTCAGGCCCCGATTCTTTCCAATATTCCCATGCCGGATACGGCATATAATAAAGTCGCTCCCACTCGCCGCTTTCATTTTGACGCTCCAAACGGAATTGATCGTTGTAATAGAAATTTAGGTCTCCGTCTCCGCTTTTGGAAAGAACGAATTTTACACTTGAGAATCTGTTGATCTTGTGTGTCGGCTCGGTCGTTGTAAGCGTTACACCGCTGGCGGTGGCGTCGGAGGGGACAGAACTGTCCACCTTGGGATCGGGAGAGCCGTTTGGATTGTTTTCCACTAAAGTATAAGATTCGGGGGAGCCGAAATTATATCCCGGGTATTTTGCTCTCATTTGTTGTTCATATTGATCCCAGCTGTCAATTTCAGGAGTAATATTGTCATCGTTTGAGTCGATTTGGTCGGACATATCTGTGTCAGGAATATTGGGATCTCTTGTTTCGGCGCATGAAAATAATGCGAGGGTAATCGCCGCGATAAGAAACAATACAATACTTTTTTTCATCGGCAAAGCCTCCATTGTTATGCATCTAATATACTATCAATAATTATATCAAGAAGTGTGTCTGTTATCATAGTGCCAAAAAATGACGGATCTGTGCCAGCTCGGTTTATTGCTATACAACTTCTTCCACCAACATGTGCATATATAGGGCCTCCACTCATCCCTGGCTCCATATAATTACTGACTTGAAGATTGTTGCTACTGGTTAAAACATTCACAACCTGTCCTTGTGATTCCAACCTTCTAAATCTTGTGCTGCTACCATAACCTACACTATATGTGGTTGTGCCTATTATAGAAGAATCTACCGAATAACAATTAAATAAATATATATTGGAAATGTTAGATGAAAGTGTACCCACATACCAATCGCTGTCATAAGCATCAAGGCCAAAAATCGCCGTGGATACTGTTACATAACTATATGAATTTAAAGACGAGAGTGGAGTGGCCGTTGGAGCGACATAGTCAATATGTGGATATACTCTCACTTCAGTTGTTCTCCAACCTTCATCTAACAAAGGGGCAGCCAAGTGCGCGGAAGTTACCACAACATTGCTCGATACCATAAAACCAGTTCCCTGCGTATACTCGATGTCTCCATCATCATTTTCTGCTACAGAAACTATTAACACAACACCTTTGTAAAGTATATCATCATTTTCAGTTACGACAGTCAGTCCTGAACTGGTTGACGCTAATGGTGAGGCATTATGAGAAGAAATGGCGGCTACTTCATCGAAATATGCAGCATCGGCGGCTTGAGTTATAGCTAATTCTTCTTGACTTAAACATTCATGTGTGCATTGATAATCATAATTGGTAATGCTTGATAGATCAATAGTTTTTGTCTCGTTGGTTGTATAATTATGATAGCACGCAATGTTATTGGATGATAACAGTGATGCATTGTTATCAAAAATGTCTACATGGTTGGTTGCGTTAACAGTGGTGCATGACACAGCAACGAGAATAATAACCATAATGATTGTAAGAGCGTTTTTGGAACGATACATAGTGTTTCTCTTTTTTGTTTTATATTAGTAAATAAATACATTGAGACCCAATATATATATAATTTGCTTTAATATATTATATCATGACTATAAACATATGTCAACTGTACATGTTTAATATAATTTTAAAAAATATATTGTTGAAATTTCACAAACATGTTCTAATATAATTTAAAAGTATAAACAATTTGTTTGCCTGGAGATTACTGTCGTGTTAAAAAATCAATATATTCAAAATATAAATCATATTGATAATTATACCGATAGGAAATTGACGCAACGTCACCTCTATATCAATATGAAGAAAGGACTGTTCGATCTTAAGATCCGTACATTCCTTGACGCTGTCAAGAACGGCACTCCCGCGCCCGTTCCGTCCTCGCAGATACTCTACAACCAGGCTATTATCGACGGCATTGCGAAATCCGCCGAGCTTGGTCACGAGATCGAGATAGAAATTCCGGAGATTTAAGCAATTATATAAACAATTCGCCCGCTGACATGCTGTCAGCGGGCTTTTGTGTCGCAACAAACCGGAGCCGGCATCAGAACATATGTGTTCTTGCGGTTTATATTATACAACACATTGGTTCTAATGCCAATAGAATTTCTGTGTTCTGTGATATAATAAACAAAAATCTGCTTTATGCGCAAAAATTTTGGCCGGCGGAGGAATTTTTATGAATTATTATCAACGAATAAAAGACATAAGAGAAGATCATGAGCTCACGCAAGAGGATGTTGCTAAATATTTAGGCATTAAACAGACCCAATATTCGCGTTACGAGCTTGGTAAAAATACAATGGGTATTCAAAAATACATCGCGCTGGCTAAATACTATAATGTTTCCATCGATTATTTGTCAGGCGTGACCGACACCCCCAAAACGCTTGACGGCACACCTTATACCGTAAACAAAAAAGTCCGCTGATATTGTATCAGCGGACATATTTTTATTATTCCTCGCAAAATAAAAACAGACCTTAACTGATTTTGTTTTAGCGTTTTGGCACGATTTGATTGCATTTTTTAGATTATCTTTCCGTTATCCCAAAACGTGTTATTTTTATTTTTGGGAAGTGATTATTTGTTCAGCAGCCAATCTGCCACATCGACAATTTTGACACCCTCATATTGATATTCGGGGTTTCTTGTTCGTGCTATCACCATTTTGGGATAGGCATCTTTGATTTTAAGCAGGGGATCTACCTCTCGACTAAAAGTATCGGGATGGGTTATATTGTCCGAAACTTGAATATAAATTTTTTCGTTTCTTTTCAAAGCAACAAAGTCAATCTCTTTTTTATACAAGACACCGACATAAACTTCGTACCCCCGTCTGAGCAGTTCCATTGCAACGACGTTTTCTATCACTCTGCCGTTATCTAAGTTTTTCGTACCGAGCTTGGCATAACGGAAAGTATGGTCGCTCAAATAATACTTATCGTTAGAGGTAAGATATTTTTTGCCTTTGATGTCATATCTGCGGAACTTATAGAAGGCAAAGGCGTTACAAAGATAATTCAGATAATTGCCAACAGTTTTATGATTGATTTTATCCTTGTTAGATGTGAGCGTGTCCGTAATGCTTCTTGCCGAAGTTAAGTTGGACACATTATCCATTAAGAATTGGGAAATTCTATCCATCAAAGCGGGATTTTTGATATTATACTTTTGCCGTATATCTCTTAAAATCAACGTATCAAAGACCGTTTCGATATAATCGTATTTATCTTCCTGTTCCTTATACAGATAAGATCCGGACATACCGCCCTCAAGCATATAGTTATCAAAAGCAGCATATTTGTCCGTAAATTCGAAGTAGTGAACATACTCGGCAAAGGAGAACGGATACACCTTAATCTCAAATGTTCTGCCGGTAAACAACGTTGCTAAGTCTGAGCTGAGCAGGAAAGCGTTGGAACCTGTGATATAAATATCGTACATCTCGGTTGCGTGCAGATTGTTTATGCACAGTTCAAAGTCGGTACACATTTGAATTTCGTCAATTAAAACAAAATTTTCCTTGTTTCCCGCATAGTTATTTTCGATATATTCGTTAAGTGCCTTGTATTCTTTTAGGTGGTCATATTTAGACAGATTAAAGTTGATATGAATAATATTAGCATCGGGAATGTTTTTTTGTACATAGGCTTTGAAGGCTTCCAATAGCTTGGATTTCCCCGAACGTCGTACACCCGTCAACACTTTAATATCGGGAGTTCCGATAACGCCTATCATTTTATCTAAGTATTGTTTTCTTTCGATCAGCTTCATAAAAATCACCTCGCAAAATTATTATACCACATTTGTTTCCCAAAATCAACAGATTTTCAATTTTGGGAAATTGACATTCCGATAAATAATAGCAGGGAGATTGTTCTCCCTGCTAATCAATCATTATTGATCATCGGTCTCGACAACGGCGATTCCCAGCTCGGCAAGCGCGGCAGGGTCTCCGGGGGCGGGGCACTTGGACATAAGCTCAGAAGCGTTCTGAACTTTCGGGAATGCGATAACGTCGCGCAGGCTGTCGGCGTCCGCCATTACCATTGCGAGACGGTCAAGTCCCATGCCCGAGCCGCCGTGAGGCGGTGCTCCGTATTTGTAGGCTTCAACAAGGAAGCCGAACTTTTTGTCGATCTCCTCGGCCGTAAGTCCCAGCACCTTGAACATTTTCTCCTGAAGCTGCCAGTCGGTGATGCGGATGGAGCCGGACAGCAGCTCGGTTCCGTTGAGCACCATGTCGTAGCACTTTGCGCGAACCGCGCCGGGATCGGAGTCGAGATAGGGCAGGCACTCTTCAAGCGGCATGGTGAAAGGGTGGTGCATAGCGTCCCAGTGCTCGGTCTCCTCGTTCCACTCGAAGAAAGGAAATTCGGTGATCCACAGGAAATTGAATTGGTTTTTGGGTATGATGTCGAGCCTGCGAGCCACGATTGTGCGGATAGCGCCAAGTGTGGGCAGGACAACCTTGTTTTTGTCGGCGCAAATGAGCATGACGTCGCCCTTTTCAAGACCAACGGCGGCATATATGGCGGAGAGCTCGTCCTCGGTCATAAACTTTGCAAACGAGCAAGCGGGCGCATCGTCGACCCAGCGGACATATGCCAAGCCCTTAGCACCGATACCGCGGGCGTGCTCGACCAGCTTGTCGATCTCCTTGCGAGTCAGCACTGCGGCGGCATTTTTTGCCACGATGGCGCGGACACTGCCGCCCGCCTCGATGGCCGAGGTAAATACGCCGAAGCCGCAGGACGCGACCTTGTCGGAAATGTTTTGTATCTCCATGCCGTAGCGCGTGTCGGGCTTATCCGAGCCGTAACGCTCCATAGCCTCGGCAAATGTCATGCGCGGCATGGGAGTGGGGATATCAATGCCCAGAACCTCATGGAATACGCGCTTGATAAAGCCCTCGTTCATCTGCATGATATCCTCTTGCGTTGCAAAGGACATTTCAAGGTCTATCTGGGTAAATTCGGGCTGACGATCGGCGCGCAGGTCCTCGTCGCGGAAGCAACGGGCAAGCTGAATGTAGCGGTCAAAGCCGGACAGCATAAGTAGCTGCTTGTAGATTTGGGGCGACTGGGGTAGGGCGTAGAACGAGCCCTTGTGTATACGGGAGGGGACGATATAGTCGCGCGCGCCCTCGGGCGTGGGCTTTATCATCATGGGGGTCTCTATTTCGTAAAAGCCGTTTTCGTAGTAATATTCACGTGCAACGCGCGCGATGTCGTGACGCATTTTGATGTTTTTCTGCAGCTCGGGGCGGCGCAGGTCGACATAGCGATAGCGGAGCGCGGTGTCGTCTTTCACCTTGACGCGGTCACTGACCTCGAAAGGAGGGGTCTGTGCGGCAGACAGCACCTTGAGCTCGGTGACGAAAATTTCAATTTTACCCGTGGGAAGATTGGTGTTTACAGCGCCCTCTGCGCGTGGACGGACAGTGCCGTGCGCGCACAGAACATACTCGGCGCGGCAGGCGAATGCCTTGTCGAGAATTTCTTTATCGGTGTCATTATCGAAAGCGAGCTGGACGATACCCGTGCGGTCACGCAGATCGATAAAGATAAGGCCGCCCAGGTCTCTTTGCTTTTGCACCCAGCCCATAACGCAGACGGACTTGCCTATATAGTCCTCGGTGAGCTCGGCGCAGTAACATGTTCTTTTGTCTTTTTCACTTAAAAATTCTGCCATTGTTGTTTATCCTTTTGTTTTTGTTATCAGTTTATGGGAGTGCCGTCCGATGTGAACAGCGGGAGTGGCTCGAGATATGTAATGTCGTCGCGCCCGGCCGCATCGCCCTCGGCAAGAATGGTCATTCTGCCGCAAATTATGCCGCCTGCCTCCTTGACAAGCTGCTCGATGGCGTTAAGCGACTCGCCTGTGGAGATAACGTCATCCACGATGAGTATGCGCTTGCCGCGCATCAGCTCGGCATCGGCGGTGTCGAGATAGAGCGTTTGCTCTTTGGCAGTGGTGATGGAGTTGACGGTGACCTTCATAACGCCCGTCATATAAAGCTTGGGAGCTTTGCGGGCGAGAAAATATTTCTGATTGCCTGCAAGGCGCGCCATTTCGTGCACCAGCGGGATGCCCTTTGCCTCGGCAGAGATGAGGTAGTCGTATTCGGGGGCGCGGTCGAGCAGAGCCTGCGCGCAGGCGGTGGTCAGCTCGGGGTCGCCGAAGATGACGAATGCGCCGATGGACAGCTTATCGTTAAGCGGGCAGATGGGGAGCGCGCGCTCCAGCCCCGCGATGGTCATTTTATAGCTTTTCATGTTGACCTCCATATATAATACATCATTTTATATTATACACCTAATTTCGAAAATGTCAAATGTTTATTGAAGTTTTTTGAAAGAAATATGCTATATTAAAACGGCGAGAAGTGAAATTCACTTCTCGCCAATCTTATTTGATTTGTTTTTTTGCGCAGAGGCGCAAAAAACTTCCTTAACGTTTGCGAAGCAAACATATCACTCGCCGCTGCGGCGAATATCACTGCGAAGCAATATCACTCCGCGCATAGCGCGGAATATCACAACGTCCGAAGGACGTTACAACATATGTGCTCTGAGCTCCTCCGGCTTGAGGGGCGACATATCGGCGGGAGCGACGTCAAATGCCGTAAGGCAACCGACGCGTCCGCGATGATACATGCGGTCGACGGCGCGGGCGAAAGCGACGAGCGCCGAGGCGGTAAACTCGGGGTTGGAGTCAAGCTTGAGACTGTATTCGATAGTATGATTATGCTCGCCACAAAGTCCCGTTTTGCCGCTGCGTATGACGCGACCGCCGTGCGGAAGTCCCGCATGGTCACGCGCCATTTGCTCGGCGGTGATAAAGGTGACGGTGGTGTCGTAGTCGGCGAAATAGTTGGGCATGGTGACGATAGCCTGCTCGATTGCGGCTTTGTCCGCGCCCACTGCGGCGACTACATAGCACTCTCTCGTGTGCTTCTGGCGTGTGGTCAGCTCGGGATTCTCTCCCGCGCGGACGGCGTCAAGCGCCGCGGGGACGGGGACCGTGTACTGACGCGCGTCAAGCACGCCGGGAATGCGACGAATGGCGTCCGAATGCCCCTGACTGACTCCACGTCCCCAGAAAGTGTAATCCTTGCCGTCGGGCAGTATGGAGGCGGCGTAAAGCCGTGCGAGCGAGAACATTCCGGGATCCCAGCCCGCCGAAATGAGGCACAGCTTGCCGCTCTTTTTAGCCGCACTGTCCACATTTGCGAAATGCGTGGGGATGTTGGCGTGCGTGTCGAAGCTGTCGACCACGCAAAAGTCGGCGGCGAGCGTGGGCGTAAGCTCGGGCAGGTCGGTAGCACTGCCTCCGCAAAGTATCAGTACATCGATGCTGTCCTTGAATTTGTGCAGATCGGCGGCGGCATAGACGGGCGCGCCGGTAAGTGTTTTGATGTTTGACGGGTCGCGGCGGGAGAATATGCCGACAAGAGTGCAGTCGGCGTTCTGGCGGGCGGCAAGCTCGACACCGCGGCCGAGGTTGCCATAGCCGTATATAGCGATTTTCATGTGTATGCCTTTCTTGTGATTTATTTTACCAGGTCGGCCATGCTGTAAAGACCGGCGCTCTTGCCGCACAAGAACTCGGCGGCGGCGAGGGCGCCCTCGGCGAACAGTGCACGGTCGTGAGCCTCGTGCTTGAGTGTAATTGTCTGATTTGGTGTGCCGATCATGACCTCGTGCTCGCCTACAATATTGCCCATGCGTATGGCGTGTATGCCGATCTCCTCAGGTGTGCGCTTGCCGTAGCCGTGTCGCCCGGTGACGACTGTCGCGTCGGGGCGCACCCGGCACAGCGCGTCGGCAATAGCGAGCGCGGTGCCGCTGGGGGCATCCAGCTTGCGGTCGTGATGCTTTTCTATTATCTCTATCTCGGCGTCAGGCATTGCGGCGGCAACGCGGCGTGCCGCGTCGATAAGAAGAGCCACGCCCAGCGAGAAATTGGCGGCAAAAAACACGGGAATGGACTCGGCGGCGGTATATATTGCCGCTTTTTCCTCATCGGTGTGTCCCGTTGTGGCGATGACGGCTGGGAGGTTGTTTGCAACTGCGAAATCAAGCAGCTCACATGTGAGCGAGTGGTGCGAGAAGTCGACAATACAGTCTATGCCGCCGAAGATGGAGAGGTCAGCGGACGCTTCGGCAAAGGTGTGCGCGCAGGGTATGCCCTCTGCGCCGCAGGCGTTTATGTCCACGCCTACCGAGCCGTCTATTTGAGCTCCGCGACAGCCAGCCATGGCCAGCTTTGCGACCTCATTGCCCATGTGACCGCAAAGTCCCGAAATTAAAAGCTTCATAACTTTTTCACTTTTCCTTTTTACCGATTACTTCAATTTGATTCCAGCCTGACGCATCAGTTCAAGCAGCTTTGCTCGGTTTGCGTCTTCCATAGGTGTCAGCGGCAGACGCAAATAGTCGTCACACCAGCCCATTGCGGCGCACGCCGCTTTGACGGGAATGGGATTGACCTCGCAGAACAGCGCGTCGATAAGCGGGATGTAGTCAAGCTGCATTTTGCGCGCGCCCGCAACGTCGCCGCGCATAAAACGATGGCACATATCCGAGGTCTGGGAGGGCAGGATGTTGGAAAGCACCGAGATGACGCCCTTGCCGCCCAGCGACAGCACGGGGATTATCTGGTCGTCATTGCCCGAATATATGTCCATTTTGTCACCGACGAGGTGCGCAAGCTTGGCGATCTGGGAGAGATTGCCCGACGCTTCTTTGATGGCGACGATGTTTTTGTGGTCGGCAAGCGACGCCGCGGTCTCGGGCAGCAGGTTGCAGCCCGTGCGCGAGGGGACGTTGTAGAGTATGCAGGGCAGGTCGGTCGCGTCGGCGACAGCGAGAAATGACGCCGCCATGCCCTTTTGGGTTGCCTTGTTGTAGTAGGGAGTGACCAAAAGCAACGCATCCGCGCCCACCTCCTCGGCATATTTGGAGAGGTCGACGGCGTATGCGGTGTCGTTGGAGCCAGTGCCCGCGATGACGGGTACGCGCCCCGCGACGCGCTCGACGCAATATTTAATTGCGTCACGGTGCTCCTCGTCGGTCAGCGTCGAGCCCTCGCCCGTCGTTCCGACGGCGACAATGGCGTCGATGCCGCTCTCTATTTGCCAGTCGATAAGTGCGCCGAAACGGTCGTAATCAATGCCGTCCGGGGTGAGCGGGGTGATGATAGCCGTTGCGGCTCCCGTGAAAATTGTGCGGTCGTTCATTTTTGTTATCCTTAATTAAGATGTATTTCAAACTTATGAGGTAGGCGATATCTGCAAAAAAGACTCCCCGATAGGGGAGCCTGACATTGCGGATATCCATCGACCGCCCATATATAATTATATGAAAGGAAGATGTTGGATAGCTCTCCGCATTGCTGCGACAGCCGGACGGATATTCTCCGCCGAGCCAGTCGGAATGCCCGCCACGGCATCCGCTTCGGCACCCACGCCTTTTCCGCACGGCCTCGGCGGCCTTTCTCGGTGCGGTACTTTTCGTGCAGTGCGCCTCTATCATTTGATGGAGGTAGTATAGCATATTATGAGGAATTTGTCAATAGGGGGAGAAGATATTTTATTTTCTGAACGAGATCACGGCGTCATGTGGAATAGCAAACGTTATTATTTAGTTGTAGGGGAGGGGCAAGCCCCTCCCCTACGATGTAATCAAAAATTTTTAATATTCCGCCATGATCCTGACGGTATTGATCGTGCCGATGGCCTCCTCGACGAGTGCCTCGAAGTCCACCTTTTGCTCCTCGGCGATGACCTTTTCCATTTCGGGGCGCGTCTTAGGGTGGCGGGGCGTAAAGACGGTACAGCAGTCCTCAAAGGGCAGTATGGAGGTCTCGAATGTGCCGACCTTGCGCGACAGGCGGATTATCTCCTCCTTGTCAAGTCCTATGCAGGGACGGAATACGGGCATGTCTGTGACCGCGTCGGTGACGCTGATCGCCTGCATGGTCTGACTTGCCACCTGACCCAGGCTCTCACCCGTTATCAGCGCGCCGCAGTTGCGCTCTTTTGCAATACGGTTTGCTATGGTCATCATGTAACGGCGGAGCAGAAGCGTGAAATAATCCTCGGTGCAGTTTTTCGCCAGCTCCTCCTGGATGTGCGTCAGTGACACGATGTGAACATTTATGTCGCCCACCCAGCCCGCGACGATAGAAGCAAGGTCAAGCACCTTTTGGCGCGCACGCTCGCTGGTGTAGGGGAAAGACTCAAAATGTATGGCTTCAAGGCGAACGCCGCGCTTTGCCATCATCCAGCCCGCAACGGGCGAATCGATACCGCCCGACAGCAGCAGCAGGCCGTTGCCCGCGCTTCCGATTGGAAGCCCGCCCGCGCCCGCGCACTGTCCCGCATGGACATAAGCGCCCGCCTCGCGTATCTCAACGCGGACGGTGACCTCGGGGTTGTGGACATCGACCTTGATGCGTGGGCAGACCGACAGTATCGCGCCGCCTATCTCGCGCGCAAGCTGCATGGAGTCCAGCGGAAAGCGCTTGTCCGAGCGCTTGCCCTCTACCTTAAAGGTGCGTTTGCCCTCGAGAAATTGCGGGATATACTCTTTGGCGGTGTCGCGGATGGCGTCCATGTTTTTTTCGCAGACCGCCGCGCGGTTGAGCGCAATAATGCCGAAAACACGGCTTGCCGCCGCAAACATGCCGTCGATATCTGCAAAATCGTCTTTGGGTTCAATGTAAATAGTGCTTTGCGAGCGACTGACCTCGAAATTGCCAAAATGCGCGGCTCTGCGGCGCAGGGTCTTGCACAGCATGTCCTCGAAATAGCCGCGATTTGCGCCCTTTAGGACGATCTCGCCGTATTTGCACAAAATTATCTCTTTCATAATTAAGTATAGGGGAAAGACTCACGCGAGCTTTTCCCCATTCCTTTCGGGTGTTTTTAAGTTTGATCCTGCTCGTCATTGTCGGATGCGGCTGTTGCTTCCAGCAAAGCGCGCGCCTCGTCGAGCTGTTCGCGCTTGACGAAAATGTCGGTGCCGTACATGGAAAAGCCCATGATTATCTTGACCGAGCTGCCCGAGCCGCGCTCTTTTGTCATATAGGGTATTCCGCCGTCGTCGAGAATACTGCGAAGCACTGCCAGCTGCTCGTTATCGTAAACTGTGGTCAGAAGCTCGAGATCGTCGTGACGCTTGGCGGGTCTGTCAAGTCCGAAAAGTCCCATAATAGCTACCTCATATTATGATTTGGGGGTATCGGCGGTCGGCGTTTTTTTGAACGCCCTTGCCTGCTCACCCTTATTATTATATGTAGGATCGTCGGGGTCGAGATCAAAGGTTCTGTTCATTACCCAGCCGTCTGCAAGAGCGACCTGACCGTAAAGCAGAGGATCGTCAGTCTCTTTCATGTGCGCTTCAAGCACCGCCGAGAGCTCGGCGTAAACGTCGGCGTAGCCGGGATCGTTAACCAGATTTATGCGCTCGCATGGGTCTGCGACAAGGTCATAAAGCTGCTCGCGAATATGCCCCTTGTGCGGCAGGCGAGAGGTAAGATATGCGTCCTTTGCCGACGAGCGGTCGATGTTGGGGAAACGAGGGGAAAGATCGGTGTCAAAATAACGTATCAGCTTTGCCGTCTTGCTGCGTACACAGCGGGTCGGCTCATAAGTGGCGTGATATGTTATTTCGCTGAAAACATAGTCGTTTATCTCGTCGACCTCACCGTTCATGATGGGGAGCAGGGACTTTCCCTGTATCCACGCGGGGCGGGGCACACCGAGAATATCGCAAACGGTGGGGAAAACATCTATGTGAGACACCAGCGCGTCGGTGCATCCGTGCGCCTTGCCGGGCAGACTTATCATGAGCGCAACGCCCGTTCCGGTGTCGTAAAGCGTCGATTTCATGCCTGGCAGTGCCAGACCGTGGTCGGTGGTGAACATGACGGCGGTGTCCTCACGCAGCCCGAGCGCGTCAAGCTCCCCAAGCAGACCCGCGACGCATTTGTCGGCGGTTTCCAGCGTACGAAGATAGTTTGCGTAGTCGTGCCGCGTCTCGGTGGTGTCGACTATGGGAAAGGGAGGACGTACGAAATCGTCTATGTCGTGATCGGTGTCGGCGTAGACTCGGTGCGTCGAGCGCAGACCGAAGGACAGGAAAAACGGTTTTTGCTCGCTTTTTCGGCGGCGCAGAAAGTCGCACGCCAACCCGAGTGACTTTTCGTCCGAATACTCGGCGGGTTTGCCCTTAGCAACATGGTCGGACATATCCTCGTCATAGCCGATCAAGGCGCCCTTTCTTGCCTCGTGCTGAACGCCGATAAGCGCGGTGTGATAGCCGTTTCGGCTCAGATAGGGAGCGAGGTGCCGGGAATAATCGTTCATCTTGAAGCCGCGGTGTGCCAGCCCCAGCATGCCGGACTCATGCGCTGTCATGCCAGAAAGCATGGCGGCGCGGCTGGGCGAGCAGGTGGGGGCGGCGCAGTGAGCGTTACGGAACATAAAGCTCTCTCTCGCCAGCCGCATCAGACCGGGGTTGTTCGCCGCGGCACCGTAGGGCTGCATCTCTCTGCCGCTGTCATGCGTGTGAACGTATATAAAATTCATAGTCAGTTTTTATAATAATTGGGGAACAGCCTGTCCCAGACATGGCGGCAGGCGATGGTGTCGGCGATGGAGGTGTGCGCCGTGCCGTCCCATTCTATTTCAAGACATTTCATGGCGTCGGTCAGGCTTGCGTGCTCGACGTCGGGGCGGCATTCGTGAGCATAGCGCACAAATTCATTTGCACAGCAACGCACCTTGTCGTGAAGCGCTTTCCGCTCTGCCTCGGTCTCATAGATGTATTTGATATGACTGTAGTCGGTTGAAACGCCGTAAGCGATCAGGGCGTCGGCATTTTCAAAAATTTGCTTGATTCGGGGGGTAAGCTCGACAAGCGTTGGCGCATCGGCTGTCATTTCGGGTGTGATGCCGTGAATTTTTTCGGTCTTTTTCCACTTTTTCGTGTGCACGGGGCGAACGAGAGTGTCCATTATCAGCTCGCCGTGACCGTTGAGAATACTTATGGAAATGATCTCGTCGTGATCGTAAAAGCCTGTCAGCTCGAGGTCGAAAAACAGTACGCGAGAGCGGTCCATATTATATTCGGCGTTGCGGTATTTGTCGCCCTCGATGCGAAGTATCGCCATTTCGGCACGGTAGCACTCTTCGCAAAGCTTTTTGCGGTAGCGCACGTTTTTGCCGCACCGGACGCACATCAGCGGCTGACGTATCGCTGTTTTTTTGTCGTAAAAATAGACTATGCTCTTGTCTTTTTTGTAGGTATATGCGACGGGCTCCTCGATGACGTCGTAATGCATCTGTGTCAGACGCTCTTGGGTATAAAAATTACAAGCGGCGGCGCGTTTGATGTTCATGCGGGGGATAACAGTGCCGCTTTCCAGCGTTACCTCCTCCGTGCGGGCGTCGGGATAATACCAAAGCTCGGGCGGCGCCTCAACCACCTTGCCGGGGTCGTAATAATAGATCAGGCTGCCGTCCTCATTGTTGCCGAAAGCCACGGGATCGGCGCCCGGGAGCAGATGCATCTGCGTCAGGACGCTGCGGGTAAGATAATCGCGTGACTCCGCTTCTTTTTTGGAAATATCGTGGATAACGGCGCCTGAACGCAGTTTCAGTGCGGTTTTCAAATCAAGCCTCCAACGTTCAATAAAATAAACACATTCATTTTATTATATCACAACGCCGCACCGAATTCAATAGCTTACGGTAAAATATTTACTTTTGCGGGCTGTCGCAAACGCAATATGAGGCGGTGGAGTGCACAGATGGGGATGCACAGCATATACCACAGCAGGCTGTAAAGCGGGCATATCTGCCCTGCGAGATTTAAGGGCTGCGAGGAATAGTCCCATACGCCGAGTCCCCACGCCAGATTGAGCACACATCCGAAAACAAATTCGATGGCGGTTATTATCAGTGCGCCGACGGCGGAGCGTACATAGATAGGCTTGTGTGAGAGGGCGGTGTTTGCGGCGCAGACAGAGCACAGACATACGCCGCCGCACAGCGCCATTGAAATGTGGGAGCGGCCACGCCAGAGCAGCTCGAGCAGGTAATATCCGACGGCGCCGATGGCGAATATCAGCGTGTATATTGCGAAAAGGGAGCGGTGTTTGTTGTGTGACATACAGTTATCTCCGAGGTTTTTTTGTTATTATTGACCGTCGGAGGCGTTATAAAACACGGCCGATTGTTTTATACGAGATGGATAAATTTGTCGGCGTGATTTTGTGCGAGATGACGAATGTAGGGCTGCGGTGTGTCCGCGGTCTTTTTATGTGCTTAAATTTGCTTTTTGGTCTTGTAATGATTTGGCTGATGTGTTATAATATTAAATTAGATAAGTATATGTTGAGGAAATGCGACTTTGAGGAGGGGCAAATGCGTCTGCTGGTAAAAAACGCGCTGATATATGACAGCGCCGACCGCGCCTTTGTGCGCGGCAATATGCTGTGCGCGGGCGAGCGCATTGCCGCGATCGAGCTTGGCGGCGACGCGGCGCTTGAATATGATGCCATACTTGACGCCGACGGCGGATATCTTGTCCCCGGGCTTGTCGATATTCACACCCACGGCCGCGCGGGGCATGATTTCTGCGATGCCGAGGGTTCCGAAATACAAAAAATGAAGGTGTCTTATCTTGGGTGCGGTGTGACGACCGTTGTGCCAACGCTTGCCAGCGCCACGCTTTCGGATTGGACAGCGGCGGCGGAGCGCATCGGGGCACATAGCGCGGGGGCGGGCGCACGACTCATGGGACTGCACCTTGAGGGGCGGTATCTCAACCCCTCAAAGCGCGGTGTGCAGGCGGCGGAGCTGCTTGTGCCACCAAGTGCGGACGAGCTTGACAGCTTGCTTTCACACATGGGACTTCCGTTGCACGTCAGCTATGCTCCCGAGACGGATCGGGACGGTAGCTTTGCCGCATATGCGGTCGAGCGGGGTGTTACGCTGTCGGCGGGACATACGGCAATGACCTATGCCGAGGCAAAGCTTGCTGAGTCGCGCGGCGTGAGGGCGTATACGCATCTTTTCAACGCTATGAACCCACTTCATCATCGCGAGGGAGGTGCTGTTTGCGCGGCGCTGGAGGGTGAGTCATATTGCGAGCTTATCTGCGACGGTATGCATATCTCGCCCGGAGTCGTTCGCCTTGCGTACAAATGCAAGGGCGCGGAGCGGCTGGCGCTGGTTAGTGATTCGATGGCCGGCGCGGGTATGCCGGACGGCGAATATATGATCGCGGGTGCGCGGGTGTGCGTTCGCGACGGACGGGCTCTGGATGCCGACGGGCATCTGGGCGGCAGTACGCTGGATATGTTCGACGCGCTCAAAAATTTAATGAAATTCTGCTCTCTCTCACTTGAGTCGGCACTGCCGTGCGCAACGCTGACTCCGGCGCGGCTTGTCGGTATTGACGGTGCGGTAGGCAGTCTTGAGGTCGGCAAATTTGCCGACGCGCTGCTGCTTCGCCAAAGGGGCGGAGAATGGCAGATACAAAAAACAATAATCGGAGGTCTTGATGCAAGCATGTTATGATGCGCCCGCCGGGAGGCCGCGGGGTGCGTTTGAATTATATAATTCGCAGGGATATCGCCTTAAAGTCATTTTGGCGTGGCTGTTGATCATATTGCTGGGCATGATGCTATATGTTGGCGCTTCGGCGGCGGTAATACTGGCTGATCTTGACGTGGACTCGGACGCCGATCTATCCCGCGCGATAGATACCTCGCTTATAGGGGCGATAGTGCTGTTCGTGCTTCCCGCCGTGTGCGGTATTAACAGTCTGATCTTCCGTCTCTCGCGGGGCGAGGAGGTTTACGTTACCTCGATATTTTCGGCTTACAAAAATCTGCCGCGCACATGGCTGATCATGCTGCTGTGCCTGTCTCCCGCGATACTGGCGGGCGGCGTCATCGGCGGAGCTGTATACGCATGGCGAACGGTTGCCGAGTTTGCCTTAATGCAAAGTCTTTTGCCTGTGCGAATATCGGTTTACGCGGCAATAACAGTTGCGGCGGTCGCGGGGCTGTTTTTCGCGGCACGACTTGCCTTGCGCATGTTTTTGTTGCCCGCCTATGCTTTTCGGGGCGACATGAGCCTCGGACGTGCGCTGGTGCGCTCATTTTGCGCGGCGAGCGGACGAATGTGGCGTACAGTCGGATTTATTTTGAGCTACACGGGTTGGTTCGTTTTGGACTGCCTGACGCTCGGCGTGCTGTTTATTATACACACCGCACCGCACTTTGGCGCGGCATACATGATTTTTTCAGACATATCACTTGAAAGGGTAAATAAATAACCATGAACAAACAGAAGTTTTATATCACCACCGCCATCCCCTATGCGTCGCAGAAGCCGCATTTCGGCAACACCTACGAGGTAATTATGACGGATGCCGTCGCCCGCTACAAGCGCGCACGCGGCTATGACGTCTTTTTCTGCACGGGTACCGACGAGCACGGTCAGAAGATCGAAAACTGCGCCGCCGCCGCAGGAGTTACACCGCAGGAATATGCAAACGGTGTTTCGGAGAGTATCCGCGCCATCTGGGATCTCATGAACACCACTTACGACAAGCTTATTCGCACGACCGACGATTATCACGTCACCGCCGTTCAGAATATATTCAAAAAGCTGTATGACCAGGGTGACATTTACAAGAGCGAGTACGAGGGCTGGTACTGTACCCCCGACGAAAGCTTTTACACCGATACTCAGGTCGTTGACGGCAAGTGCCCCGACTGCGGACGCCCCGTTCAGCGTGCAAAGGAGGAGGCGTATTTCCTGCGCCTGACCAAATACGCGGATAAGCTCATCGATTATATCAATAAAAATCCCGGACTTATCGAGCCCGAGTCCCGCCGCAAGGAAATGATGAACAACTTCCTGTTGCCCGGACTTCAGGATCTTTGCGTTTCGCGTACCTCGTTTAAGTGGGGAGTTCCCGTTACCTTTGACGACAAGCACGTCATATATGTCTGGATCGACGCGCTGTCCAACTATATAACCGCGCTCGGCTATGATCCCGCAAAGGAGGTACAGCCCGAGCTGTTCCAAAAATATTGGCCTGCAGACGTGCATATGATAGGCAAGGATATCGTCCGCTTCCACTCCATTTACTGGACGATAATTCTAATGGCGCTCGGACTTCCTCTGCCCGAGAAGGTGTTCGGTCACCCGTGGTTCAATTTCGGCGTGGATAAAATGTCAAAGTCGCGCGGAAATGTTATTTACGCCGACAGACTTGCAGAGCTGTTCACTGTAGACGGTGTCCGTCACTATGCGCTCGCCGAGATGCCCTACAACTCGGACGGAAGCATTACCTACGAGTCGGTAATCGCTCGATTTAACAACGATCTTGTAAACAATCTCGGAAATCTTGTCAAGCGCACGCTGGACATGCAGAAAAAATATTTCGGCGGTGTCATTCAGGCGCCCACCGCACCCGCCGCGCTGGACGACGAGCTCAAGACCGCTGTCAAGACGGCGTATGACGCTGTTGTCGAGAACATGGACGGCTATCACATTTCGGATGCCGTCGAGGCGATCTTTACCATGCTTCGCCGCGCCAACAAGTATATAGACGAGACAACGCCGTGGTCGCTGGCAAAGGACGAGGCGCAAAAGGAGAGACTTGGTACAGTTCTTTACAATCTGCTGGAGGTTATCCGCACCGCCGCAGTGCTGCTGACATCCTTTATCCCCGCTACCGCCGAGGAAATATTGCGCGAGCTGAACGCCGAAAATGAGCTGGCCGAGTTGAAGAGATCGGCCGACGAGATCGGTCGTGCCAACGCAGGATATCTGCTGTACGATGAGTTTATCGGCGAGTTCGGCAAGCTTGAGGCGGGCAAGACGGTAGGCGACTCCAAGGTGCTGTTCGCCCGCATTGACGAGAAAAAGATGATGGAACAGCTGAACGCCGAGCTTGAAGCCGCACGTGCCGCCGCCGAGGCAAAAGCAAAGGCGGATGCCGTGCCCGAAAAGCCGGAGGGCTGTGCCGTTATCGGCATCGATGACTTTATGAAGGTCGAGCTTCGCACCGCAAAGGTGCTTGCCGCCGAGCCTGTTCCGAAGGCTAAAAAACTGCTCAAGCTTCAGCTTGATCTGGGATATGAGCAAAGACAGGTAGTTTCGGGTATCGCCAAATTCTATAAGCCCGAGCAGCTGATCGGCCGACGCGTTGCAATGGTTGCAAACCTCGCGCCCGCAAAGCTTTGCGGCATTGAGTCGCAGGGTATGATACTGGCGTCGGGCGAGGAGCAGGTAAGAGTCGTATTCCTTGCCGACGACACACCGCTCGGCGAGAGGATCAGATAAATGCTTCGCCTTTTCGATTCACACGCACATTATAACGACGCTCGCTTTGAAAATGAGTTCGAGGGCGGTGCCGACGCACTGCTCTCGGAGCTGTTTGCGGGCGAGGTCGGAACCATAATAAACGTCGCCACAAATATGGCCGACGCCGAGTCGGTCATAAAAACGGCGGCGAAGTATGAGGGCATGTATGTCGCTGTCGGCATACACCCGACCGACGCGCAGGAATGTGCCGATATTGAAGCCGAGCTTTCAGCCCTTGACGCACTGCTCGCCGAGCGAAAAAAACACAAAATAGTGGCGCTGGGCGAGATCGGCCTGGATTATTATTGGCAGCCCGTCGACAAGCAATTGCAGGCGTATGTGTTGCGCGAGCAGATGAAGCTGGCACAAAAATATTCACTTCCGGTTGTTATACATGACCGCGAGGCGCATGGCGATTGCTTCGATATGGTGCTTGAGCACCCGGAGGTGCGCGGCGTTTTTCACAGCTACAGCGGAAGCGCCGAGATGGCGAAAGAGCTGGTAAGGCGCGGCTGGTATATTTCGTTTTCGGGTGTTGTAACGTTTAAAAACGCCGATCGCGTGCGCGCTGTCGCCGCGACGGTACCGACCGACAGGCTGCTTGTCGAGACCGACGCCCCCTATCTCGCGCCCCATCCCCATCGAGGAAAATTAAATCATTCGGGGCTCATGATTCACACCGTCGAAACATTGGCGGGGCTGTTTGATATGACACCCGAGGACATGGCACGGCTGACACGAAACAACGCCGGGCGGCTGTTTGGACTGTGATTTTGTGCAAAACTCACAAAAAACGGCGCCGGATTTCTATGTCGTTGCAATGACAAAATCATGCAAATGCTCTTGCAAAATAAGCTCAAATAAGATATAATGAACATATGCAACAAACTGACGTTATAGTTAAGGAGGTAATTTATCATGGCGAATTTGGATACCAAAAAAATCAGAAATGTTGTGTTACTCGGACATAGCGGATGCGGAAAAACATCTCTGGCAGAGGCTATGCTGTATATAAGCGGAGGTACCGACCGTCTTGGCAAGATCACCGACGGTAACACTGTTTGCGACTATGATGCCGAGGAGATATCGCGCGGTTTCTCGCTGTCGCTCTCTCTCGCTAATCTGACATGGAAGGATGTCAAGGTCAATGTTCTCGACACCCCCGGATATCTTGATTTCACGGGTGAGGCCGCACAGGCTATCCGTGTCGCCGACAGCGCGGTCATCGTTATGGACGCGAGAGCCGGCATCGAGGTTGGAACCGAACTGGCATGGGACTATGCCACCGCCGCAGGTCTGCCCAAAGCATTCTTCATTAACAAATTTGACGATAACGAGGCCCGTTTCGGCAAGGTGCTGGACGCGCTTCACGATAAATTCGGCAAGTCCGTCTGCCCGCTGACCATTCCTATGGTCAAGAACGGTGAGGTGGTCGGTGCTATCGACCTTATCGAGCAGACCGCTCACGTTTTCGATAAGAATGGTCGCCATAGCGTCGAGATCATTCCCGAGGAGTCTATGGAGTCCACCGCTCACTTCCGCGACATGCTCATGGAGGCTGTCGCCAGCGCCGACGAGGAGCTGATGATGAAGTATTTCGAGGGCGAGGAGATCGGCGTCATGGAAGCGCTCAACGCTATCCATGAGGGCATCATCCGCGGCGATATCATTCCCGTATTCTGCGGCGCGGCTACAAAGCTGTGGGGCGTTTGGACACTGCTTGACAAGGTGGCTGATTCCTTCCCGCGTCACACCGCAAAGGGCAACGAAAAGCTCGCTGACGGCGGCGAGATGGAGATCAATCCCGATGGTGAGCCCGCAATGTTCGTCTTTAAGACGGTCGCTGACCCGTTCGTAGGTAAGATGTCCTTCTTCAAGGTCATGAACGGTACGCTTAAAAAGGACGCTACTCTTGTAAACCGTACCACGGGCGACAACGAAAAGATGGCGCATATCTACGTCATGAAGGGCAAAAAGCAGACCGAGGTCGATTCGCTGTGCTGCGGCGATATCGGTATGGTCGCAAAGCTCAATAACACCAATACAAACGATACTCTGACCTGGAACAGCGCGTTTGAGTATGCCAAGATCACATATCCCACCCCCTATTATTCTCAGACCATGATCCCCGCCTCCACCGCTGATGAGTCCAAGATCTCGCAGGCTATTACCAAGATGTGCGAGGAGGATCGCACCATCCGTTATGAGAATAACGCCGAGACCAAGCAGATGCTGGTTCACGGTATCGGTGATATGCACCTTGCAGTTCTCGCCGCAAAGCTGAAAAACCGCTTTGGTGTCAATGTTAAATACGATGTGCCCAAGATCGCATACCGCGAAAAGATCACAAAGAGAGTTGATGTCGAGGGTAAGCATAAGAAGCAGAACGGCGGCTCGGGTCAGTACGGCCACGTTAAGATCCGCTTTGCTCCCGGTGAGGCTGAGGGCTTGACATTCAATATTTCCGTCGTCGGCGGTACTGTTCCGAAGAACTTCTATCCCGCAGTTGAGAAGGGTCTGCAGGACTCCATGCTCAAGGGCGCGGCAGGTTTCCCGATGATAAGCCTTGAGGCAGATCTTTATGACGGCTCCTACCACGCGGTTGACTCGGATGAGCTTTCCTTTAAGACAGCGGCTCAGATCGCATATAAGAAGTGCCTTGAGCTTGCGGCTCCCGTGCTGCTTGAGCCTGTAGGCGATATGTTCGTCACCGTTCCCGATTCGCTGGTTGGCGATATCATGGGTGACGTCAATAAGAGACGCGGCAGTGTTATGGGTATGAACCCCGCAGAGGGCAAGAGCGGTTACACCACCATTCAGGTGCTTGTACCCAAATCCGAAATCGTGGATTACCCGATCGCTCTGCGCGCTATGTCCAAGGGCTTGGGTTCGATGGAATATTCGGTAACCGGATATGACACCGTTCCCGGCAACATCACCGCAAAGATCGTTGAGGAATACAAGAAATCTCAAGAGGCATAATGCTTACATTTGCGCGGGAGGTCATAGACCTCCCGCGCTTTGCCATAATAAGGAGGAAATTTTGAATCCTGCTATGTATATCCCGCTTGGCATGCTTTGGGTGATAATATTCGTTATGATATACAGACAGCGACAGGCGGATGTGATTTGTAATATAATACACAAAAAAGATAATAAGGAGAGGCTTCCAATGAAGGCTTTGGCTGAAAAATTTATCGGCAAGGATTGCTTGATATATACATTTAACGGTAGTCAGATCCCGGGCACGGTCAAAGAGGTGACCGACGGTGCCGTATTGCTTGACAATGGCAAGAATACCGAGGCGGTCAATATGGACTATATCGTAAGAATAAGAGAATATCCGAAAAATAAGAACGGTAAGAAAAAGTCCGTTGTGCTTGATTGATGGAGTGCGGATATGAAAAATACATATTTGCGTATACTTTCGGCGGTGCTGCTGATATGCTTACTGCTGTCTGCCGCCGCATGCGGTGATAACACTCCCGCCGATACCTCGGACAGTACCTCTGCGGATACACCTGTTGATGCGACGCCCGCTGAAACGACAACGGCCGCGCCGCCCGTTAAATTTACGCTGACCGACAGCTTTGTGCTGCTTCGCGCGGATGAGGCGAGCGAGTATGAGATACAGGCGTATCAGCTGTTGTATCGCGGCATTCAAAGCGCATACGGCATTCGGTGCGCGCTTAAAACGGATTTTGTAAGGGTCGGCGATGAGATAGAACCGTTTGAGTTTGAAATACTTGTGGGCGATACCAACCGCACCGAGTCGCAGGAGCTGGGGGCACAGCTTTCGTATTATGATTGGGAATACCGCATTGTAAGCCCAAATGTTATCGCCATTTGCGGCGGGTCGCCCGAAGCGACACTTGAGGCCGCAAGGGCATTTCTCGCGGACGTTGTCGGTTATGAGGAAAACGAGCAGACCGAGGAAGTCTTGTCGGCGGGCAGTGCGGTTCAGCTTGAGACGGGCACGACGGACAGCTACAAGCATACATATGAAATCAATTCACTGAAGCTGGGCGAACGCGACATTTCCGAGTACACGCTGGTGGCAAAGACAGTGACCGCGACGGGCGTTGATATTATTGTTGACGCGGTGGATAAGCTGACGGGCAAAGTCTTGTCCGTTGTCGCGACTGCAGACTATGAGGGCGGCCCCGCCATATATTTCGGTTGTGCCGACAAGGGCGGCGCGCACCTTGACCTCAAGCCTTACGGAACGGCGCGCTATTACATAACCGAGTCGGGCGATGACATAATTATTGATTTCAAGTCGTCCGGCACCGGCAAAAGCGCCGCATCGCGCTTTGTTGCGGAATATCTTGCCGTGGAGGGCAAGGGAGATGTGGCAGTTTCGCTCGGCCGCGAAACTGTGACGGGAATTTATATTCCAAAGGGAACGAATTCATTGTCCCTTGACAGCGTGACAGTGCGCAGTGTTGCCGACGGCATAACATATGAGGAGCGGCTGTATTACGACCCCGACGGTGCCCCCGTCCGCGCCTATATTTTGACGGTGGAGAGCGGCGCAGCAAGCTTTGCTACCTCTATGCCTTCGGATGGAACTGAAACGGGTAAGGTGTCGAACATTCCAAACCAGATAAAAGCGGCGGTGTCAAACGGCAAAAAGGTCATCGCGGGTATCAATGCCGACTTTTTCGATATGGGCGGTACAAATGTTATGCGCGGGCTTTGCATTAAGGATGGCGTCGCACTGACGGGTACCGGCGACCGCCCGTGGTTTGGCATAACCAAAGACGGCACGCCCGTTATCGGCACGGCGGCTGAATATGAAAAATATGAGGGCATGCTGGAGACAGCAGTCGGAGGCTCGCACATAATGCTGAGAAATGACGCTACGTCAAGCCTCGGTGTCGGCACGGAGTTTGGTGACACACGCCATCCGAGAACTGCTGTCGGCATAAAGCCGGACGGTAGCGTGGTCCTTATGGTGGTCGACGGCAGACAGAGCGCGATCTCAAACGGCGCGTCGCTTGCCGACCTTGCCGAGCTGTTCGCATCGCTTGGCTGTTCGGAGGCTATCAACCTTGACGGCGGTGGCTCGTCCACCTTTGTGCTGAAGAATGCGAGCGGTGAGTTTGTAGTCGAAAACAGTCCCTCGGAGGGCGCGTTGCGCTCCGTTGCTAACGGATTGCTACTTCTTGAACCGTAAATAAAAAGCTGTGCGTACGCACAGCTTTTTATTTACGCCTCGATAATTTGTTTTATCTCGTCCAGATGGCGTGTTATGACCGAGTCGACATTGCCTTCGAATTCATCGACGTTACCTCCGTCCGAGACGATTTTGATGACCGTTACGGGTACGCCGAACGCGCGGCATTGCGCCACGACAGCGTATGCCTCCATTTCGACGATGCCGTCGGGAGCGCGGTCGTCCGTGACAAACGTGGAATAAGTGTAACAAGGAACAGGTACCTCCACCTCGACGGTGTTTACTCCCGCAGGATCCTTTGAGGTTATATCAAGCATGGAAAGGTCAAAGTCTCCGTCGTAAAAAACATTGGGAATAACGAGCGAGCCGGGGGCATATTTGCCGTTTGTACAGCCGCAGGTGCCTATGTTGACGATGCGGTCACAGCCGAGATGAATGAGTATTGAGGTGGCGACCTGTGCCGATACCTTGCCCATGCCCGCGATTATTGCCGTGATACCTACGCCCTCGCGCGAGTAGACGGTATGCCCCATGACCTCTTTTTTGTCGAGCTCATAATGGCTGAGTACTTGAAGCGCCTCGTCCTCCATGGCAAAAACAAGACCTGTCATGCCGATCGTGGCATCTGCTGCGGGAATTGCCTGTACAGGGGCGTTTGCGGCGATATCTGACGTTGGCTTGGCGGGACGGCTACTGACGCGTTGCAGTATATATCCCGCTATCAATGCGATAATTATCCAACTGTGCACCGCGATATCGACATAATAGCTGGCATCATGCTTGCTGATTATAAACCAGACGGCGACGCTTATGTCGAGCAGTGTCATGACGGCGGCGCATATCAGCCAACCGGGACGGCGGTAAGAAAAAACAATGCACAGCACAAACAGTGCGAAGCAAACGGCGATAAGCAACCAGCTGTAAATGCGGAAGCTGAGCATATCGGTAGTTAAGAACGCCGCCTCACCACCTACAAGCAGGCGCTGGGGGAGCAGAAGCGAAAAGCATATTGTTGTAAACGAGCCCGCCCGTGCGAGCGCCATGTCAATGAGTGTGACGGCGAGCAGTGCACTGATATGATGCCGGCACAGCTCGGTAAATATTTTCAGAATACGGTTTTTCATTTGTTTGTTCCTTTGCCGTGGTATATAATCAGTATATCACTGCAAAGGCGTTTTGTCAATGCGCACGGGCAAATTTGAGCTACCTATAAAACAGCAGGAGCGACAGTATCAGCAGCATGTCGGTGTCCCGCTCGCCCTGCGACAGCAAAAAGATCAGTCCGACCAGCAAAAGCTCTTCAAATCCGAACTCACTGTTGCAGCTGTCCGAAAAACCGGGCGGAATGAGCGACGCCAAAATTCCTTTTTGCACGGGGCGCCGAGGCGCGGCCGAGGCGGGCTCGCTTGGCTCGCTGTGCGCCTCGGCGGCGGGCTCTCTTGTCTCCGATCCCGCAGGGATGCTCTCCGCTTCGACTTGCTCGGCGGCGTCAAGCTCGGGCTGTTGGTCGTCAGACTCTGAGACGGCGGTCGGCGTATCATATTGCGGCACGGCGATCGGCTGTGCTACGGGGGGCATGTCGGGCGGTGTGTCCGAAAATGCCGTTCCGCTGTAATTTTGGGGTGGGGTGATGTAGGGCGACCTTCTTTGCGGACGTATCTCCTTAGCGTACATACGTTACCAAACCTTTCTTGGGTGCTATGTTAAGGTGTGAAGTAAGTCTCCGATGCGGTCGAGCTTAATGATATAGTCGATGGCTTCACAGCGGCGAGGGCTCAAATACGGCTTGAGGGCGCGCAGCAGTGCTATTCTTTTATCGCAGGACTGTGCGTGCTTTTGATCCTTGCCGTCCTCCTTGTCGCCGTCCTTGTGGGAATTTTCATCGTTTTGATGCTTTCCGCCCGTGAGCATTGGGGCAAGTGTTGCCATGACCTCGGGCAGCTTTGCCATCAGCTCCGGATTTGAAAGCACCGATGCCAGCCCCCCCTCGAGATTGCCGGGCGGGGGGGCGTTTGCCGGCTGTGCGGGCTCGGCAGTTTGTGTCGAAGCAGACTGTGATTGCGCGTCGTCGCTTGCCGTGTCGCTGTCCGCAGTGTTACTGTCCGGCTTTCCGCCAGACAGTGCGCCCATCAGTGACGATATGCGCGACAGCATCGCGGGGTCGGAAAGCAATGAGCCGAGCGCATCGCCGAGAGGGGAAGGCGCGCTGTCCTCTGTCGGCGGGCGGTAAGCGTCCATCAGCGGCCGCCTCTCTTGCCCCGCGTCAGCTGTTCGGTGGCGAGCGCGAGGTCGGCGTCGGTGGCGTTCGCGAGTGCTCGGCGGATGGAGCCGATGTCGGTACTGCTTATGTTAAATGTGGCGAGATCGAGACCGTTGTCAACGGCGAGCTTGGTAATAATAAATTTGAGTTGGGAATCGCTCATGGAGAGCAGACGGTCTATAGCGTTTCTGTCGAGTTGCATAATAATTTTATCCTTTCGAAATAGTGTTCTATAGCCATTATATGCGAAACGATGACAGTCTGACAAAAAAACGGGACAGAGAAAAACGATTCTTTGTCCCGGTTTTTTGTCGATATGATTGCTCGCATAGCGAGCAATCTCGATATATTTGCCTTCGGCAAATTCGATATAACCAACCTATCCGCTTTGCTGATAGGTTGGTTTCGATATGATATTCGCCTTTGGCGAATATCGAGATTATTTAATAAACGTATGACTGTCGATCTGCCCCTTGCCGCGGACGTCCTCTTTGGAGCCGTCAAGCTTGGGATTGACGTATTTTTCGAACCACGCGATAAGCCGCGACCTCATGACGGCTATCTTGTCGGCATAGGCGGGATTGTCGATAAGATTTATGCGCTCGCCGGGGTCGGCAGTAAGATCGTAGAACTCGGCGGGGCCGTCCTCGCCGCGCCACACAAGCTTCAAAAAGCCGTCGTTGCCGCGCGTGCATATCATGCGTGTTTGGCCGTATTCGTCGTAGACCACCGCGTCGCTTTGCTCGGCGGGTGCTTTGCCGAGCAACTCGGCGGCAAAGCTCTCGCCCGGCATGTCGTCCGTTTTCCGGAAGTCGATGCCGACGAAATCAAGCAAGGTTTCGTAAAGGTCGTAGTGACTGCGGATATTGGGCAGGACGCGACCTGCGGGAATAGTGCCGGGGCAGGAGAACAGACCGGGTACGCAGGTGGAGGTCTGATACATATTGACGGGATATGTGCCGTTGCCCTTGCCGAAAATGCCGTGGTGACCCATGTTGCTGCCGTTGTCGCTGGTGAACACGACTAAGGTGTCCTCGGTGAGCCCATCTGCTTCAAGTCTGTCGAGCAGACGGCCGACTGCGGCGTCCATCGCCGTGACGGCGGCAAAATAGCCCGTCAGCGACTCACGGCGGTATTCGCTCCACGTCTCGCGGATGGGGGCGTATTTTGCGCGGATAAAGCGGACACCGGGATGGGGAACCGAGCTCCATTCGGCCCAGGTCTTGTCGGCGCCGGGACTCCACTTGTGTGGCGGCTCCTCGGGTATGGAATCAAAGGGGCAGTCGCGGTACATTGCCATGTACTCCTCGGGGTGACTTCCCTCCGACCACGGTGAGTGCGGCGCCGTGTAGTGAACGCACAGGCAGAAAGGCTTTTCGGTATTGCGTTCGTCAAGAAATTTGAGCGCGTTGTCGGTTATGTAATCGGTGACGTACTGACCCGGCAGAGGGCGCATTTTACCGTCCTCGAGTCCGACCTGGAAATAGTAGTCGCCGCCGCCGATGGCAAGTGTTTTCCAGTAATCGTCAAAGCCCGCCTGAACCTGATCGGCCGCGCCGACGTGCCATTTGCCCGAAATACCGCAGGTATAGCCGTTGTCGTGCAGCACCTCGGTAAAAGTCTTGTGTCCGTCGAGATAGCGGATGGCGCGGTCACCTTTGAGGGCGTGCTTGGGCCAGCGGTAATCAAAGGGCGGGTCGTCCATGGCAAAGGCCTCGAGCAGATCGTCCGAGCAGGAGGATTCGTCGATAAGTCCCTTGTCCAACCAGTCGTGGACGCCGTGAGCAGAGGGGATCTTGCCCGATAAAATTGAAGCCCGGGCGGGAGAGCAGACGGGAGAGACGCAGTAAAAGTTTTCGTAGCGGACACCCGAGGCGGCAAGGCGGTCGAGATTGGGGGTGTGTATGTCATCGTTGCCCGCACAGTGCATAGCCCATGCACCCTGGTCATCGGTAAGAATAAAAAGTATGTTTTTGCGCTGTTTTTGCGTTGTGCTCATTTATGTTGACCCTTTCCGAATGTTTTGATCAGAAGTTTTGGAGCCGTTTTGCGAGCGCTACGGCGTATGCGCCCAGCTCATCGCGAAGCTCGGCCGGAATCTTTATCATGCGGCATTCGTAGTTGAAGCAACCGTCATAGCCGCTGTCGCGCAGGCCCTGCATGGCGTCATGCCAGTCAACAGTGCCCCAGAAAGGAAGCAGATGGTCGTCCTTGTTGCCGTTATTGTCGTTGATGTGCAGTGCGGTTATGCGACGGCCGAGATAACGGAGCGAGTCGCCCTGAGGTATTTTGACTGAGTTCGCGTGGCCGAAGTCCCAGCAGACGCCCGCACCGAAATAGTCGGCGACGCGCGCGACCTCCTCTGCGGTACAGCAATAGCGGTAGATGCCGTTGACGCAGGCGTGGTTGCTCATGTTTTCGACCGACAGCCGTACACCGTGCTTGGCAGCGTGCTCGGCGAGGGGAGTGAGATATTCTATAGTTTTTTTGAAGCAGTCCTCGTCATCAAACTGCTCGCGCGGCATTATAAGCGGCTGGGGATGTATTACGCCGTTTTTGACTCCGAGACGCGCCGCGCCCTCGATGCCGAGCTTTATGAGCTTATAATTGAGCTCGAGGTCAAGCATACGGGAGTCTTTTTTGCCGTAAAAGGGCAGGTGGCACATATTGACGGAAAGACCCAGCGCCGCGGCGCGGTCTGCAAGAGAGGAAATGATGCTGTCGCGCTCGGAGGCATCGTAAACGTCGGTGTATTCGTTCATGTCAAAGTCAAAGCCCTCAAAGCCGACCTTGTGAAAATGCTCCGCCATCTCAACGGGCGTGAAGCGCCCTGCGGGGTGGACGGTATGGAAACGCGAGGAGGCGGTTATCTTCATAAAAAACTCCTTTTGCAGATATATCTTGCCTTTTATTTTATCACAAAAGGTGCGTTTATTCAAGTCCGATTTGAGACTATGCGGTAATATTGTATTGGTTTTTATGTATGCTTCGCGGTCATTGATAATATATACATATAGGAGCCGGATGATCGGTTGCACAAGAACTTTGTGCAATATACCAGAAATGAACATTTTAGTCAAAAAGAAGTTGACAATGCAGAAAATACACTGTATAATAAGGTAGTAAAGGTAGCCCTCGGCGACGAACACACAAATTTTTCCCTCCCGTGCGTTTATTGTCTTTCGACTGCCCCCGATATCATCGAGAAAATAAACGCATAATGCACAAAGGTCGCATTATGCGTTTTTTTACCCATAAAACAAATATAAGGAGGTTTTGAATATGAAAAAAAGACTTATCTTACTTTTGCTTGCCGTATGCATGTGTGCGAGCCTTATGTCTTCATGTGTTCTTATGTACCGCACGCGCGCAACATATAAAGCCGAGCCATTGTATGTCGGAAATCCCTCGGAACTGACCGAGCTGTTCGATCCGTGGGATTCTGACAGTTTTGGCGGTGTGGCGGGCGTCACACCGGGCATAAAAAGCTTTGTTATAACCTCCGGAGGCTGGGAGGGCTTCAGGGCTGCGGACCATTCGGCTTGGTGTCCAGAGGATACATCTACAGATCTAAGCAAGTACGATGATGAGTTTTTCGAAAAAAATTATCTTGTGCTGACAATCATAGAAACCGGGCATACCGGCTATAAATTTGATGTGTCCGGTCGCAAAATAAGCTACAAAACAATAGGAATTGATATCGTTCAAGTGCATCCGACTGCTCGCCCCGAAGCAAGCAATACAGCGATGGGATTTTTTGTTTATATAACGGAAATGTCAGGGAAATACAAAGAACAATCGATAAAACACCGATATTTCAGATTATATTAATTATTTACTACAGAAAGGAAAAATTATAAAAAAATCAAAACGTATAGTGTCTGTGTTTATATTTTTAATGTCAGTGGTTGTATTAATTAACAGTTATTCTTTTAATATTATTGCTAACGATTCGTCTCCACCAAATGAGGATAAGATATCCGATGAATTGCAATTAGCAATAAGTACGGCCGCTGATGACGAAATGATACCCATGTATGTATGGTTGGATCTAATTGACTTATCTTTGGTGGAAATACAGTTGGAGCATAAATACGGAATAAAATCAAAGGATTTTACTGACCAAGAAGGATTTGAAAAAAAGATAGTGTCGGAAATGAGAGAGATAGAAACGACTGCCAATATACTGTCATATCGAAAAAACAGTAACGATGCTAATTATATCAGAGAGCTTTACAGCATTGATGAAATAATGACAGATGCTGAGATATATCGCTGTCTTGATGAGGGCATGGAGCTGATTGAAATAGCCGCCATTGGCAAACAGCAAGAATATGTGAAGAAATGGCGCAGCAGTGTTGCCGACATTCAGTCGACGCACAATGATTCTTTTATTCAATTGCTTGACAATTCCGATGTGGAATATTCATTACTGTCAATACAGGATCATTCTTCCTTAATAATAATTGAAACCAAAAAACAATATATTTCTTTTATTGCTGATGTGGAAATAGTTAACAGATTGGATCATTATGTTGATGTTCCTGCAGAAAATGCTTTATATACCAGTGCTTCAAGTAATCAAGAACGGTTAAATATTACATTGGCACAAAACACATATTTTTCCGGTAGCTATGGCAGCGGCATAAAAATAGGAGTAATCGAATATGTTGAACCTGGATATGATACAGTCGGACTAAATCCACAATACTCGATGATATCAGGCTCCATTGGAACAAGAATATTCAGAATAACCAATTCCGAAATTTCCGGCGACAACTACATATCGGGCAATTATGATTCACATGGGGCATATATTACATCAATTATTGCAGGGGATGCTACCACGGTGTCCGGGTTAACTTATAGAGGTGTAGCGCCCCAAGCAACTGTATATTATACTCAATTCTAGGATTTCGCCAATTTTCAAACGGCAATACAACTAATGCTGGCAAGAGGAGTTAATGTTATTAACGGCAGCTTTGTATTGGGATCTATGGGATATACAAACGTAAGTGCATATATTGATGAGCAAATACACAACAATATGCTCACCATGTGTCTTTCGGTTGGCAACCGAGAGAAAGATACACTTACTAATGGCATTAAGTCCTCAAGCGCACATGCATACAATGCAATAGTCGTTGGAAACGTAAATACCGAGTTGTCAAAAAGCAGTCCGTATGAAGTGCATGTGGATAGTTTGGTTACGGAAAATATATATCGAACTAATAAGCCGGATATAGTTGCTTCCGGGACAAATATCATATTTCCGCCACACAGTGCAGATGAAACAACCGGTGGACTAACAGGTACAAGCTGCTCCGCTGCATTTGTTACGGGAACGGTGGCGCTTATGATGCAGAAAAACAATTCGTTGATATCCAATCCGATGGCTGTAAAAGCGATTTTGTCCGCTTCCGCTAATCCAGATCTGATAAGCAACGCTTATCCAATGGATAGAGGGACTTTGCTTGGAGATAGATCCGGTGCAGGTCTTCTTGATGCCAGCGAAGCGTTATACGCGGTGCAGAACCAAAGATTTTTTACTATTTCACAGTCAGTATCAGAGTTGGATTATCAGTTTGATACTGCGGTATCACTATATCTAAATGCCGGTGATACTATTAGAGTCGCAGCAACGTTTATGAAAAGCAATGATGATGTTATACTGAGTAATAATGTTTATGGAACTGATATAGACATTGCACTAATGCAAGTATCTTCGTCTATACACTGGGCATCTTCTACATCGGCTGTGGATAATGTGGAAATTTTTGAATATACAGTGACCGAATCGGGATATTATTTTATTCAATACGTTGTTTTAGAGATAGATTCAACGCCGTTTTCGCTCAACTTGGGTATATCTTGGGATATCGATTAATATTCAAAAAGCCCCGCATAGCGGGGCTTTTTGTGTGTGCAAGGCATTAAATTGCTGTTTGCTATGGACAAACTGTCGAATAAGTGGTATAATTATATAGATATGCTTAAAAACATGAGGTCAAAACACATGAAACATTGCTTTATCATCAATCCCGCGTCCGGAAAGGGCAAGGCTCAGGCAAAGCTTGAAGCCGATATAAACAACGCTTGCCGTTCGGAGGGGGTCGAATACTCTGTTTACCGCACTACCGAGCCGGGCGATGCCGAGCGCTATGTCCGCGCGGCGTGTGTTGCGGGCGAGGAGACCAGATTTTACGCCTGCGGAGGCGACGGAACGCTGTGCGAGGTCGTCAACGGCGCGGCGGGCTTTTCGTGTGCCGCAGTCGGCGTTATTCCCGTCGGCACGGGCAATGATTTTGTGCGCAATTTTCATCCTGTGGAGAAATTTCTGGATATAGTCTCCCAGATACGCGGGAGCATTCGCCGCATAGACCTCATAAAATATAACGACAGATATTTTGTAAACACCTTTAATACCGGCTTTGACTGCGAGGTGGTAAAGCAGGTGGTGAGTCTCAAGAAAAATCCACTTATTCCCGGCAAGCTGGCATATGTCGCCGGCGTTATCAAAATGCTCATCAAAAAGCCGGGTGTGCGCATTACTGTTTCGGTGGACGACGGTGAACCGCAGGATAAAGACCTGCTTCTGACCTGCGTTGGAAACGGCGCATATTGCGGCGGCGGCTTTCATTCGACGCCGTATGGCACGCCCGAGGATGGTACGATGGATGTATGCTTTATCAACAATGTAACGCGCCGCAAGCTGTTGTCGCTGTTGCCCTCTTATAAGGATGGTACATATGTCGATCGCCGCGATGCGCCCGAGATCGCCGAATATGTTCGCTGTTCAAGCCTGGACATAAAATTCCCGGTCAAGCATTCCGTCAGTATAGACGGCGAGCTGGAAGAGCATGAGAGTGTAAAGCTGACAATGCTTTCGGGCGCGCTGAGATTTTGCCTGCCCGAGGGCTGTGAGTGCGTCACGCCCGCCGCCTTCAAGCCGATAGCGGCGCGGGTGTGACATGGCAGGTGCAATGACACTGCTTGTCGTATCGGATATTCACGGCAAGTCCGACAGACTTCGCGCGGCACTCGCCGCACAGATAAAGCCGCCCGATGCCATACTTTTTCTCGGTGACGGCTACGCCGACATCACGCGCTGCGAGCCGCTCGGTTCAACACTTTTTGCGGTGCGGGGCAACTGCGATGTCTGGAGCCTTATGGGCATGACCGACCTGCCCGCAGAGCTTACGGTCACGCTGGGCTCGTACAGAATACTTATGATGCACGGTGACCGCCACGGCGTTTCCTCGGGCGGTATCGACCGCGCCGCCGCTTACGCCGCCTCAAAGGGCGCGGACATACTGCTTTATGGTCACACGCATGTCAAGCATGAAGCGCACTTCGCCGAGGGTGACACGCTCGGTTGCGTGACGCTTCAAAAACCGCTTCATGTTTTTAATCCGGGCTCGCTCGGGTCGCCGCGCGATGGCGGAGAGCCGTCGTTCGGCGTCGTGGAGCTGCGGGATAACGGCGTGCTGCTCAGCTGGGGCAGTGTATAAAATAAAAATGTTCCGCAAAAGATCTGCATCTTTCGCGGAACGGGGTATCACACTTTTTGATTTTTAGACGGTTGCGTCGACGAGCTCCTCACTCTCCTCAGCGGCCTCTGCCTCGGCGGCAAGCTCGGCATCCTTGAGCGCCTGATCGTATGCTGCGATCACAGCACTCTCAAGAACGCTTCTGAACTGCGCGTTGATGGGATGTACAATATCGCGGTAGGTGTCGTCGGGGTTTTTGCGGCTGGGCATTACGATGAAGAATTTATCGCGTGCGTTTATTACTTTAATGTCATGTACCGCGAGCTGACCGTCAAATGTCACGGATACGATTGCCTTCATGGGTCCGTCATCAAATAATTTTCTGACTTTGATGTCTGTGATCTGCATAGCTTTTTTCCTCCTGTAGCTTTTTGCATTATAAAGTTTTTAGATCATTCAAAAATTGAGTTCGGTATGCTCCGCCCGTGCGGAACAAATAACCAATTTACGATTATTAGTATAGAATACCATTGTGACGGTTATTCAATGGCCGTGAAATTTTTTTGTGAAAAACACAAAAATCTTTCACGTATCAAGCTTATTTTGTCCGTGGCGTTCGGAAAAGGATACGTTTTTATGTTGACAGAAAATACACATTACGGCGCGGATGCCGTTCGCAACATTTTGAAAGACTGCCGAGGAGTTTTTTTCATCGGCATCGGCGGCATCAATATGTCCTCCTTGGCTCATCTGACTCATGCATCCGGTTATTATGTTGCCGGCTCAGATCATACCCGCAGTGCGCTTTGCGAGCGCCTTGAACGCGAGGGCATAAAGATATCATATGAGCATAAGGCAGAAAATATAGAGGGGTGCGACGTTATCGTCTATACTGTTGCCATCCCCGATGACAACCCCGAATATTCCGCGGCTCGCGCGGCGGGATTGCCCTGCATTTCCCGCGCCGATTATATGGGATATCTTATGACGGGATACCGCCGCCGTATAGGCATTTCGGGCATGCACGGCAAGAGCACCTGTACCTCCATGTGCGCCTCTGTATTTATGGATGCGGGTGTCGACCCGACCGTGCTTTCGGGGGCGGAGCTTGCCAAAATGGGCGGCGCGTGGCGTGTCGGAAGCCGCGACAGCATGATATTTGAGGCGTGCGAATACCGCGACTCCTTTTTGGATTTTTACCCGACCATAGCGGTCATACTCAACATTGAGCCCGACCATCTGGATTATTTTTCGGGTATCGATCACATAAAAAATTCATTCGAAGCTTTTGTTAAGAGACCCGGTTGCGAGTGTGTGGTCGCAAATGCGGACGACGAAAATGTCCGTGAGGTGGTCGAAAGAGCAGGCGTGCCGACGGTGACATTCAGTTTGCACAGCCCGGGAGCCGATTATCTTGCAACAAATATCGTTGCCGAAAACGGAAAATATTCATTTGACGTGCTGCGCCGCGGCGAGTTTTTGTGTCGTGTCCATCTTGCCATCCCCGGGCTGCATAGCATTTCAAACGCCCTGGCAGCTCTTGCTGTTGCCGACCTTTGCGGCATACCTGCCGAGGATATATGCCGTGGATTGGGATATTTTACGGGCGCGTCACGTCGCATGGAGTACAAGGGCAAGCTGAAGGGGGCCCGTGTTTATGATGATTACGCGCACCATCCCACCGAAATACGCGCATCGCTCGAAGCGTTGGCGGCGGTACGCCCCGATGACAGCCGAGGCGAGCTGATCTGTGTCTTTCAGTCGCATACATACAACCGCACAGCAGCGCTGTTCGATGAGTTTGCAACGGCGTTTGAAGCTGCGGACAGAGTTATCGTCGCCGATATTTACGCCGCACGAGTCGGTGAGGACTGCGGAGTCAGCGCCGAGAAGCTTGCACAGGCGATAGGAATGCGCGCGGAATATGTGGGGGATATGGCTCATATCGCGGAATATCTAAATAATAATATCCGCGAGGACGATACGCTTATCATTATGGGAGCCGGGGATATATGCAAGCTGTTCTCCATGCTGGAGCTTGACTGATAAGAAATGAATAATGAATAGCTAAGAAAGCCTTTTTGCTTGCGCGAAAAGGCTTTCTTAATTTGTTTCGTCATTTGTCACTGTTTTTTACATTTAAAAATGTAAAATATGTGATAAATTTCGAAAAACCTCTTTACTTTAGCAGAAAAATGTATTAAAATATAAATATAAATCATTTTTGCTGAAAGGTAAGCATAAATATGAAAAGTAAGATAAGAGATGAAAAGCTTGATTTTTTGTTCCGCGGAATAATGACGCTGGAAAGCCTTGAGGAGTGCTATAGCTTTTTTGAGGATCTGTGCACTGTTTCCGAGCTTCAGGAAATGTCCCGCCGCATGCACGCGGCAAAAATGCTCAAGGAAAATTATATATATTCCGAGATCGCAGAGCAGACAGGACTCAGCACCGCCACCATCAGCCGTGTCAACCGTTGCCTGAAATATGGCAGTGACGGCTATCTCAGCGTTCTCGACCGCCTCGATCGCCGTCGCTGAAGATGAACGACAGCGGAGCTTACGGCAGACTTGCCGAGGTATACGATACTCTTAATGCCGAGCTTGATTACGTCGCCTGGGCGGACTTTGTCGAGGCGGCGTTTGAACGCTATATAGGGCGCCGACCCGAAATAGTTCTTGATCTCGCCTGCGGCACGGGACGCATGACTTATGAGCTTGCCGCCCGCGGATACGATATGATAGGGGTCGACGGCAGTGCCGAAATGCTGGGTGAGGCAATGGAGCGGCGGGTGAGCATCAATAACCCGCTGTATTTGATGCAGGATATGCGGGATTTTGAGCTTTACGGAAGCGTCGGCGCGGTGCTATGCTGTCTTGACAGCATAAATTATCTGACCGAGGAGAGCGATGTTCTCGCTTGCTTTGCGGCGGTGCGCAATTATCTCGATCCGGGCGGACTGTTTTTGTTCGATGTAAGTACGCCTTATCGTTTTGAGCATATTTTTGCGGATAATGCGTATGTTCTGGAGGACGAGGAAAAAGGAATCTATTGCGGCTGGCAGAATTCGTTTGACGCCGAGAGCGGGCTGTGCGAATTTTTGCTCAGCGTTTTCGAACGCAATGATGACAACAGCTATGATCGCTTTGACGAGACCCAATGCGAGCGACTTTATACATTGGATAAGCTGCGCGAGCTGCTCGCGGCGTCGGGACTGGAATATATAGACTGTCTTGGCGGCTTTGATTTTGCGGCACCCGCAGATAATGCCGATAGGTGGTATATTGCGGCAAGACGTCCGGCGGAATAATCAAGCCAAAATGCGGGCGGGATAAGAGTCCCGCCCGAGAATAAAAAATAATAAAAATTTTTTAAAAAATTTTTCAAAAAAGTGTTGACAAATAAGAAACACTGTGCTATAATAATGACCGTCGCCGAGAGGACGACACGGTTTGGGAGCATAGCTCAGCTGGGAGAGCATCTGCCTTACAAGCAGAGGGTCGTAGGTTCGAGCCCTGCTGTTCCCACCATCCGGCCCGGTAGCTCAGTTGGTTAGAGCGCTAGCCTGTCACGCTAGAGGTCGTGGGTTCGAGCCCCATCCGGGTCGCCATTACAGCAGCCCTTGCTGTTATGCCTCTGTAGCTCAGTTGGTAGAGCAGGGGACTGAAAATCCCCGTGTCGTTGGTTCGATTCCGACCGGAGGCACCATTCATATGCGGATTTAGCTCATTTGGTAGAGCGCCACCTTGCCAAGGTGGAGGTGGCGGGTTCGAGCCCCGTAATCCGCTCCATAAAAGAAACACCCGAAACGCAGTTTCGGGTGTTTCTTTTATCGCGCGGCTTTGCCGCGCAGAACCCCGCAAATTGCTTGCAATTTGCCACCGTTTGCGCTAAGTTCAACTTTAAATTTCATAGAACTTTCGCGCAAACAGGGGTTCTGAGCCCCGTAGGAAAAAAGCACAAGTGCTTTTTTCAGTGAAATTTTCCCTTGCGGGCAAATGAAATCGCCTTCGGCGGTGAAATATTTGCTTCGCAAATGTGAAATGTTCGCTTGCACGAACATTGATTGGTTTAACTGAATATTATGAAGAATGAAATTGAATTTTCGGTCGAAAAATTAAGTCGAAAGAATTTTACAAAAAAGCATTGACAAACTGAGCGCATCGTGATATAATATTCACGTTCTGAATACGGCGCCATAGCCAAGCGGTAAGGCAGAGGTCTGCAAAACCTTTATTCCCCGGTCCGATTCCGGGTGGCGCCTCCAGAAAAAAGCACATCTGCAAAGCAGATGTGCTTTTTTCAACGAAATTTGCCCTTGCGGGCAAGTGAAATATTTCTGCGAAATGTGAAATACACCTGCGGCGTGTGAAATGTTCGCTTCGCGAACGTGGGCAAATTTTATTTCACATCGAACGGAGTGAGATATTTCACAATTTCCGCAGGAAATTATTTCACATTCGCCGCAAGGCGAATATTTCACTCGTTTGCCAATCGGCATTTTCGAGCAAGGGAGTAGAAGTGAACCTTTACCTTGTTCTTGAATTTGACAATAAGCGTATTTCGTGGTATAATAAACCTACAATAATTTCAAAAAGCAAGGAGGCGATCAAGTAATGGTTAACGAAATTATAGAATTACTGCCTTCAACCGAGCTAAAGGCGAAGATCAAAGAAATAAATCATCAGTTCAGTGAAAGTGAACTTTTACAAATTATATACAGATACGCTCCCACGTTTGATACACGTATAGATTTATTGGAGCGCTTTTCAAGCATCTCTAGGCTTGATGTTTCGGAGTTGGCAAAGACTTATATCAAATACGAGCAAGAGAACTTCTCGCGTTTTATCGAAGTATCTGAGGGTTTCGTTTATGAGCTTTGTATCAAAGATACTCCTGAGGCATACGAAGAAAAATACTTATGTTCGTCTTATCAGGCAGCACTTGTTTGTATTGATCGTTTTTATGAAGAATACGCAGATATAGACACAAAAGAAACTGAAAAAAGCCGATACAAAATCATTAAACGAAAAGTGTTTTCGGAGAATAATACATTTGAAGAAGACGCCTATGCAGAGTGCGTGCTTGGGGCAAATAAGACCGTTTTGGAAGTATCTGATTATAGAAATCCTGCTGACTGCGACTCTGAAATCATGTGTTCGGAGTGCACAGAGATTTGCCCTCGCAGGTGTGATGATTTATCTTTTCCGTGCTTTGTGCATAACTATGCTGTAATCAAGTACCAAGATTATAAAGGACTTGAACACTTTGGAGTAAATATATGCTTGGAAGAGTGTGATGGAATAGCACAGGAACTTTATGTAATCCCTTTGGATTCTTCCGAAATATGTGAGCATCGTTTTGATGCCGACTTTTTTGACCATGAGCATTTAGAGCTTCCTCTCGTCACTCTTGCATCCCCTGATGATTTGGATGAAACAATGAGAAAAAACTACTTTGATTTTGTTGAACATTGGCGCTCACGATTCGAAAAAACTTCGTAAAAACATTTCTAAATTTTCAAAAAAGCCTTGATACATAAGGACTTTCACCATTTTTAAGTTGGCATCTTTTTTGTCAACACGCGCCAACGCAAAAAAGCACCCAAGCGGGTGCTTTTTTGCGTTGGAGATACTACCTGTCGCGAGGAACGGTACGTTTCGCCGCTTGCGGCGAAATTTTAGGTCACGATTCCGGGCGGTGGTAGCTTTTCGCGGTGGCGAAAAGCATTTTCATTTATAAAGATTGAAAAGTAATAGGGTTTATGCTATAATAACTCCAAGAAAGGCGGTAGAGATATGTATTCTTTTTTGCACAACCTTTTATCGGATAAGAAGGGCGGCGAGATTTTTGTTTTGTTTGGCGGTTGGCATCTTTTTTATATCGTGCTGACGCTGGCAGCTGTCGTAGTTCTTTGTTTGTTTCTAAAAAACAAAATAGATACTGCAAGAAAAAAGGTAATTCAATTAATCATTAACATTGCCTTTGGACTATATGTAGTGGATCTCTTTTTGATGCCTTTAGCTTATGGAGAATTTGATATTGAAAAACTACCATTTCACGCTTGTACGGCGATGTGTGTGACCTGCTTTTTGAGCTATCATAGCCGATTTTTTGAAAAATACAGAACGTCCTTTGTATTGCTTGGTTTGATTTCAAATATGGTTTATCTTATTTATCCTGCAGGAGTTATGTGGCACGCAGTGCACCCTCTTTCATACCGTGTGATACAAACACTGATTTTTCATAGTGTGATGACGATTTACGGGCTTCTTATGTTGATATACGAGCACGATAAGTTTGTTCTCAAAAAATGTTATCGCGATTTAGGCGTGGTTATTTGCATGACGTTGTGGGCGTTGCTTGGTAATTACATCTATAACGGAACATCTGACGGATATTCTCATTTTTTCAATTGGTTTTTTGTTGTTCGTGATCCCTTTTATGCAATTCCCGAGTCGGTCGCACCGTTTATTATGCCATTTTTGAATATTGCCATATTCTTTGCGGCGGAAATGGCCGTGTGTTTAATCGTTAAAGGAATACGACGAGCAAAATACTTTGAAAAATAGCGGCATCTTTTTCGTAAAAGCGTACCAACGCAAAAAGCACCCAAGCGGGTGCTTTTTTGCATTGGAGATACTACCTGTCGCGAGGAACGGTACGTTTCGCCGCATGCGGCGAAATTTTAGGTCACGATTCCGGGTAACGCCTCCAAAAAATTAAGCAACCCAATCGGGTTGCTTAATTTTTTATCCAAGCCGACGAAGGAGGCTTGGTATGTAATTGCGATGAAGTCGCGCATGGAATCACGCGTAAGCGTGTATTACGATTGAAAAGAAAATTGATAACAAATAACTTTCCAAAACTTATCTGGACTTTCCGCTTCCTTTCGGTATAATGGCGTTTAACCCTACCGAAAGGAAGTTTTTTATATGGAAAACGAGATCAAACACTATTGCCGAGTAAAACTCGATCTTCTCCTCGCACGGTAAAGCTTTCTTAAAGAACCACCGAAGGACGATTATGAGGAATACGCCCGAAAGGTGCTCGACCGCGCATATTTCCTCATTCTGAATAAAATTGACGAGCTTGACGGAACAAATGAGAGGCTGATGGAGTATTATCAAAGGAATCTTGACAAGTTTACAAAAATATGGTATACTAAATAAGCAGAAGATCAGTAAACACCTAATGGATTATTGGAGGTTTTTATGAAAAAAGCAGATGTTCACGTTATTGTTGCTATGTTAGCTACACTTGTTTCGATGTTTACTGTTATGGCTATGATGTTTATGCGCTTTTTCGGATAAAGGAGTAGACTATGGGAGAGAATAAGAATTTCTTTTGGATTGTTTGCATTATAACCGCTATAGGTGCAATTTATTGGTCTGCTATGTCTATGTTGCAGCAGCCTAAGACGATATTTACTGTTTTTCTGATTGTCAACATTGTAGTGTTTATTGTTGATGTTATTTGTTTCATCATTGATAAAAAGAAAAAACACTAAAAGAACCATTTTTAAGCTGTCATCTTTTAGTAAAAACTTAGGTGGCAAATGGCATCTTTTTCGTAAAAACTTTAAGATTTCCAAAAAGAGTCCGACGCTGGCAAGGCGGTAGGAAAAATTATTGAAAAACTTAACGAAAATGTGCGAAAACCATTATAACACAAGGATTTTGTCATTTTCAAGGTGGCATCTTTTTTGTCAACACGTGCCAATGCACAAAAGCACCCAACAGGGTGCTTTTTGCTTTGGAGGCGCAACCTGATGCGAGGAACGGTACGTTTCGCCGCTTGCGGCGAAATTTTAGGTCACGATTCCGGGCGAAAAAATACGTATAGACATTATTTTTAATATATGATATAATAATCTATGATATATTATGGAGGAAAATACAATGTCATACGACTTTGATCTTATTAGTGCATCATTCAAAGAAAACGCCATGCTGATGGATATTGCAACTTCTCACATGGATTTAATCATAAAAAGAAAAAAACGGTTATTGTACAAAAGAAAATTCCAAGGGAAGATGTAATTCAACATTCAATATTTGAACAAAAGCATCCCAAAGTTTATTTGTATAATAAAGATATAGGTGTTTTTGGAGAATGTTATTGTAAACTTTCCTTTGACAATAAAAGCCAAAATGACAATTCTACTTGTAAGGGATATATTCCTTACGGAATAGTTGATAAATATTCTCGTGATACATATAGAAAAAATCCAGCTGCCTATGAGAATGTTATCAATGAACTAAATTCCAAAATTGACCTAACAGGTACCTGTGTGTCGTATAAAGAGTTTAGAAATCTTGTTGGCATTGGCAACTATATCTTTTTTATCATATACAATCTTGTTGTATATGATACTCCACTACAGCTTGACGACTTCTTTATAGCGCGTTGGGGACAAAAGGGGATTTTTAAACCTAACGATAGCTTTACCAAACCTCGTGCGTGGTGTTACGCGTTAAAGAAAGATAGTATATGTATTGAAAAATAGAGTTTGTACTTTTACATCACACTTGACGAGGACATACGAGGACATAAATGAAAAAAACTTTATCTTTGGTCCTGTCGGCGTTGCTTTTGGCAACAGCGCTCAGTTTATGTGTGTTCTCCGCCAGGGCTTCCTAACGCACGTGCATCGAGCGTGAGTGTACAAGTACAAACAGCATAAGTTGTGCGAACGGATATTATTACTCAGAAAAGCGGCTGTAAAAGCTGCCCGTTACCCTTGAAGCGTGGGTGTATATCCCGCAAAGCGTTTATTCACAGCGTGGGTGTATTACTCAGCAACTATTCGGAGGGTTCTGCGGCAACGCCGCCGCTTCACAGAAGCCGTAAGGCTTCTGCTTCATATCGACGAAGTCGATTTCAAGCTCGCATTACTCTTTACAAGCAACAAAACTTATGATATAATAAATAAGAACACAGTTGTATCAAGTTTGCAAAAGAGGAGAAAAATCATGAGCTTTTTAAAAGGTAAGACAGCTATCATTACAGGAGCCGGATATGCCGTACTTTCCGATGGTAAATGCGGTTCCATCGGATACGGTATTGCTACCGCATATGCCAAAGAGGGTGCCAATCTTGTTATTACAGGCAGAAATGTCGCAAAGCTGGAAAAAGCAAAGCAACAGCTTGAGAGCCTTTACGGCATTAAGGTGCTGGCTTTGTCCGCCGATATTTGTGAGGGTGCAGACAATGAGGCCGTCGCTCGCGGCGTGGTCGATGCCGCAATGGCGGAATTCGGACGCATCGATGTGCTTATCAACAATGCGCAGGCATCTGCTTCGGGTGTTACCATTCAGGATCATACTACCGAGCAATTCAATCTTGCCATGTATTCGGGGCTTTATGCCACATTTTATTATATGAAAGCTTGCTACCCGTATCTTAAAGAGACTAAGGGCAGTATTATCAATTTTGCATCCGGCGCCGGACTTTTCGGCAACTACGGTCAGTGCTCGTACGCCGCCGCCAAGGAAGGCATTCGCGGTCTTTCCCGTGTTGCTGCGACTGAATGGGCAAAGGACGGCATAAACACCAATGTGGTTTGCCCGCTGGCATGGACTGCACAGCTTGAAAGCTTTGAAAAGGCATATCCCGAGGCATTTAAGGCAAATGTTAAGGTGCCCCCGGCAGGACATTTCGGCGATCCCGAGACCGAGATCGGCAGAGTTTGCGTTCAGCTTGCAAATCCCGATTTCAAATATATGAACGGCGAGACGCTGACGCTTGAAGGCGGTATGGGTCTGAGACCTTAATGAGCTATGGCGTTGTGCCCGAGAGGGCACAACGCCGATTTTTGATTTGAAAGCCGTTTTGATGGCAAAAAGTACGAATTCTACTGACAGTAGAGAAAAAATGTGAAAAATCACGTGGCGGCAGGGGTTGCTCGCAACGCGGCGTTATATGCTATTATAGCGTCAAGGAGATGATAAGCTATGTCAAAATACACAACGGGAGAAATCGCAAAGCTGTGCGGCGTATCGGTAAGAACGGTGCAATATTACGACGACCGAGGTATTCTCATACCCAGTGAGCTGAGTGATGGCGGTCGGAGGCTCTACACAGAGGACGATCTGAAGCGTATGCACATCATCTGTTTTCTGCGCGAAGCAGGACTTCCTTTGGGCAGTATTTCTGCATTGTTTGCGGAGGAAAAGCCCGAAAGTATCATTTCAATTTTGCTTGAACAGCAGGAGCAGATCTTGCGCGAAGAACTCTCCGAGCGACAGAAGAAGCTTGCCCTGATCGAGGGCATCAAGCGTGAGTTGAAGGAGCTTGAAGCTTTCTCCGTTGAATCTATCGGTGATATAGCGCACATTATGAAACAAAAAAACAAACTGAACAGAATGCGTTGGTTTATGGTGCTGACGGGCATTCCCGTGAGCGCGTTGCAATGGACTGCCATTGTCCTGTGGATTACCGGCGACCTTTGGTGGTTGGGGGTTGTCTGGGCTTGTATTGCGGTGCCGTGGGGGATAGGTGTTTCGGTCTATTATTTCAGGCACGTTGCCTATATCTGCCCCGAATGTCACGAGGTGTTCAAACCCAAGTTCAAGGAAATGTTTTGGGCATACCACACACCGAGAATGCGCCGTCTGACCTGTCCCAAGTGTGGTCGCAAAGGACTTTGCGTTGAGGTGTATGCTGATAAGGACGGAGCAAACAATGGCTAAATTCAAGAAACCTTTGTTGTTTGTCCTTTGCCTTTTGCCCATTGCAATTATTGCCGGAATTTTCGTAGGCTTTTATCAGTTAGATACTTATTCCGAAGAAATTATTGCAGAAGTCGTTGCCGAGCTTGGAAGTGCGGATGTTTTGATAGTCATGGGTGCGGTGCAGACGGTTGGTTATGCATTATTTTGCGGCTTCTTCGGTTATATCCTCGCAGACAAGATCGGACTGTGGAAGCCCATTAAGTTTGAGAAAAATAACCTTATTATTACGCTTGTGATATCTCTTATAGGCGGCATCGTATTCAGCCTTGATCATTGGGTATTCGGCAGTATGATCGACGGTATTCAATCTGCCAATGCCGCAAGCTTGACCGTGAGTGGTGTGATGGCATCCGTTCTGTACGGCGGCATTATAGAGGAAGTGATGATGCGGCTGTTCTTTATGTCGCTGATCACGCTTGTTATATGGAAGCTGTTCTTTAAGAAATACGATAAAGAGAATATTCCTACAAGTGTATTCGTGATCGCAAACGTCGTGGCGGCTTTGGCTTTTGCGGCAGGACATCTGCCGGCCACCCTCGTCACCTTTGGTGAGCTGACACCGCTGATCCTTTTCCGTTGCTTTCTTTTCAACGGCGGCTTCGGGCTTGTGTTCGGTTGGCTGTATCGTAAGTATGGGATCGTATATGCAATGGCAGGGCACGCATTGTTCCATATCATAAGCAAATTGATCTGGTTTATCTTTATATGAGCGCAGAGCGCATAAATTTCCGCAGAGACATTGCGTCTCTGCGGTTTTTATGTTATAATAAAAATAGGTAATAAATTTCCGGATAAAAGGGAGGACTGTTATGAAAAAGCTTATTGCGTTTGTTTTGGTGACTTTAATGGCGGTGTCTGCATTGGCTGTTGCGGTTTCCGCAGTCGATACGAATTCTCGCACCGGAATTGAATTTGAAATAACTACCGTCGGCGGTGTAAAGCAGCCCACGGGCTACTATGTTGCCGAAAAAAGACTTGAAAAAATGCCCATAACGCTTGAGGCGTGGGTGTATATTCCCAAGGCCGTTCATTCCTCACGTGTAGGCGCCATACTTGCCAATTACGTCGGCTTCAAAAAGGATGACTTCATTAATTTTGAAATACAACAAGGCGGCATTCCACGCCTTGTTTTGTCCGACCTTAGCGGCGAGATGAAGGATTTTCTGTTTCCCAAGGCTATGATAAAGCCGGATGTGTGGACGCACGTTGCCATCGTTTACGGCACGGGTACAGACAATCAGCAGATACTGTGCTATATCAACGGCGTGCTGAAGCAGTCTACAAAAACCTCCCAATGGTATGCGGCAAATCCCGAGACCGTGGATAACACTTTGTGTCTTGGCGGCGACACCCGAACGCTGAACACGCAGGCCTTCAAGGGCTCGCTTGGCGACGTGTGGGCGTATTCCGATGTACGCTCTGCCGAGGAGATAAAGGCAGACTATGAAAAGGGCCCCGACACCTCGGACGGTGAGCTGTTGCTTTACTATGAGCTTTCGGACAACGATCAGAACAAGGATGTTGCGGATTCAAGTAAAAACGGCTACGATATGAAGTATTACTCTATGTGGCTGGATGAGTCCGAGATGCAGGCCATACGCGATGCCGACCCGTATGAATATACATATTCCATCGCGTTTTTGCCCGATATTCAGTATTCGACTCAAAACTATCCCGAAAGTCTTGCCGCTATATACGATTTTCTGCTTGACAGCGCCGAGAGCAAAAATATTAAGTATGTAATAGGTCTTGGCGACATAACCAACCGCAACACGGCGGAAGAGTGGGCGACCATCAAAAAGCAGACAGACCGCATCGATGGCAAGCTGCCCTATTCGTTGATACGCGGCAACCATGATATTACATACAATAACTACGCCGAGCTATTTGACGCCACCTACGGAAAGGGAACGTATTATTACGATCACGTTGCCAAAAACGGCGGCTTTATGGACGAAAAAACGGTTAAAAACACGTATCTTTTGTTCAGCGTTGGCGAGGTTGATTATATTATTCTGAACCTGGACTTCGGCGCTACCGATGATATACTTGCCTGGGCGGGTGAGATACTTGATAAGTACCCCGACCACCGCGCGATAATTGCAACTCACGGCTATTTCAATGCCGATGCCACCACGCTTGATGCCAACGACTACGCAACTCCCTCGTCCTACAGCAAAAAGTGGAATGACGGCGACGATATGTGGGAAAAGCTGCTCCGCAAGCATGAAAACATTGACCTTGTTGTCAGCGGTCATATCGGTCAGGACGACCTTATCTGCGCGCCCGCCGAGGGCGACAACGGCAACACGGTCTATCAGATGCTGCTGGACACACAAGTTACTGACAACACTATGAAGGGCCAAGGCTTTGTGGCTATGATGTACTTTACCGCGGATGGTAACCACGCCCGCGTTGAGTGCTATTCCACCGTGCTGAAAAAGTATTTCCGAGAGTCAAACATAAATATCAGTCTTGATTTCGGCGTGCCCGAGCCCGAGACTGAAGCGCCTGTGGTGACGGATGCTCCCGTTCTGACGACCTTGCCCGAGGTTACCGAGGCACCCGAGACCACCGCTGCTCCCGCCGAGGGCGGTTGCGGAGGCAGTATTCTGCTTGCTTTGCCGGCGGTGATGTCTGTAGGTGTTGCCGTTTGCGCAAGAAAACGCCGCAGAAAGTAAGAGAAAAGCAATGGCAGAGTTGTCTTTTGAGGATATGCAACGTATGCAAAAGACGCTGCAGGAGAAATATTTTGAAAAATGGGGCGGTCTTTCTCCCGAAATGGCAATATAAAAGCTTTTATGGCTGCACGGCGAGCTGGGCGAGGCAAGTGACGTCATCAAGAAAAACGGCAACGGCGCCATACTTGAGGACGGCGAGACAAGGCGGCATTTCATTGAGGAAATGTGCGACGTTATGATGTATTTCAACGACGTTCTCATATGCTACAACATTACGCCCGAGGAATTTGCCGGTATATATATTGAAAAATACAACAGAATATGAGCCGATGGTAACTCGGCAGAGCATTGAGAGGTATAAAATGGCTTCAAAAAGACCAAATGTGGTTTTTATTCTTACCGACGATCAGCGCTACGGCACTGTCCGCGCTCTGGGAAATGACGAGATCATCACGCCCAATCTCGACCGCCTTGTTGAGCGCGGTACGTCATTTATGAATGCTCATATCCCGGGCGGGACTGCGAGCGCTGTCTGCATGCCCAGCCGCGCAATGATAAACAGCGGTAAAACTCTGTTCCGCTTTGATGATAATGGCAAGGATCTGCCCGATGACTGCGTGACTATGGGTCAGGCGTTCCGCTCAGCGGGCTATCATACGCACGGTATCGGCAAGTGGCATAACGGAACCGACAGCTACGCTCGCAGCTTTTCGAGCGGAGATGACATTTTCTTCGGCGGTATGTGGGATCATTGGAATGTGCCTGTCTGCAACTTCCGCGAGAACGGCCGTTACGATAACGAGATCTGTTTTGTCCCCAATTTTTCGGCTAATATGACACCCGTCAAGGTGCTTGCAGACAGAATACACGCAGGCGTGCATTCTACCGAGCTATTTTCGGACGATGCGGTGCGCTTTATCGAAAATTACGACGGCGAACAGCCCTTTATGATGTACCTGTCGTATCTCGCACCTCATGACCCGCGCACCATGCCCGAAAAGTTCCGCAATATGTACGATCCTGAAAAAATAACACTGCCCCCCAACTTCCGCGAGATGCCCGAGTTCAGTTATGGCTGGACGAAGGGGCGCGACGAGGTTACGGCGGGTTACCCGCGCCGCCCCGACGACGTAAAACGGCATATCGCCGATTATTACGCTATGATAAGTCACCTCGACGAGCGCATCGGCGACATTTTGGCGGCGCTTGACAAGCGCGGCATGACAGAGGACACCGTGGTGGTGTTCTGCGGCGATAACGGTCTTGCCATCGGTCAGCACGGGCTGATGGGTAAGCAGAGCGTTTATGAGCACAGTACCCGCCTGCCGCTCGTTATGGCAGGCCCCGGTATACCGCAAAATAAGTGGTTGGATCAGTATGTATATCTGCTGGACATTTATCCGACGCTGTGCGAGCTTTGCGGCATAGACATTCCCGCGGGCGTTGAGGGCAAGAGCTTTGCGCGTATGTTTGCGGATGATACATATGTAACCCGTCCCGATATTTATTATGCTTTTCAGGCGCGCATCCGCGGCGTTGCGGACGGACGCTACAAGCTTATCGAGTACAGAACCGAGGATCTCAAGCTGACACAGCTTTTTGATCTGCAAAATGACCCGTATGAGATGAATAATATGTTTGATTGCGTGGGATATGAGCATATCACCGCCCGACTGCGTGCGCGCATGCAGGAATACCGCGACGAGTGGGAGGAAGAAAAGCACATTTACGGACGGCAGTTCTGGGAGCAATGGCGGCGCTATGATGAGGCGGCATTGCACGGAGTTGATCAACCCAAAGGACCCTCAATGCTCAATCAGACCCGCGAATGGGGAAAGGCCAAGAAATAACGACCGGGTCTGAAATAAATATGACAGATAAATTTTTTGAGCTGCTGTGCGATCAGCTGCGCCGTCACCCGTCCGCTCTCCCGCAGGACATAGTTAAGCTGTGCTATCAAGCGGCGTTCGGCGCGGAGCATTTGCTGGCGGACGTGCATGCGGCAAGAGCGTATTTTGATGCCGAATATGACGCGGTCAAGCCTGCGTCGGGCGAGCCGTATGAGCTTTTGTCCGAGGACGTCTGCCGTATCAATTTGGCGGGGTGGAAGAGCAGGGGACTTCCGCGCGAGTGGCTGTTTAATATGTTTTTGCAGTCGGCAACGCCGCGAGAGGGCGGCGAGGCGCTGTTCGCACGATATCTTGATGCCGTGCCGAGCGTGCTCGAGAGCACGGGTTGTGCTTTTTCATTTGACGACTGGCGGGCGTATGTTGACAGCTACCTTGAGAGCGGCGGTGGCGCCGTCCATCACAGCGAGCGCTACCGCAAGTGCGAGCGCCCCGCGTATCGCATTGTAAAAAGTGAATTTTTGAATATATTGCCCATACTTTGTGCCGCCGCGCCGCTTGCGGCGGGCGAGGGGGTTAAGGTGATAGCTGTTGACGGACGCGCCGCGTCGGGCAAGTCTACCGCGGCGGCACTTCTCGCGCCCATACTTGGCGCGGGAGTTATACATATGGACGATTTCTTTTTACCGCCCGAGTTGAGAACGGCAGAGCGTTTGTCAGAGCCGGGCGGCAATGTGCATTACGAGCGCTTTGCAGAGCAAGTCTTGCCGCATTTGCATGAAAAGACTGCGTTTTCATACGACATTTTTGATTGCTCGCGCATGAAGATGGGAGCTGAGCGAAAGGTGGACGCCGGAGAGTGGCGCATCGTCGAGGGGGCATACAGTCACCATCCTGTATTCGGAAACTACGCCGATCTGCGCGTTTTTTCCGACGTCGCACCCGACGAGCAAATGCGTCGAATAATCGCACGTGATGGCGAGCGCATGGCGAAAATGTTCCGCGATCGCTGGATACCTATGGAGGAGCGTTACATCGAGTATTTTGGCATAAAGCAGCGTGCGGACGCTGTCATAGGCGAGTTGTAATTATTCTCCGCGTCGGATTTTTTCAAAGCTATTGACAAGGCAAAAATTGTTTGCTATAATTTAACCAAAATTATGTGTTTTGCATTGGTAGCATTGATATTTTATTTGCTATGCGGCACAAAAATCGGAGGTTTCGATCATGATATTGTCTACTCAAACCGCAGTTCTTCGCGATAAATTCGGAGATTTGAAGGCTGCCCAGATGCTCAAGGATGGGGGATATAAATACCTCGACCTGTCTATGTTTCACATGTCCCGTCCCGCGAGCCCCTTTAATGAGCCCGATTGGCAGGAATATACCTACAAGCTGAAGGCGCATTCGGATGAGCTGGGGCTGGTCTACAATCAGAGCCATATTCCTTTTACCTTTGATTGGGCAAAAGAGGGTGAGTGGGAAAACCGTATCAAGGACGTTCAGCACCGCGCGCTGGATATTTGCGGTATCATGGGAGTCAAATGTGTTGTTGTGCATCCTATCCACCATATGCCGTACCTCGGCCATGAGGAGGAGATATTCGATATCAATATGCGGTATTACAGCAGCCTGATCCCGTTCTGTGAGAAGTACGGATACAAGATTGCTATTGAAAACATGTGGCAACGTGAGCAAAAAACAAAGCGCATCTGTCACGACACCTGCTCCCGCATGGAGGAGCTCATCCGCTACATCGACACGCTGGGTGGAACAGAGCACTTTGTTGCTTGCCTCGATATCGGTCACACCTCGCTTGTCGGTTTGGAGCCGCAGGACTGCATCAGACAGCTGGGACATAAGTATCTGCACGCCTTGCACGTTCATGATAACGATTATACTGCGGACCAGCACCTCATCCCCGGTCAGGGCTTGCTCAACTGGGACGAGATCTGCCGCGCGCTTGCCGACATCGATTACGACGGCGAGTTTACATATGAGGCAGACAATTTCCTCAAGAAATTCCCCGTTGATATGTTGCCTATGGCTGTCGGATTTATGAATCAGGTGGGAACCTTCCTGTGCGATAAGATCGAAAAATACAAGGCAGAGAACAAATAATTTATTTGTGATACTGCAGTAAAAATATCCGCTGACAATGTCAGCGGATATTTTCAGTTTAGATATTTTCTACCTCAACGATAGCTTCAAGGCAGGTGTTGCCGTCCTTGTCGAGCGTGCGAAGCTCGAATTCACCTGTTCCGTCGGAGGATAAGGGCTCAGAGCGCAGAACTGTAAGAGATGCGCCGAGCGGAGCCTCTCGCGCGTAGGTCAGCGACATTTTTGATATGCGTTTGCCGATCATATCGGGCAGGAAGTCGCAGATCATGTCGGGGTAATGAGTGTTGTTCATGTGCATATTGTAGTCGATGTCCGAGTAGACGATGCGGCGCTGACCGATGACGGTCAGCTCTTTTTTTGTGGCGCGGGCGCGGCGGGGAAGCTGCTGGGCATCGAGCGGCTCGTCTATGAGAAAGTGGCCGTCGAAGCTCTCATCCCCGCGAACCATTGTGCGGTTGTTTATGTCGAGCAATGCCCAGGTGCTTGCCGCTTCTGCGACCACCTCACCGTCGCGAACTATCTCAAAGTAACGCAAAAAGCTGTAGCCGCGAGCTTCTTTACACCATGTGCGCACGGTTATTTCGTCATTGGTGTGCAGGGGCTTTTTGAAATTCGCCTGGATACTTCCGAGAACGAAGCCGAGGCCGCGCTCGTCGCGCAGCTTGTCCAGCCCGAAATCGTATTCCTCACACTGTACATTTGCCGTTTCCATCATGTATACCATCATGCGGGAGGCACTGACGACTCTGTTTGCGTCGGTATCATACCATTGAACTCTTAAATTTCTTGAATATTTCATTTTTTCCTTTTAAGTTATGCCTGCTTACGGTAAGCAGGCATAACAGTGTTTTATTTTTCGGTTGCGGTGAAGTTTTCGCTGATGTACTTGCACAGCTCATAGCCCTTATCCACGAGCAGGATATTGATGCCGGTCTCATGCAGCTCGGCATAGCCCTCGGGAGTTTCATATTTGGAGCTTGCGTTGTGAGCGTCAATGTAGACGCGCGCCTTGCCGCGCAGATTTGCCATTAAGGTTGCCACCTTTTCCAGATATTCGGGCATGGGGGTGGTGCTGAAGTTGCAGTCGGTAAGACGGACACAGTTGTCAAGGTTGTATTTATTAATGGTGTTGAGCACGTTTGCCGCAGAACCGCTCGCATTAAGACCGACAAAGCAGAAAGCAGAGTCACCACAGGCCTTTTCCATGAGAGCCTTGTATTTGGTGGCAAGCGCATAGCCGTTCTTATAGACAAAAGAGTGCCAAGTAAATATTACGTTGGTGTACGTATTATACTTTTGAATGAGCGGCCAGATGTCCTTTTCATATTCCCAGCAAATGTCATGGGTAGAGTCGCCCTTAACGTCAAGACGGATAAAGATGCGGTTTGCGCAGACCTTCATTGCCTCGTCCAGCGTGGGTATCTTGTAGGTAGTAAGCTTGGCACTTGTGCCGCCCGATGCTTCTTTGAGGTTTAACTGCTGGAGCTGTGCATATGTCCAATCCTCGATTCTGTTGGAAGTCGGCAGACCGTTTTTGCCTGCCATTTCCTCGAAGTTTGTGGTTCTTGTCAGCGTTTCGTCATGCATGAGTATCAGAACGCCGTCTTTTGTCAGGCGGGGATCGATTTCGATCATGTCAGCGCCCAATTTAATGGCACTGATAATGCCTTCGATAGAGTCTTCAGGATAGAAATCGGCCTCGCCGCGGTGTAAGCAGGACATAAGTCTGCCGTCGGGGTCGTTCATTGCAGCGGTCTTTTCCTCAAAGTCCAGCATCCATTCGGGGGTGTCCATGTAGATATCCCAGTGCATGGCAAGCTTGGAGATATCGTTTATGTAGACCTCTCTGTCGGGCAAAACATAATCAACGGCAAGCGACGATGCGGTGATATCACTGTTGGCGTCCTTGATTACATTGAGTAGCTGACGGCATCCCGAGCCTACCGCATATGCGGAGCCGCCGCCGATATATATCTTTGTGCCATCAACGCGGATGGAGTAATCATCAACGCCCCATGTACCGCTGACGCCGCGCTTAAGGCTGGCGATTATGATCTCATTTTCGACAGCATCGTTGTTTTCGGATGCGATATTTATGATAGCACCGCACATTTCGCCCAGCTCACCCGCGATAATGGAGGCGTATTCCTTATAGGAATTGGGGCAAACAAGTGTATATTCGGACAGATTTTTGCCGAGCAGTGTCTGATTGCTCTTCGGATACTCCGCCTCGTCGACATAAAGCAGATCGGAGGAAAGCTCGAGAGAGTCGGCGGTGAGGTAATTAGCGATGAAATATTTGACCGCCTCGACGGTTTTTTCGTCGTTACCGCCCGCGATCACCACGCGGGTGCCCGAAACCTTGATAATGAAATCGTTATACTTGATACTGCCGAGCGCTTGGATGCTTTCGTCGCGGTTGGTGGAGCCGACGAGTATCTCATAGGGGTAGCGGGTGGAGGGATCGACGTTTCGCTCAAAGTCGGTGCCGATGCTCACGGATTTAATACCGTACTTTTCCTGAATGGCACCGCGCAGATCCGAGGCGGCTTGCGTAACGATGTCGGCGCTATTATCCGAACGAAGAATTTTATATTCTGTAGCACCGTTGGCAACTATGGGAAGGGAGGTGGCGATGGTGTCCGATGGAGTGGTTACGGCGGGGTCGGGAGTTGTGACGGGTGTGCCGTCAACATTTGTGCCGGGTGTATTTGTACCGGGGTTGTTTGTGCTATCTGCGGGATTGCCTGTGGTGTTACAGGAAACGACGAGCAGGGCGCACATAAGTACCGCCAGCACGATAATAAGCTTTTTCATAACCGTTATCCTTTCGGTAGATAAATTTGCTATCTTTAATTATAACAGATAATCGCTACGCTGTCAATGAAAATAAATCAAAAAGCTGTGCCGAGGCACAGCCTTGTTGATTGGTATAGCTTAGAGTGGCATCTGACGGCGTTTTATTTTGCCAGCAGGCTGTCAATAAACTGCCGAGCGAGGCGAGCGGATCTTGAGCCGCGCTCCAAAGCAAAGCGCTCTGCGAGCAGCTCCAGCTCCTCGGCGGGCATTTGAATGCCGTTCTCGTCTGCCAAGTGATGCACGATATGCAGAAAGGTTTGCTTCGTCGGTTTGCTGAAGGTGATGTGAATCCCGAAGCGTTCCGACAACGATATCAGCTCCTGCATGGTGTCGTTGCGATGCACATCATCACCCTCGCGGTCGGAAAACTTTTCTTTTATGATGTGGCGGCGGTTGCTTGTGGCGTATATCACCACATTTTTGGATTTCGCAGTTACAGACCCCTCCAAAACCGCCTTGAGAGCATTGAAGTTGTCGTCGTCCTTTAAGAACGAGAGGTCGTCAATGAACAGCACAAATTTAAGAGGATTGACCGACAGCTCATCGAGAATTTTGGGAATTGCGCGCAGCTGATCCTTGCGCACCTCGATAATACGAAGTCCCTCGTTCCACAGCGCATTTGCGACGGCCTTTACCGTGGATGATTTACCTGTACCGGCGTCTCCCGTAAGCAGAATGTTTGCCGCGGGCTTGCCGTCAAGCAGTGCTTTTGTGTTGTCAATGATGATCTGCCGCTCGCGCTCATAATCCACCAGATCCGAAAGCGCGGTCTTATCGGGATTATACACGGGAACGATCGTGTTTTGCTCATCGACATAAAACATACGGTTTTTGGCATATATTCCGTAGCCGTATTTGCCGATGTTTTTTGTTCTGTGAATGTAGCTGTCCTTGAGCTGTAAAGCCGAGCAGGTAAATTCGGGCAAAAAGCCTTTATATTCAATAAGCCGACGAAGCTTGTCCGGTGTAAGCTCGGCTACCTCCTGCAGCACATCCAGTTCGGCAACAAGAGCATCATATAAATAGCTCGGTATCTCCTCGCCTCGCCCGACAGTCTTGACATATACATTTTCGCTGTTTTCGCATATTTCACGAACATATTCGCTTATATTTCCACCGTTGGCATTGTAAATCGTCGCCGCAAACTCGGCATATGCCGAGTTTGCGGGAGCTTCAAGATACGAGCAAAGCGATGAAATGACGGGATCCTTGAGCAATGACCTGAAAATGCACAGAGAGTCCAGCTTGATCTTTAAATTTTTCATATCAGTTTAAAATTGCGCCCGAGGCACCGCCCGAAACAAGTGCCGCATACCGCTTTAAGTAGCCCGAAAGCTCTTTTGTTTTGGGAACAAAGTTTTTCATGCGTTCTGCGAGTATTGCTTCGTCGACCATCAGTTCAAGCTTGTTTTCGGGAATATTGATGCTGATAATGTCGCCATCCTCGACAACGCCGATGAGTCCGCCCGAAGCCGCCTCAGGCGTGATGTGACCGATGCAGGCGCCTCTGGTCGCGCCGCTGAAGCGACCGTCTGTAATGAGTGCTACGCTGTTGCCCAGACCCATGCCCATGATGGCAGAGGTGGGATTGAGCATCTCGCGCATACCCGGACCGCCGCGGGGACCCTCGTAACGGATGACCACAACATCGCCCGCCACGATCTTGCCTGCGTTGATGGCCGCCTGCGCGTCCTCCTCGCAGTCAAATACTCTTGCGGGTCCTTGGTGAACCAGCATTTCGGGCAATACTGCCGAGCGCTTGACAACGCTGCCCTCGGGTGCAAGATTGCCGCGGAGAACGGCGATTCCGCCCGTTTCGCTGTAAGGGTTGTCAATGGGACGGATAACATCGTGGTTGAGATTGACGCAACCCTCGATGTTTTCGCCCACGGTCTTGCCTGTGACGGTCATGCACTCGGTGTTTATGAGACCTTTTTTGTTCAGCTCGTTCATAACGGCGTAAACGCCTCCCGCCTCGTCAAGCTCCTCCATATAGGTTCTTCCCGCGGGCGCCAAGTGACAAAGATTGGGCGTTTTTGCGCTTATTTTGTTTGCAATATCCAAATTCAGCTCAACACCGCACTCATGTGCGATGGCAGGCAGATGCAGCATGCTGTTGGTCGAACAGCCCAGCGCCATGTCAACGGTCAACGCATTCATCAGTGCGTCCTCGGTCATGATGTCGCGCGGGCGGATGTTTTTGCGCACCATATCCATGACAGCCATTCCCGCGTGCTTTGCAAGCTCGATGCGCGCGGAATAAACGGCGGGGATAGTGCCGTTGCCGCGAAGCCCCATACCGAGCGCTTCAGTCAGGCAGTTCATGGAATTGGCTGTGTACATACCCGAGCAGGAGCCGCAGGTGGGGCAGGTCTTGCATTCGTATTCGCGCAGCTTTTCTTCTGACAGCTTGCCGGCAGAATAAGCGCCTACCGCCTCAAACATGCTGGAAAGACTGGTCTTTTTACCGTCCACATGTCCTGCCAGCATAGGTCCACCACTGACAAAAACGGTGGGAATGTTGACTCTTGCCGCCGCCATGAGCAGTCCGGGGACGTTTTTATCACAGTTGGGCACCATAACAAGTCCGTCAAAACCGTGTGCAAGCGCCATAGCCTCGGTGCTGTCTGCGATCAGATCGCGGGTGACAAGTGAATATTTCATTCCGGTATGTCCCATCGCGATGCCGTCGCAGACGGCGATGGCAGGGAAAACGATGGGTGTTCCGCCCGCCATTGCAACGCCGAGCTTAACAGCGTCCACAATTTTGTCGATGTTCATATGCCCCGGAACGATCTCGTTATAAGAGCTGACAATACCGATCAGCGGTCTTGACTGCTCCTCCTCGGTCAGACCCAGTGCGTGAAACAGACTGCGGTGAGGAGCGTTATGTGCTCCGTCAACAATGTTTTCTTTTGACATATTTTCTCCTTTTCAAAAATGATGCGGCACCACGTAGGGGCGCACTGCGTGCGCCTGCTGGCGACCGCAGGTCGCCCCTACGTGATTGGGTGGGTATTTAATTGTTGATCAATTTATCCTCGTCGCTCCAGCTGTACAGCTTGCGGATATCCGCACCTACGACCTCGCTGGGATGCTCGCTTGCGAGCTTGCGCATAGCGTTGAAATGTACCTGCTTGCCCGCGTCGGACATATCGAGCAGGAATTCCTTGGCGAAGGAGCCGTCTTGAATATCGGAGAGTATCTTCTTCATTGCCTTCTTGGTATCCTCGGTGATGATCTTGGGACCTGTGATGTAGTCACCGTACTCTGCGGTGTTCGAGATGGAGTATCTCATGCCCGCAAAGCCGCTCTGATAGATAAGGTCGACGATCAGCTTCATCTCGTGGATGCACTCAAAATAAGCGTTTCTGGGGTCGTAGCCGGCCTCTACCAGAGTTTCGTAGCCTGCCTGCATCAGTGCGCAAACACCGCCGCACAGCACTGCCTGCTCGCCGAACAGGTCGGTTTCGGTCTCGGTGCGGAAAGTTGTCTCAAGCACGCCCGCTCTTGCACCGCCGATGCCGAGCGCGTAAGCAAGACCCAGATCCCATGCGTCGCCGGTGGCGTCCTGCTCAACGGCGATCAGGCAGGGAACACCCTTGCCCGCCTGGTACTCGGAACGAACGGTATGACCGGGGCCCTTGGGCGCGATCATGATAACATTGACATTCTTGGGGGGCTTGATGCAACCGAAATGAATGTTAAATCCATGAGCGAAAGCAAGCGTTTTGCCCTCGGTGAGGTTGGGCTCGATGCTTTCCTTGTAGAGCGCCGCCTGCTTCTCGTCGTTGATGAGTATCATAATAATATCGGCTGCCTTGGCTGCCTCGGCACTGGTCATAACCTTGAGTCCCTGTGCCTCAGCCTTTGCCCAGCTCTTGGAGCCTTTGTAAAGACCGACAACTACGTCGACGCCGCTGTCCTTAAGGTTGAGCGCGTGAGCGTGACCCTGAGAGCCGTAGCCGATGATAGCAACGGTTTTGCCCGAAAGCTTTTGAAGATCGCAATCTTGCTGATAGAAAATTCTTGCCATGATAAATTACCTCTTTTATTTTTTAAAAATTGATGGTTTGACGGATGGTGGTGCTGCCTTTTTCAAGCGAAACACTGCCTGTCCGACAAATTTCAAGTATTTTATAGTCTCGCATCAAATTGATAAAATCGTCGACTCTTCTCGGGTCGTCCGCCAAGCGAAGTGTGAAAGAATCCTTTGAATAATCAACGGTGGCGGCATGAAAAGCCTCTGCCGCGGCATGGATATCGTCACGCGTTGCGGGATCGTTTTGCATTTTGATGAGAAGCAGCTCACAGCTTATGGAATTGTCTGCCGTGAACTCTTTTATGGAGCAAACGTCCGGCAGCTTATACAGCTGGTTTATAAGCTGTTGTTTATAGGTTTCCTCGCCGTCAAAAACGACAGTAATGCGGGAAAACTCGGCGGATTCCGTTTCGCTGACGGTCAGTGCGCTGATATTGAACTGGCGGCGACGAAACATGCTTGTTACACGGTTAAGCACGCCGAATTGATTGCGCACCAATACCGCTACGGTATATCTGTTCATATCAGTCACCTACCTTTACAATAATATCGTCCATGCTTCCGCCGGGAGGCAGCATGGGAAGAACGAATTCATCCTTATCTATGGTGCAGTCGATCACAAATGGACCGTCGTGCTCGAAGGCGGTTGCGAGCGCCGCATCAAGCTGTTCTGCGGTCGATACCGCCACTCCGTCTGCTCCGAAGGAGCGCGCCAGAGCAACAAAATCGGTCTTGCGGTCAAGCACGGTGTTGGAATAGTGCTTGTTAAAGAACAGAGTTTGCCATTGACGCACCATACCGAGCACGCCGTTGTTCATGATCAGAATGACAACGGGCACATTGTAAGAAACTGCCGTTGCGAGCTCGTTCAAGCACATACCGAAGCTGCCGTCGCCCGTGACAAGCACGCTTCTCTCCTTTGTTCCGAACGCCGCGCCGATTGCGGCACCCAGACCGAAGCCCATGGTTCCGAGTCCGCCGCTGGACACGAATCTCCTGGGGCTTTTGAATGACAGATTTTGCGCCGACCACATTTGGTGCTGACCGACATCGGTAGCCACGGCGGTGTTTGCTCCCAAATGCTTGTTGAGCGTCAGGATCGCCCTGCGGGGCGTTAAGCCCTCGCGGTTGTCGAGATAGTCGTCCTCCTCCGCTCTGAAGCGAGCTACTGTAGCGTTCCAATCGCTCTTTGAGCTTTGCTTTATCAGCGGTAACAAGCCTTGAAGCGTCAGCTTTACGTCGCCGCGGAGTCCGCAAACGGCATTGACCGTTTTGGAAAGCTCCGAGCCATCCACATCAATGTGTATGATCTTGGCTTTGGTTGCAAATTTCGCGCGGTTGCCGGTAACGCGGTCGTTGAAGCGCACTCCGAGAGAAATGATCAGGTCAGCGTTGTGCATCGCCATTGAGGATGCATAGTGACCGTGCATTCCCTGCATTCCGAGAAAGCGGGGATGGTCGGTGGGGATGCCCGAAAGACCCATTAATGAGCACCCGATAGGTGCATCGATCTTTTCGGCAAGTTGCAGCATTTCGTCCTGCGCGGCGGAGGTGATAACACCACCGCCGAAATAAATGTAGGGACGTGTTGCGGCATTGATGTACTCCGCCGCTTCTTTTATTCTGATATCCTTTGCCGCATAGGGCTTTTCTGCCTGTGCGGGCTGCTTTGGGGTATATTCGCATTTGGCTATCTGTACGTCCTTTGGAACGTCGATCAAAACGGGACCGGGTCTGCCAGAGCTTGCAAGCGTAAATGCCTCGCGAACCGTGTCGGCGAGCTGTTCCACACTGCCTACAAAATAATTGTGCTTTGTAATCGGCAGTGTGACGCCGGTTATATCGATCTCTTGGAAGCTGTCGGACCCTATCTGCGTTGTCGGGACGTTTCCGCAGATGGCAATCAACGGTATCGAGTCAAGATAAGCGGTGGCGATGCCCGTGACAAGATTGGTTGCTCCGGGACCCGAGGTGGAGATGACCACGCCGACCTTGCCGGTCGTTCTTGCGTAGCCGTCTGCCGCATGTGCCGCGCCCTGCTCGTGAGCAGTCAAAATATGATGTATCTCATTTTGATGAGTATATAGGCTGTCATAAACATTTAATATTTGTCCGCCGGGGTAACCGAACACCGTGTCGCAGCCTTGTTCTATCAAGGTTTTTACAAGTATATCTGCGCCGGATAAAAGCATTATCTCACTCCTTCCTCAAGTTGCTGATGATGAGCTCGCCGCAGCGCGAACAGCCGACCTGAGTCATGCCCTCGCTCATAATGTCCGCAGTGCGGTAGCCTGCATCAAGATAAGCGGAAACGGCGTTTTCTATCGCGTCGGCTTCCTTCGGCATATCAAAGCTGAAGCGCAGCATCATAGCCGCGGAAAGAATGGTTCCTATGGGGTTGGCAAGGTCTTTGCCCGCAATGTCGGGAGCCGAGCCGTGGATTGGCTCGTAAAGGCCGCAGGTGGTGGCGCCGAGGCTGGAGGAGGGGATCATACCTATCGAGCCTGTAATCATGGACGCTTCGTCCGAAAGAATATCTCCAAACATATTTTCGGTTACGATAACGTCAAACTGAGCGGGGTTCTTTACTATTTGCATCGCGCAGTTATCCACCAGCATATCCGACAGCTCCACGTCGGGATATTGCTCTGCCAGGCGGTGCATGACCTTTTTCCAAAGGCGGCTGGAATCGAGCACGTTGCTCTTTTCAACCGAGCAAAGCTTTTTGTTTCTTTTTCTCGCGGTCTCAAAGCCGATTCTTCCGATGCGCTCGATTTCTTTTTCGTTATAAGTAAGAACGTCGATAGCGGTGTCGCCCTCGGTCTTGTGCTCGCCAAAATAGATTCCTCCGATCAGCTCGCGCACGATGATGAAGTCGATACCTTTGTCAACGATGGACTTTTTCAGCGGCGAGGCGTCGGCAAGCTGTTTCCAGATCTTTGCGGGGCGGTTGTTTGAATAAACGCCCATGCCCGCGCGGAGTCGGAGCAAGCCCTTTTCGGGGCGCATATGCCCCGGGACGTCGTTCCACTTGTTACCGCCGACGGCACCCAGCAGAACGCTGTCGGATTCGACGCATTTTTTCAGCATTTGCTCGGGCAGCGGATCGCCCCATTTGTCGATGGCGCAACCGCCCATGTCAACGGCGGTGTAATTGAAGGTATGACCGTAAAGCTCGGCAACCTTATTCAGCACATTGAGTGCCTGTTCCACGATCTCGGGACCGATGCCGTCGCCGCGGATCACAGCAATATTTTTAACCATTCTGTTCGCCTTCTTTCAAGGATTTCAGCAGTCCGCCGCTTTTGATAATGTTTTGAATAAAGGGAGGAAAGGGCTGTGCCTGATAGCTTTTGCCCGTTGTGATGTCGGTAATGATGCCGGTGTCAAAATCCACCTTTACCTCGTCGCCTGCGCATATTTCATCCGCTGCCTGCTCGCATTCGAGAATGGGCAGACCGATATTTATGGCGTTGCGATAAAATATTCTTGCAAAGCTCTTGGCGATAACACAGCCTGTTTTGCAGGTCTTGATGACGAGCGGGGCGTGCTCGCGGGACGAGCCGCAGCCGAAGTTCCAGCCCGCAACCATAACGTCGCCGGGCTTAACATTCTTAACAAAATCCTTGTCAATATCCTCCATGCAGTGAAGCGCGAGCTCGTTTGCATCGGGAGTGTTCAGATAACGCGCGGGGATGATAACATCGGTGTCCACGTTGTCGGGATATTTAAAAACTTTACCTTGTGTGTTCATGTTTACGCCTCCTTATATTCGGTGATGTAGCCTGTCAGCGCGCTTGCCGCCGCTGTGTGCGGGGAAGCCAGATACACTTCGCTGTTGACATGTCCCATTCTGCCGACGAAATTGCGGTTGGTAGTGGCGATGCAACGCTCGCCTGCTGCCAGAATACCCATGTAGCCGCCCAGACAAGGACCGCAGGTGGGAGTGGAAACGACCGCGCCTGCGTCGATGAAAGCTGTATACCATCCGCGCTCAACGCATTCGCGCAATATCTGCATGGTGCCGGGGATGATGATGCAGCGTACACCGTCGGCAATTTTTTTGCCGTTCAGAATGTTATATGCCGCCTCCATGTCCTCCATACGTCCGTTGGTACAGCTGCCGATGACCACCTGATCGACCTTTATATCCCCAAGTTCACTTGCGGGATGTGTATTTTCGGGCAGGTGAGGGCAGGCAACGGTGGGAACGATGGCACAAAGATCGATATCGATCGTTTTTTCGTATACAGCGTCGTCATCTGCCTGGTATACAACAGGTGTGCGCTCGCATCTGCCGTTCATATATTCCACTGTTTTTTCGTCGACGGGGAAAATGCCGTTTTTCGCGCCGGCTTCTATCGCCATGTTGCATATGCAGAGGCGGTCATCCATGGAAAGGTTTTTTACGCCCTCTCCGACAAACTCCATGCTCTTATAAAGCGCACCGTCAACGCCTATCATACCGATAATGGTAAGAATAACGTCTTTACCGCTGCAATTTGCGGGCAGCTTTCCTGTCAGATTGAATTTGATGGCGGAGGGAACCTTGAACCAAGCCATGCCCGTTGCCATGCCTGCCGCCATGTCGGTTGAGCCGACACCGGTGGAAAACGCGCCGAGCGCGCCGTAGGTGCAGGTGTGGCTGTCAGCGCCGATAATGCAATCGCCGGCGGTGACTATGCCTTGCTCGGGCAGCAGCGCGTGCTCGATTCCCATTTTGCCGACATCATAGAAGTGGCTGACGCAGTGAGAGCATGCGAATTCGCGGCAGGTTTTTGATTGCTCCGCCGCCTTGATATCCTTGTTGGGAACAAAGTGGTCAAGAACGATGGCAACTCTGTCCTTGTCAAAGACCTTGTCAAAGCCCGCTTTTTTAAATTCGTTTACCGCCACGGGGGTGGTGATATCATTGCCGAGAACAATATCCAGCTTTGCATTGATAAGCTGACCCGCCTCGACCTTTTCAAGTCCTGCGTGTGCCGCAAGAATTTTTTGTGTCATGGTCATTCCCATTGTTATTTGCCTCCCTTGGTCATGTTATGGTAAGCACTGAGAAGTGCGTTTGTACTTGCTTTGATAACGTCGGTATCCGTTCCGGCGCCCCAGAACATTTCGCCGTTTTCACGTTCAAGTCCGATATACGAAGCCGCCACACTCTGCGAGCCCTGTCCTTGCATGCTGTGCTGAGTAAAGACCTGCAGTGTATAATTCTCGCCCGTGTATGCCTTGAGCGCGTTGTTTATTGCGCTGAGAGAACCGTTGCCCTCGGCCTCAAGCTCGGTCTCCTCGCCGTTTTTCATGAATGTAATATTGATCTTGACGGTGTCGTTTTCGCGCATGAAGTCAAAGTCTGTTACGCGGATCTCTCCGACGACATTAAGATAATTCTCGGTGAAGATATCCAGCACCTCAGCCACCTTAAGCTCCTTGTGCTCGTGGTCGGAAATGCTCTTGCAGAGATAGCTGAAATGCTCGCGCATCTTGGGGGGCAGATTATAGCCGTAGGTCTGCTCCAGCAGATAGCCGATGCCGCCCTTGCCCGACTGGGAATTTACGCGGATAACGTCGGCGTCATATGTACGTCCGATATCCTTGGGGTCGATCGGAATGTAGGGAACGCTCCATTCATGCAGAGCGTTTTTGCTTCTGTATTTCATGCCCTTGGCGATGGCGTCCTGATGGCTACCCGAAAATGCGGCAAATACGAGCGCGCCGGCGTAAGGAGCGCGGTCATATACCTGCATGCGTGTGCATTTTTCGTATTCCTCGACCAAGTAAGGCATATCCGAAAGATCAAGCTTCGGGTCAACGCCGTGAGAATACATATTCATGGCAAGCGTGATGATATCCACATTACCCGTTCTCTCGCCGTTACCGAACAGCGTGCCCTCCACGCGATCGGCTCCTGCCAGAAGCGCCAGCTCGGTGTCTGCGACGCCTGTACCGCGGTCGTTGTGCGGGTGCAGCGACAGTGTAACAAACTCGCGGTATTTGAGATTTTGGCTCATGTACGCGACCTGCGACGCGTAAACGTGAGGCAGGCTCATTTCAACGGTTACGGGAAGGTTAATGATAACATTGTTTGTTTCGCTCGGCTCCAGTATGTCGAGAACTGCATTGCAGACCTCCAGCGCATATTCCGGCTCGGTTCCCGTGAACGATTCGGGCGAGTATTCAAAGCGGAAGTTGCCCTCATATTCGCTCGCCAATTTTTTGACAAGCTTTGCGCCGTCGACGGCGATCTGCTTGATCTCCTCTTTGGATTTTTTGAACACCTGCTCGCGCTGTGCCACGCTTACGGAATTGTAAAAATGTATGATAGCGCTGGGCGCACCCTTGCAGGCGTCAAATGTTTTGCGGATGATGTGCTCGCGGCACTGCGTCAGCACCTGAACGGTAACATCCTCGGGAATCATATTGTTGTCGATAAGTGTTCTGAGAAATTCGTATTCCGTCTCGCTTGCCGCGGGGAAACCTACCTCGATCTCCTTAAAGCCGACTTTCAGCAGAACCTTGTAATATTCCAGCTTTTCCTCAAGGCTCATGGGTATGACAAGGCTTTGGTTACCGTCGCGCATATCGACGCTGCACCAGACGGGCGGCTTTTCTATATGGTCCTTTTCCACCCAACTGTTATATTTTTTATCTACAGGGAAATATCCCACTCGGTATTTGGTTGCGTCCATCATTTTCGGTTACTCCTTTTCTGCAATTACTTCGACTTCGACCAAGGCACCCTTGGGCAAGGCTTTGACAGCCACGCAGGAACGTGCGGGCTTGCCTGTGAAATATTCGGCGTACACTTGGTTGAACGCGGCGAAATCAGCCATGTCGCTCAGATAGCATACGGTTTTTACCACTCTCGCCGGGGACGATCCTGCGGCGGCAAGCACCGCCTCCAAGTTTTTGCATACTCTGTGAGTTTGCTCTGTGATCGTCTCTCCCACCATCAGTCCCGTTGCGGGATCGAGAGGGATCTGTCCGGAAGTGAATATCAAATCACCTACGATTACTGCCTGTGAGTAAGGTCCGATCGCCGCCGGCGCTCTTTCGGTTTGAACTGTTTTGCTCATATATTTGTTCCTTTCAAAAATTATACTATTTTAAAGCCTTCGTTACTTAAGGACTGTATTATAAGGTTAACATGTTTGAAGTCTCTTGTTTCCATATCAATGCGCAAGAAGCATCCGGTGACGCTTTCCGTGTTGCCCTTTTCATAATGCACACCCGTTACATTACCGCCGCAATCGGCGATGATGCGGGAGATTTCCTTAAGCTGTCCGGGCTTATCTATCAGCTCTATGAGAAGGCTTGATGAACGTCCCGAGTTAAGAAGTCCTCTGTCAATAACGCGGGAGAGGCTTGTAACATCAATGTTACCGCCCGACACGATGCTGACCACGCGTTTGCCGTCAAGCGGGAATTTGTTAAACATCACTGCCGCAACCGCCGCAGCGCCTGCGCCCTCGGCGATCATCTTTTGCTTTTCTATCAATGCCAGTATCGCGCTTGCCACCTCATCGTCGCTGACAAGAGCAATGTCATCCACATATTTTTTGACAAGAGCATATGTGTTTTCGCCGGGCTGCTTGACTGCAATGCCGTCCGCAATGGTATGTACCGATGACAGGCATTCTATCTTTCCGTTCTTCAGCGAGTTGTACATGCTCGGTGCGCCGGATACCTGTACGCCGTAGACCTTGATGGAGGGGCGTATCTGTTTTGCCGTATACGCGATGCCCGAGATAAGTCCGCCGCCTCCGACGGGAACTACGATGGCATCGATGTTGTCGAGGTCGTTTAATATTTCAAGCGCGATGGTGCCTTGCCCTGCGATCACGTTTTCGTCATCAAAGGGATGAACAAAGGTATATCCCTCGCTTTGTTTCAGCTCCAGAGCTTTCTGATAAGCGTCGTCATAACAGCCCTCCACCAAACAGACCTCGGCGCCGTATCCCTTGGTTGCCTCCACCTTTGAGATGGGGGCGGTATCGGGCAGACAGATCAGCGACCGTATGCCGTTTTTCGTTGCGGCAAGTGCCACTCCCTGCGCGTGATTTCCCGCCGAGCAGGCGATCACACCACGGGCTTTTTCCTCCTCCGAAAGCATGGCTATTTTATATGCCGAGCCTCTCACCTTAAAGGAGCCGGTGATTTGTAGGTTTTCGGGCTTGAGATAAAGCTCGCAATCGGGAGCTATTCCATAGGCTCTGACCACATTGGTCTCGCGAATTATACTTTTGAGCACCGTTTGTGCATTGAATACTTTGTCAAGTGTTAACATGATTTTTTACCTCCGCGTCGGAATATTAATTGTTGCAGTGATGTAAGCGGCCGGAGTAAAGGAGCAAAAAATGCACCCGCCTCTAAAGCCAATTAAGCTTTGAGACGGGTGTAAAATCCTATTTTGCACTCGCGGTACCACTCAAATTGCGAATATAACATTCGCCCCTCTTCGAAGTCGAACAACTTCTATGCACTGACGTAGCATACACGGGAGGTGCCTACCGGGTGTTAACCTTTGGGGCCTCCGGCTCAGAAACGATAAGAAATCCGCTGTCCTTTATCGGGATCACACCATTCCCGACTCTCTGTAAAATTCGCTACGGTTTCCGCCTTCATCAACGCCTTTTATCGAAGTCTATCAACCTCTATGCACTGACGCAGCATACACGGGTCGCCCTACGCACTCATTTGAGGTTCAGGCTTCCGGCTCAGAAGTGAGAAGTCATAGGAAGCCCCATACCGATTCGCATCACCCATCGGCTTTCTGAAATGTTTCAACCAAGACAATCTTCGTCACAGCTTTTAAATATTAACTTGGCCAACATTATACCACTTGCCAAGGGATTTGTCAATAGATTATTGAAAATTTTTTGATCGTTTAAAAAAATCCCACAGCTATGTGCAAATTTTGTGTTATTATTTTACAAATGTGATCTCGTCAAAGATAATGTAGTTGTCTGTGGAGTATACATAGCCGTCGGTATAGCAACGCATATTGACAACAAAGATGTCGCCGAACACTTCACCCACACCTGCGGAAGCGTTCTTATCATAGAAAGAAGATGCGGGAATATATATCCAGCCTGCGAAGTTGTCCGGTATCAGCATGCGGCAAGCATTGATGTTTGAAGTCTGAACCCATTCGGTGCCGGTGTAGTAGTAGCCTATGCCGGAGCCTGTGGCCTTTTCGGGGCCTTGTGCGCGGATGTCGTTGGTGTTGATGGTGACGGAAGCGCACATTTTGTCAGCCTCGCCTGTGGGAATAACATTGGAGAAGTCGACATAGAACAGAACGCCCTTGCAGTTTTGGGTCAGAACGTCCTCGAAGGGAGCGACCTGGATCTCGCCGCGCGCGTCGTTACTGTCGGCTTTAGCGGCAAACTTGATAGCCTGACCGTAAACAGCGCCGTTGAGGTCGTCAACGAAAGAGACGCTGCCCTTGGAGTTACCCTCGACAAAGTAGTCTTCTGCGCCGCGGTCGAAGCACATGGTACGGGAAACTATCTCGTATGTAGAGTTGTCGGGAAGAGTAGCGGGCATGACAGCCTTGAGCGCTGCCTTTTCCGCGTCGGACAGGTCATCATAGTCGATGGGAGCGAGGGGAGCTACGGGAGTAGTCTCGGCGGGGGTGGTGTCGGCTGCGGCAGGATCGGTGGTGCCGCCCTCATAGGGTGCCGTGGTGGTGTCCTGCGCGGGAGTTGTATCATCTACCACGGGTGCGGCAGTTGTAGTATCCTGATCTACGGGAGCGGGAGTGGTTGTATTATCGGGTTTGCCGGCAGTGGTGGTGTCGTTTGCAGGCTTATCAGCGTTGCCGCCGCAAGCGACCATGGACAATGCGAGCACAAGGCAGAGAGCCAGTGCAATAATGTTTTTAAGTTTCATGATGTCCTCCTAAATATTTTTAGTTAAGATGATTATATCAAATATATTTGTGATTGTCAAGCGGATAATTGTTATTTATTTCAAAAATAAGGCAGGACTGCCGAAATATCGGCAGTCCCTTAATAATTAGGTTGAATTGCACTCCGCGAGGCTTAATTGCCTTTTGCCAGCTTGCCCAACTGCGCGGTGATAATTTGACCAAGATATTCTTGGGTCAGTATAGCCTCGCGTGCCTCAGAGGTCGCCGCATTAACGGCGTTTTTGATCGTGGTGTTTGTTACGGAGGCGGTCAGGAAAGAATCGAGCGTAAAGGACATATTGTCGAGCGCGATCTCGAGATTTTGCACAGACTCGGTATTCTGCGCATAACGGTGGAAGATATACTCGTTCGCATTCATTTCGTCTGCATATGTTGCCAGGCAATACAGCACCATGGATGCAAAGGCGGTGTCGGAGCCCGTTCTTATGGTATAATACATAGCGCCGTCGCCTACGGGTGAGATGTGTTTTCCGCCCTCGGTGAGTGCGGGCATGGGAAGTATTTGATACATTTGCTCGTCATATGTCGCCGCGCTTGCAACGGTGTCTATATGAAACAGCGTTGCGATATGCTCGGAGGAGGCCTTTGTGCTCAAACGGAGCGTTCCGCCCTGTATCATATCCGCCAGCGTATTGGTAAACTCAAGTGCAGTGCCATCGGTGAGCGAGGCGTGCGCGGAGGCGGAATTGTCGGCGATGCGGACTCCGACGGCGGTGGACAGCGCGCGCAGGCTTTCGTCCGTGAGCACAAGACCGCAGTCTGTTTCAACTCCGTTTAAATTGCCGCCGCCCTGTGCAGCAAGCTCATACATTTTGTCAAGTGTCCATTTGCCCTCCATAACCGTGCCGTGTATATCGATGCCGAGTAGGGCGTCAATGTCATTGTTCGCAAATACCACGTTTACCGCGGTGACAGTGTTGGGGGAGATTACGCCGGAGGCAAAATAAAGCTTGCCGTTTACAGATAATTCATTAACCATGTCCTCGGGCCAGCAGCTTGCGGAGAACGCCGCGTTTTCGGTCGCGAGCAGGTTTTCGCAAAGCCCCTCGCGCGCCAGAGACAGGACGATGCTTGCGTCCCCCGTAACTATAGCGCCGTCATAGCCGCCGGTCAAGGCGGATGTTTTTACCCAGCTTAAATAGGAGGTGTCGTCCGAGAAGTACGCGTGTACCAGATTGCAGCCGAGCACCTCCTCGGTTTTCATGAAACGCTGTAGGTTTTTTGCATCAACGCTGTTTGCTGTCATCGTGTCCGGACTGGAAAATTCCCACAGGTCTCCTGTTACGCCGGATGCCATGGGGGAGACAAGATACAGCTTTTTACCTTTGAATGTATCAGTGTTCGTGTTTGGCGTGGTGTCATCCGACTCTATGGTGGATTGCGCATCGGCGGTGGTGTCCGAAGGCGTTGTTGCGCCGATTTGGAAGGCGGGGCCGCCCGTGCCGTCGATATTTTCGCCGGGTCTGCCAACGAAACGCACCATTGCCACGTATCCCACACCCATCGCGCATACCAGCAAGAGGCAGGCAGCGATCTGCGCTGTGCGAAGCAGGGCGCGGCGGGGAATATTGAGGGCAGAGCGGCGGGAAGAACGCTCGTGCGGTGTATTTATTGCGTTTTGTTTGAGTATTTTTTTGAGTTTTCGGTTATTCATATAAATCTTCGTTCCTTTCGTTAGAATCAGAAGCCTGCCTGTATCAGCAGCTGCTTTAGCTTGAGCCTGGCGCGTGACAGGCGCGTTTTAACGGTGGATAGCGGCACATCCAATATTTCGGCTATGCGCGCCAGGCGCAGACCGTTGTAATAATATAGGATGACAACTTGTCTCTGTTCATCCGTAAGCGCGGCTATGGCGCGGCGCACCTCCTGCTGTGAATCATTCAGCGGCTCCGCGTCGGCAGGAATGCTTTCGTCAAGCTCTATGCTGTCGCGGCGCCCCGCAAGGTGGTCGGAGCAGACATTCGATGCGATCTTGAGTATGTATGCTTTGACGTTTTTGATATCGGCGTCGCTGTAGCGATAAAACCGAAGAAAGGCATCCTGCGTCAGGTCTTCGGCATCGTAAAGTGAGCCGACCCGATAGACGCAGTAGCGATAGACATCGCCGTAATATTTTTTGTACAGTGCCTCTCGTGTCTTGCTGTCGCCGTCCCGGGCGCGGACGACCATTCTTTTGTCTGTCATAACGAACCTCCTTTGCTTGAGATTTCGATGCATCTGCCTTATATAACCGAAAAAGGCTTAAAAAAGTTTCATTTTTGAGAAAAATTTATAAAAATTTTTTGAGTATAGTAAAAAAACGCGCGGGATAAACTAAAAACGAATACATTTGATTGTATGGAGCTTTAACATGAATATAGGAAAACAAAACTATCCGCGGTATGTGAACGCCCGCGCACCGCGTTCGGCGATAGTTCAGAACTGTATCCGCGCTTTCTTTGTCGGCGGTTTTATATGTATGTTTGGTGAATCGCTGAATCATATATATATGGCTCTTGGAATGTCAAAGGAAAATGCGGGTACGTTGTGTTCGATCACGCTTGTCTTTGTGGCGGTACTGCTGACGGGACTCGGCGTTTTTGATAAGATTGCAAAATTTGCCGGCGCGGGTACGCTGGTGCCCATTACGGGCTTTGCGAACTCTGTGGCGTCCCCCGCGATGGACAGCCATGCCGAAGGTGCAATACTCGGCATCGGAGTCAAGATATTCACCGTTGCGGGTCCTGTACTGCTGTACGGAACGCTGGCGGGCGCGATATACGGAGTTATATATTATTTGGTAGGTATATTATTTTAAATAAAAGGCTGTCTTGTTAAAAGTAATATGCACATCAGCAGGCTTCCCCTTGAGGGGAAGCTGTCAGCGGAGCTGACTGATGAGGTGTAGCCGCGGCAGCGGCGTTATTTCGCGTTTTTAACGGATGCTTCGCACCCTACACTTCATCCGTCTCCTGCGGAGCCACCTTCTCCTCAAGGAGAAGGCTTTTTTGTGCAATATTATCTTAATAAACAGCCTTTTATTTCATGAGATAGCCCTGTCCGCGGACGTTTTTTATTAGCGGGGCAGGGCATATTTCGGATATTTTGCGCCGAAGTGCGCACATGTGCACCTCCGGCTTGTTGGAATTGCTCTCGCCGAGCGCCGCGGAAAGCATGTCATAGCTGACGACGTCGCCTCGATGCTCGGACAGTAATATAAAGATCGCCGCCTCCGCCGGAGTCAGCTTTATTTGCTTTGCGCCGCAGAACAGTATTCTGTCTGCCTCGCGAAGCGTTATGGCTGGGATTTTGTGAGAGCGGGGCGGGGTATAGATATGCTTGCCGGCATTGTTCAGCGCGTCCTCGACGGCTGCGGACAGCTCGCAAAATTCAAACGGACGGCGCAGTACCGTGCGGCATTTTGAACGCAATGCCGCGCTTATCCCGTCAGGGTTGCGGGACAGCGCTATTATTGCGCTGTATTTTTTGTCTCGGGGCAGCTCGGCACTGTCTGCGTCTATTATGAGCGGACAGGCAGAGGTGGGCTTGCTCGTTATCCCGTAACCCTCACCTTCAAGTAGCAGTGTCAGCAATCTGCCGAGCGTTTCGTCTGCGCAAATTATTCTGACCTCGCCCCTCATTTGAACAGCCTCCGTCCCGATACATAGTCAAGATACAGGCGGTTGTCGATAATGAGCAAACTGTATTGAGATTTTGAAAACAGACCGTAATGCAGGGTGATCACGCCTTGCTCTATCTCGAACGTGCCCTCGATGTCGTGCTTGCCGTTGTTGTACTTAAAGCTACCGTCGGGGCGCAGTGCGAGCGTGCGGACAGTGCCGTCGGCGGCGGTCAAGGTCCATGTGTTGTATATTTCAACGCTTCCGGCGTACTGAGGTGCCGAGGTGCTGGGGATTGAATTTTTATCATGCGTTCCGTGAAGCGTTTCCGAAGGCGCTGAAGCTACCCCGTCCGTCTGTTGCTCGGCGGGCGCGTTTGTCCATTCCTCACTCGGCTCGGCAGGCTCGGGTTCGGCGGGGGCGGTCGTAACGGGAACAGGGGCGGTGGCGGTGGAGGCATATGTCGTTTGAGCCACGACGGTGGTGTCCGCGTAAGCGGGCGTTGTTGTTTCAGCTGACGTTGTATTTCCCGACAGGGTGTCGACTATCAAACCGCCGGCGGTGTCGATACGTCCTGTGCCTGTGGCGCTGTGATAACTGTCTATATTGTCGTGGGCGCCGTCCACCTCCGGAGAGAGGGTGGTGTCGGCGGCAGTGGCGCTTTGAGTGGGAGTGCCGCCTATGGTGGCATCGTTCCCGCGACCGTCTTCGCCGTCCGCGACAGAAGCGTCGGTCTCTGCAGCCCATATAAGCACCATATCATCGGAATTTGAAGCCATATGCTGCATCAGCGTTGAGGAGAACACGCCGACGCACAGCATTGCGGCGACGCCGACTCCCATATAGGTCATTATTTTGCGGCGGCGCTCCCGACGCTTTTGAGCCTTGAGTGCGCTCATTATGCTCTCATGCAGTCCCTCGGGTATCTCGCACTCGCCCGCCTGTGCCGCGGCTTGGCAGACGGCGGATATTTCGTCGTAAAGACGGCGACACCCGTCGCACTCGGCGATATGGGAGGCTACCGCGGCGGCGGTGGCTGCGTCAAGCTCGCCGTCTATATATTCATTTATAAGCTCGCTTACCTGCTCGCAGGTGAGCGGAGAGCTGTTATTTGTGCTCATGCGGTGCCTCCTTTCTTTGATTTTTCATATATACAGACGAAGGTCATTCAAAAATGTTCCGTGTTTTTAAAATTTCTCGCAATTTTTCTCGCGCGCGGCAAAGTCGGCTTTTTACCGTGCCGATCTCGAGCCCCGTTGTATCCGCGATTTCGCTGTAGCTGAGCCTGTTTATGTCGCGCAGTATTATTATTTCGCGGTGGTCGGGCGGCAGGGCGTCTATTGCCCGCCTGACCTCGGCTATTTGCTCCCGCAGGGCATATTCGGCGGCGGGGTCGTTAGATGTGTCGGGAATGTCGTGCTCACCGCCCGAATCGTCGTCGTCCTCGGTGAGAGAATCGGTATTACGAGCTTGACGTTTTCGTATTATGTCAATGACAGTGTTGCGGGCTATGCGCATTATGTATGTCTTGACCGCCGCCTCACCTCGCCAATTTTGCCGACCGCGCCATAGCTTGAGGAATATCTCTTGCGTCGCGTCCTCGGCGTCCTCCCGTCGGCGCAGGCTTTGCAGTGCAAAGGCGTAGACTATTTTTTCAAAGTGCCGCACTATCGCTTCGAATGCGGCGTCATCTCCGGAGGCAGCACGACGCATCAGAGCGGACAGTATTTCGTTGTCGAGTAGCATGCTGACCTCCTTTGAATTGATGTTATGGGCAAAGCCCGGAGAATATTTCTTCTATTATATCTAAGCTTTCCGCTTTCATTATCGCGTCTCGCGCGACGGCGGAGCCATGTATGCCCTTGGTGTAGCGTGCCATGTGCGGGCGTGCCTCGGCAAGTCCAACCCGCTCGCCCTTGCGTGCTATCATGTCGCGGGCGTGCGCAAGCGCTAATTCCAGGCGCTCGGCATCTGTCGGTGGGACGTATGGAATGCCGTCCAAGGCGAAGGCTATCTCGCGGAACAGCCACGGATTGCCAAGCGCTCCGCGCGCGACGGCAACGCCGTCACAGCCCGTTTGCGTTATCATGCGCACGGCATCGTCGGCAGAGAAAATATCTCCGTTGCCGATAACGGGTATTTTGATCGCCCGTTTGACCTCGCCTATAATGCTTATGTCGACGCCAGGAGCGTACATTTGCTCGCGCGTGCGGGCGTGTATACATATGGCGTCGGCTCCGTTGGCTTCGGCAATGCGGGCAAGCTCGGGCGCGTTTATGTGGTCGGCGTCCCAACCTGCGCGGAATTTGACGGTGAGCGGTATTTTGACAGCATCGCGGACGGCGCGAATAATTTCGCCCGCCAGCGGCAAATTTTTCATGAGTGCACTGCCCTCGCCGTTGGATACCACCTTGTGGACGGGACAGCCCATGTTGATGTCGATGGCTACGGGCAACAGTCGCCCGTCATCTGCGCCTCGGTATTCCCCTGACGCGAGAAGCGCCGCCGCGCGCGCCATAAATTCGGGCTCGGAGCCGAATATCTGAACGGAGCAGGGGGCCTCGGGGGGCGTTATGCGGGCGATATTTGCGGTTTTATGTGTGTTATCTGCGGTTTTGCGGCTTAATTGCTCGTAGCACAGCGCTTTTGCCGACAGCATTTCGCTGACGGTATACTCGGCTCCCTGTGCGCGGCAAACAGCCCTGAAGCTGGCATCGGCGGCACCCGCCATCGGCGCCAGTATCAGCCCGTGCCGCAGAGAAATGCCGCCGATATTAAGACTCATCTTTTGTATTTTTTAGCGGCGCGGCAAGCTTCGCTGTGTATCTTTTTGCAGATTTCAATGTCCAGACCGAGGCGTGTCTGCGGCTCGCCGCCCTGCTCGACCTTGATTGGGCGCTCACGACCGGTTATAGCATAAAAAATGCAGGCGGCGGCAAGATATGAGCCGAGAGGAGTTGCGTGGTTGCCGTCGTCGCGGTAAAGCGGCAGATCCTTATTGCCGCGCAATAGCTTCATCCAGACTTCACCTGCGGGCGCGATGGGAGCGTTCAGCGCCTCGCCACCCTGACGGTAAGCGTCAATGATGGTGGACTGATATTTACGGTTGCCTTGATTTGCCCAGATCATGTAGAGAATGGGCTGAGCTGTCGAGCGGTCAAGCGAATTTTGCTTGAATTTTGCGATGCCCTCGGCGAAATCTTCGGGACTGAAGCTGCTGGCGACCTCCTGAAGCACTACATAATCGTGCTTGCCGTAGACGATGTTGAATGTCGCATCCTTGCGAGCGCAGTGATAGAGCAGATCTTTTCCGCCCTCGGTCTGCATGCTGACGCGGGCGTCGATGCCGATGGATTCGAAAATTTCCGCAACCATGCGGGGCATATCATTATAATATGTGTGGCTGTTGCCGATGAAATGAATGCTTATCTGCTTTTTCACGGTACAGATCCTCCTTGCGCTTTATTACATTATCATATGATATCACAAATACAGGCGGCTTGTCAACAGATAAAACGGCTACGTCTGTGAATTTATCAAAAAATTGGTGTTTGCTATTGACTTACAGGTGTTATTGTGGTAAAATGAATACGTCTCAAAATTTTTAAAATAAACAAAGAAAGAGGACTAACCCATGAAAAAAGTAATTTGTCTTGTTCTGACATTGCTTATGCTTCTGCCTTTCGTGGTTGCCTGCGCCGATAATAACGGTGACAGCGCTGACACCACCACTGCGGGCAACGCAGACAATGTTACGACCCCCGATCCTTCGGCAGCAGGAACTGCGGCTCCGTCCGGAGGAACCACACTGGAGCAGATCACTCCCGATCTTCCTGACGTTAAATACAGCGGCTATAAGTTTATAGTTGCTAATGACTTTGCAGATGCTACCAAGTACACCTCCAACCTTATTACTGCGGACAGCCAGATAGGCGAGCCTATCAATGACGCTATCTACAACCGTACCATGCTGGTTGAGGAAATGTTCGGCATCGATATCGTCGATGAAGACGTTGACGTTACTCCCTACATGAACGTTATCCAGTCCGGCGAGGATACTTATGCTATCGTCACCGCTGACCTTTCTCACGTCATGACGGTCGTTAACGCAGGTCACACTCTCGACTTCAACGATGTTGATACCATTGACCTTACCAATCCTTGGTGGGACCAGAACGCAGCCGCAAAGCTTCATATCAACGGCTCGCTCTATTATCACTTCAGCGATTTCTTCATTACCGCACTTGACAATGCCCGTGCTACATACTTCAATAAGGATCTTATCACCGCTCTCAGCCTTGAGGATCCCTATCAGCTCGTTAAGGACAACAAGTGGACCATCGAGAAAATGAGAGAGATGGCTGTTGCTGCTGTTTCCGAGCTTGACGGTGACGGTACCATTACTACCGCTGACCGCGTAGGTATCGCCAACAACGCAACCACCTTCTACGAGGCTATGCTGACCGGTTGTGATGCAGAGATAGTTAAGATGGGTGATGACGATCTTCCCTACTTCTGCTGCTACGACGAGAGAGAATTCTTCATTAATGTTTATCAGACTCTGCTGAGCACCTTCAGTTCTGATGATCTCTATCTCATCGCTAAGACCGAAGACGCTCGTACCATGTTCATCAACGGTAACGCTCTGTTCACCGTAGATACTCTTTACATGGCATCCAGATCCCGCCAGGCAGACATCAACTTCGGTATTCTTCCCATCGCTAAGTGGGACGAGGCGCAGGAGAACTATCTGCACGTCAGCCCCAACCCCCACGCTATGATGATCCCCTCCGTTACAAGCAATGTGGATCGTACCGGTGTTCTGCTTGAGGCACTGTCCTACTACTCCAGCGCCTACTATTCCGAGGATGCTCTTATTCCCGCTTACTTCGAGAACTCGCTCAGATATAAATCCACCACCGACGTTGAGTCTGCAGATATGCTTACCATTATCCACGATAACATTTCTTATGTTAACAAGATTGCCGGTACATCGCTCAGCGGTGCTATCTACAACTACTTCGAGGCGGGCGTAATGGACATTACCTCTGCACTCAAGAAGCTTGAGGGCGCTCAGAAGAAGACTCTTAACAACGTGCTGGAAGACCTTGCGAAATAATAGCGAAAGGTCATGTTGATCATGAAAAGAATAATAGCGTTTATATTGGCGCTTATCACCTGTATGGTGGTGTTTGCGGCATGTGATAATGCTCCCGATCCGTCAGGAGACGGTACGACCACCCCCGTAGAGACGACGACTGTCGAGCCCGTTGAGACCGAGGCTCCAGCCGAGCTTATAACCATTGTTTCCGACGGTTCGTCGGAATATAAGGTCATTCGTCCCGAGCGCACCTCGCAGACGGTTATCAGTGCGGCATCCGATCTGCGCATTGCCATGTCCGATGCGATAGGCAAGCAGATCACTATTGGTGACGACTGGGTCAAAAACCCCGAGGAGATACCCGAGGCGGCTAAGGAAATAGTCGTCGGAGAATGCGATCGCCCCGAGACCGCAGCTATACTGAAAACGCTTCGCCGTCGCGATTTTGCTCTCGTTTATTCCAATGAGCGCGTTTATATCCTCGGCGGCAGCGACGAGGCTACCGCCCGCGGTGTTGAATACTTCATCGCAAACCATATCGATACTGCCAATAAAAAGGTCACGGTCATGAGCGACCTCAATTATGTTGACAGCTACGAATATGCGCTCGGCGCGGTTTCCATCAACGGCGTCAGCATTATGGAGTATAAGATTGTTATTCCCAAGGATGCGGATGTTTTGACCAAATACGCCGCACAGAACCTGTCCGACTATCTGTTCTATGAGGGCGGATATTTGATGGAAACTGTGACCGATGCCGAGGCGGCTTCGGATTACGAGCTGCTGGTGGGTGCTACTAACCGTCCCGAAAGCTCAAAGGCTACTTCGGTTTCGCTGAAGGAGGACCAGTATGTGCTGGCTCAGACAGGTAGCAAGGTGGTCATGTACGCGGATAACTATATGGTAGGCGGCGCGGTCAGCGATTTTATCAACAATTATGCTACTTCTGCCACCACCAATAAGAGCGTGGATATCACCAATCTTCCCAGCGAGTTTGCAGCGTCCACCTTCAAGTTTGAGAAGGCAGAGAGCGCGCTGTTGCTCATCTGTGACGGTATGGGCTTTACTCATATCGAAGCTACTCTTTCGCTGGGCAAGCTCGATGAGTTTGCGGCAAGTCAGCTTCCCAACCAGGGCGAGGCAAAGACATCTTCCTATTCTGTTTTGTATAAGGGTAAGGCTTATACCGACAGCGCTGCTGCGGCTACCGCGCTCGCTACCGGCTATAAGACCATGAATAATTATGTCGGACTTGACTATAAGGGCTCTTCCGTTCAGAATGTTCGCGAGCTGGCTTATTCCGTAGGCGCTCGCACTGCCGTTATTACAACAGACCTTATCACGGGTGCTACTCCCGCAGGATTTTTGGCTCACGTCAAGGATCGCGACCTGACCGATCAGATACAGAAGCAGATCGATCAGCTTGTCAGCGAGGGCAAGGTAAACTACGTTGTCAGCAAGAAGGACGACGAGACCATTATCAATGATATTCCCGAGCCGCTGTGGGGCATTGCCGAGAACGGTTCCAGATATTTCTGCATGATCGAGGAGGCTTATACCGATAAGCGTTCTCACAAGAACAATATCGGCGATACCACCGACCGTGTCAAGCTGTATAACGAGATCGTTGCTTACTGCATTGAGTATACGCTGTGCCACCCCAAGAGTGTTTTGATTGTTACCGCTGACCATGAGACCGGCGGAATTGAAAAGCAGGCTGACGGTACATACAAGTATACTACCGCGTCCGGAGACGATGACAGTACGCATACCAACCGTAATGTTCCCGTTTTCGCGATGGGTGACGGAACAGAGATGTTTAACAATACTACTGTAGAAAACGTCGATATCGCTAAATTCATTGCAAAGATCTACGGCGCTACGTCGTTTGGTCAATAATAATTAATAAAAGGTGCGAGGCCCAGCCTCGCACCTTTGCCATTTTATGAGCCGTCATTTTCCCGCTTGCTTCATGTATGTGGGGGTGATGGAGGTGAGTGCATCATTGCCGGCTCCGACAGTTATCTTTTTCCACTCCTCCTCGCTGCCCTCAAACAACAGCTTTGTTATTTTTGTACAACCCTCGGATGCGCGGGGGGCAATGCTCGTGACCTGAAGTGTGACGGTTATCGAGGAAAGACTGCTTCCGGCGGGAATGCACAGCAACTGTGTCTTGTCGGCACTGTAAAGTATGCCGCCGATATCGCAATAAGCGCTGTTTCCATCGCTGACGGATATGTAAGCAAGTGCGGTGCAGGCCGCAAAGGCGCCATTTCCTATATCGGTCACACCCGCGGGGATCTGAACGGCGCTGATGTTGGTGTTGCCTGCAAAAGCATCTGCCGCAATTGATACCACCTTGTCGCCGCTGTCCGACATGTCGGGAATTATAAGGCAGGTGTCGGTACAACTGCCAATGCCCGTCAGACGGCATGTCCCGTCGCCGTTTGACTCAAAGCTGAGCCATCTCGATGCCGCTGTCATGGGATCGACGGACACTTGAATGGAATTTGTGTCCTCGGTGGTCGTGGGGGCAGTAGTGATCTCGGGGGGGTCGGTCTCAAAGGTTGAGTCCTTACTGTCGTCGGACAGTGTCCCACAGCTCGCGCACAGCATCATCCCGAGCAATAATATAAGTGCTGAAAAGCCTTTTGCCATCCTTGTCATTTTTACTTCCTCCTTTAGTGGGTTTATTGTTGGATCGCAGATAAATTGTACCATTAATTGGCAAAGCTGTCAACAAAAAACGTGCGACCTCAACCGCCGCCGTGCGACGGCGCCAAACAAAAAAACCGCCCTGCAGGCGCGATTTCACGCCGCAGAGCGGTTTTTTTGACACAGTATGTCGTGCGATTTTATTATTCGTTGACCAGCATGACCTTGCCCTTTACCTGTGAGGGATCCTTGTAGAGGGCAAACGCTTTGTCGGCGTCTTTCATGGGGAAGGTCTTGAAGATAAGCTCGGGGTCGAATTTGAGCTGACCTGTTGCGAAGTAATGTGCCGTGAGCTCCCATTCGCGGCCTGGGAACGGGGCGGAATAGCTCATCCAAGAGCCTGTCAGCTTGAACTCCTTGCGGTTCATGCATTCCCACATGGCGGGGGTAAAGGTCATGTCGCGGTGGGGAGTGCCGATGCAGCAGAAGTGAGCACGGTTTGCGGCGAGCTTGAAGCCCATCTGAATGGTGATGGGGTTGCCGGCGGTCTCAAATACCATGCCGTAGCCTGCACCGCCCGTGATGGCGAAAGCCTTATCCATATAGTCGGGCTCGAGTGTGTTGACTACCTCATCCGCACCGAGGCGAAGCGCAAGGTCAAGTCTTTCTTTGACTATGTCGAATACAACGACCTTTTTAGCGCCGAATATCTTTGCCCACTGAGCCGTGAAAAGACCTATCGTGCCGCCGCCGAGGACTGCAACGTATTCACCGCCGCGGTAATCGTTGCAGAAAAGACCGTGAAGCGCGACCGTGGAGGGCTCGAACATAGCTGCTTGAACTGCGGGGATGGACGGGTCATATTTAACGGCGCTTATGGCAGGCATAACAACATAATCTGCGAACGAGCCCTGCTGGCGCGAGCCGATGAAGCTGTAGTGACGGCAGAGTGCATAGTTGCCCTTTTGACAGTCGGCACATTTCATGCAGGGGATCAGCGGAGCGCACGAAATATGATCGCCGATGGCGACCGAGGTAACACCCTCGCCTACCTGATCTACAATTCCGGAGAATTCGTGACCGAGCACAATGGGGAAGAAGTGCGCGCCGTTGTGGAGCACGCGGGGAATGTCGGAGCCGCAGATGCCGGAGGCGAGCACCTTGACGCGCACCTCGCCGGGACCCGCTTCGGGTGTGGGATAATCGTCGTATCTAATATCTTCGTTTGCGTAAAGAACAGCAGCTTTCATTTTTTAATCCTTTTCGGTTGTTTTTATTAATTGTTATAACAGATAACGGTGTATTTATTTTGGTTTCTTTGGTTGAAAGTTTTTGGGGTTCCAAGCCCTTTTTTCAAAAAGGGTTTGGTGGGGTATGGCGCAAAGCCCCATATATAATCATTTACACTTTGCCGTTGCAGCCGCACACCATGATGCGGGCCTTGACAGCGTCGATGACGGCGGAAATGCCTGCCTTGCCGTACTTTTTGGGGTCGAACACAGCCTCGTCGGCGAGGACCTCACGTGCGGCGGCGGTGTAAGCCTGACGCAGCTCGGTAGCAAAGTTGACCTTGCAGATGCCCTCGGCGATGCAAGCCTTGACAGCCGATTCGGAAAGACCCGACGCGCCGTGCAAAACCAGCGGTATGTCGTGACCGCCCTCGATGAGTGTCTTACGGATCTGCTTGAGGCGCTCAACGTCAAGAATAGGCTCACCCTGATAAACGCCGTGCGCTGTGCCGATGGCGACTGCCAGCGAGCTTATGCCTGTCTGCTTGACGAACTCAAGTGCATCATCGGGATCGGTGTAGCCGCCCTTGCCGCCGTCGAGATCGTCTTCCTTGCCGCCAACCTTGCCGAGCTCCGCCTCAACCGGAATTTTCTTGGCGGATGCGATGTTGACGACACTGCGTGTGATGGCTATGTTCTGCTCAAAGGGAGAATGCGAGCCGTCTATCATGACCGACGAATAACCGCCTGCTATTGCGCGAAGCGCAAGGTCAAAGCTGTCGCCGTGGTCGAGATGAAGTGCTACGGGTACTGTGGCGCGGGACGCCAGCGTGAATGCCACCGAGCGGAACATTTCAATGCCCGCGTATTTGACGGTGGAGGGAGTGGTCTGGAGAATGACGGGGGCGCGAAGCTGCTCCGCAGCGGCGATTATTGCCATGCACATCTCCATGTTTTCAAAGTTGAAGGCTCCGACGGCGTAATTGCCGCGCTGCGCGTCGAGCAGCATTTTTTCACTTGTTACGTACATTTTTCGATTTATCCTTTATGATTTTTTTGATCGGCAGTTGAGGCCGAAATTGTTACTTGAGTATGTCTGCGAGATCCGATTCGGTGATGCAGACGATGCGGGAGATATCGTCGCCCTTCCTGATGTTGTCCATGCCTGCGAGCGAGTGCGTGTCGGTGCCGAAGGTGAAGCGACAGCCGACATTCTTTGCGATTTTCATGACGCGGATAAAAGGCTCGTCAGCATAGTCGTTTTCGGGAAAACGGAAAGCCCCCGTGTTGATCTCGATGGCGACATTCAGCGCCTTTGCGCGCTCGAAGCATGCGCGAAGCTCATCGTCGGGCACTGCGTCTATTATCTTTTTCTGCATATCGCGCGAAAAACCGCAGGGGTGGAAGGGGTGAGCGACCGACGTCTGAACGGTGCGGGCTATTTTCTCAAACTCGCTGTTTGCCATGAGCGAGTTGAAGGAGTTGACCATAAACTTGGCGCAGTAGTCTACCATGTCAACGGTCGGCGCACGAAAAGTGCCATTTGCCGCCATGGCGTCCATTTCGCCGTAGCTTAGCGCGTTGACCATTTTTTTGACCTGATCGGCGGAAAGCTCGGGTAGCGCGGTGGAGATGCGCTCGGTAAATATATTTTTGATGGCAACGGTATCGTCGTTATCTGGCATTACAAAGTTGCGCATATGCGTATGCGTGTGAGGGACGAGCACATAGTCAAACTGCTTTGCGGTCTCGGCAAGCATTCCGAGAGTATCGCGCATTGCATAGTATTCTGTTTCGGTGCCGCACAGCACCTTAACGCCGCAGGTGTCGGCGGGGACGCAGTCCATCTGCTGAAGTCCGTAGCTTATCATCTGGTTTTTGTACCAGCCCGAAGCGCCGGGGACTTTTTCATCCCAGAGGTGATTGGAAAGGCCGAGAATTTTGTGGCCGAACTCAGCGGCGCGGCGAACATAATTGCCGACGGTGGCGCGAGGGTCATAGCAACAACGAGAAAGTGTTGTGTGTGTGTGAATATCGTGCTTGATCTCCATGACGTTTGATTCCTTTTTGTTTTATTAAACGGTTATTTTATACGTTTGTAGCAAGCTCGAAATCACGCAATGCGGTATCCTGAAGCTGACGGAGCAGCTGAGGTGCTTTGCCGCCGACTCTCTTGCCGTCTATCTCATAAACACCGAGTGCGAAGGAGCCTGAACTGGAGACTATGATTTCGTCGGCGTTCATCATTTCGTCAAGAGTAAAGGGGGTCTCGTCGACGGGAATGCCAAGCTGACCGCAGAAGCGGATAAGATTTGCGCGGGCAATGCCGGGAAGAATGAGATTGTCTGTTGGGGCGGTGCGGAAGACGCCGTCCTTTATAATGCTGACGTTGGAGTGCGCGCATTCGGTGACTCTGCCGTCGCGGTGGAGAACTGCTTCGTAACAGCCCGCGGCGACCGCCTTACGGGTAGCCATGACCGAGGGGATGAGATTGAGAGTTTTTATATTGCAATGCAAAAAGCGGGTATCGGCAAGTGTTATGACCTTGATGCGGTCGTAGGGGTTGTGAATGGGGCGGGGGGTCAGCGTTACCCACAGATTTCCCGGAATGAGCGCGGGATCATAGTCGTGAGAGCGATTTTTGCCCTCGTCGGCGCGGGTGATCTGCCAGTAAACGAACTGCTCGGGCGAGTCGACCTTGAGCACAAGCTCGCTCAGCAATGCGGCAAGCTCGGCTTTTGTGTAGGGGATCTTAATGTCGAGCTGGGAAGCGCTTGAGAAAAAGCGGTCGATATGCGCGTCGAGCATGTAGATTTTGTGATTGCGGCAGTAGGTGGCGTCATAAACGCCGTCTCCGAACCAAGAGGAGCGGTCGTTCATGGGAACGGTCATCTCCGAAATCGGAGCGTAGCGACCGTTGTAATAACCGAGATCTTTCATTATTGTATGTATACCTCATTAATATTTATAAGTCTTCATTTAACAGTATATCACGACGGGGCGAATATGTCAATAAATATTGCGCGAATTTGAAGATTTTGCCGACAAAATTTTACGTTTGGGTTGTGTTTTGAGGGCATTGATGATATAATCAATATGACGGTATTTCGGAGGGTAATTGTATGATAAAATTTTGCAACGAGGAAATAAAATATCTTGCGCTTGAGCTGCCCGACAGCGTCAAGCACTATAAATACAACGGCGATTTTGAGGGCGAGATATCCGAGATCGACCGCTGTCTTTCGTCCGATCTTTTGCCCGCACTCCGACGCAGACTGGACATCGAGCGCGTCATCGCCGAGGGCATGCGCCATGACTACACCGCAGACTTTGCTGCGCTGCTTGCAAAAATTCAGACCCGTTATCCCGCTTGCGGCGAGCGCGAGCTGAGGGAGATAATTTCAATGGGGCAGGCGGATTACATACTTCGCTCGGGCGAGCCGTATTTTCAGAATTCTGCCGCTTCCAATATATTCAATTGCCATAAAACTTACCTGGAGCGGCTGACACACCCCGACTTCGCCCCCGACACCGCATCAGACGCTATGCGTATGCAAAATGTCGAGATCATGAGACAAAACGGCGGACGGGCGTTTCGCTTTACGGTGGAGGAAAGCTTGGAGGTGGCCCAGAACGCCGAACGGGTGGGCGAGCGCATAAGAGTGCACCTGCCGTACCCCGCGCCCTGTCAGTCGCAGGACCCCGAGGACATCAAGCTGATAGAATGCTCGCATGACAGTTATTTTATCTCGGACGCCGTTCACCGCACTATTTGTATTGATACAAAATACCGCGCGGGTGAGCGTTTTTTGGTCAAATTCAGCTATGTCAACCGCGCTCGCTTTGTCCAGCCCGATGCGGCGGCAGTAGATGCTGTTCAGCCGAGCTTTTATACAGAACAGCTGTATCCTCATATAAGATTTACTCCGCTTGTTCGCGAGCTGGCACAGCATATTGCGGGAGACGAAAAAAATCCGTTCCTGCTCGCTCGCCGCGCGTATGATTGGGTGACGAAAAACGTCAAATATTCTTATATGCGCGAATATCTTTATATTGACAACATCGTCGAGTTCGCAATACTCAATCGCCGCGGCGACTGCGGCGTTATGGCGGCGTTGTTTATTACGCTGTGCCGTTATATGGGCATTCCAGCGCGCTTTGAATCGGGAAGCGCTGTCAAGCCCGACGATATCGGCAGCCATGACTGGGCAACCTTCTATATTGCGCCATACGGCTGGCTTTATGCCGATCCGTCCTACGGCGGCGGTGCACTGCGGCGCGGTAATGAGGCACTGTGGAATCATTATTTTGGAAATCTCGACCCGTTCCGCATGGTGGCGAACAACGATTTTCAGCAGTCATTCGACCCGCCCAAGGCTTTCATGCGTATGGATCCGTATGACAACCAGAGCGGTGAGGCGGAGTTTGAGACAGTGGGGCTGGGCAAATTCGATACCAAGCGGCAGAGAAGCGTGATCTCTGCGGAGGAGATTGTTTAAAAAGCGCAAATATATATATTTTTGCAATGTAATGCTGTCATTTTCGTGCAATATGACGAAATGTTTTGGTTGACTTATGGGGATTTTTCATGTAAAATAAGATAACCGCTGAAAGGCATAACAAGCGGCAATATCTGAATAAAAATTCCGAACAAAAACGGAGGATGACAGTATGGATACTTTGATCAACCGACAGATCAAGCCCGAGCTGACAGACCGACTGCATGCCGCCGCAGGTGTGGACGGGGAGATCCTGTTCACTATCATAGGCGACATATCCGACAAGGCGCATTATGCACACACTGCGCTGGCTTTTTGCGCCGAATCATTTTTTTCGTATAATTTTGATACGAACGAGCGAAGCGAGTCGTACAAAATTGCGGACATCGAAAAAATTTACAACAAGCGTATGTACGGTAACGGCGTCATGCGTGTCAAATTCAACGGTGGTGAGACAAAGGATGTTTACCGCTTTACTTTTGCGGTTGCAGCCCTTTGTGATGCCGCCGTTTTCTTTGTCAAATCCATACATGACGGTATGCCGCTGAAGGAAGCGCTGGGAAGCATTGAAGCTACATATGAAAAACAGCTTTCTATCTGTCCCAAGTGCGGACGCACGCTGTCCGCACCCGGCGTTAAATGTATCAACTGTGAAAGCAAGCGTAAAATAATAGCTCGTCTTGCCAAGTACATGAAACCCGAGGTAGGCGTACTCATTTTTTCCGTCATTATTTCGGTAATTACAACGACCTTGGCACTGGTTCCCCCGTATCTCACCAAAACACTGGTTGATGATATACTTAAAGCGGGCAATGTTGCCGACTCCTCCATTGACCTGTTCGGCAACTGGGGCATGGCGGCGGTGCAGGCGCTGATAATTATAGGTATCGCACAGGCGGCCATACTTATCGTCAGACACGGTCTGGGCGCTGTGCGCGGTTATTATCTGCGCAAGGCGGGCGACCGCATAGTTAAAGACCTGAGAGACGATGTTTATGAGCACGCACAGCACCTTCCCATGCGTTTTTATGACAAGACCTCGACGGGTTCCGTTATCAACCGCATTTCGGGCGACAGCGCGACACTGCAGTCGTTTATGCTGCGTATTACGCAGGAGGTCGTGGTCCAGTTCTTCAAAATGGTGGGTATTATCGTCATCATGCTGGTCATGAACTGGCGGCTGGCTATATTCTCTCTGATACCCGTTCCGTTTGTCGCGATCGGCTCGCGTATATTCTCCAAAAAAATAGCGCCTTTCTATCGCCGCATATGGAGACGCTCCTCGGCGGTTTCGGGCGTGTTGACCGATACCATCCCCGGTATTCGCGTCATCAAGTCGTTTACCAACGAAAAGAACGCGACCGAGATGTTTGAGGACAAGACCCGGGACTGGTATGAGACCGATATCAAGGCGGGTAAGATACTCAATGTTTATCCCGCGGTCGTCAATACCTTTGTGGGCTTCGGCTCGGTGGTTATCTGGATGCTGGGCGGCATGGCGGTGTTGGGAATCAGCGGTACGGCTGTCGGCGATATTACGGCGGGCGTGTTGGTTTCTTTCATTTCTTACGCATCCATGTTCTATGAGCCCGTCAACTTTTTCGCTAACCTTAACGACTCGTATCAGCACGCACTGTCCTCCGCAGAGCGTATATTCGACATACTGGATGCCGAGCCCGAGCACGATTTCGGCAAGGGCAACACGCTCCCCGAGGTCAAGGGCGCTATCGAGTTCAAGAATGTTTCGTTCTCGTTTGACCGCACCAAAAAGGTACTTAAAAATATCAACCTCAAAATAGAGCCGGGCGATATCGTCGGTATCGTCGGAACGACGGGCTCGGGTAAATCGACGCTTGTCAACCTGTTTTTGAGATATTACGACCATTATGACGGCAAAATATTGCTCGACGGTGTCAATATCCGCAAGATAGACATGGAATTTTTCCGTTCCAGCATAGGCTTCGTTCAGCAGGAGCCCATGATGTTCCATGATACAATTTTCAACAACATCGCATACGGCGACAAGCGCTACAGCGTTGATGATGTTATCCGCGCCGCCGATATTGCAAATGCGCATGAGTTTATCGTTCGTCAGCCCGACGGATATGATTCGGTGCTGGGCGAGCGCGGCGTCGGACTTTCGGGCGGCGAGCGCCAGCGTATCTCAATTGCCCGTGCGGTGCTGAAAAACCCCAGCATTCTGGTGTTTGACGAGGCGACAGCGTCGGTCGACTCCGAGACCGAGCATCTGATACAGGAGGCTATCGAGCGTCTTATCAGCGGACGTACTACAATTATGATCGCACATCGCCTGTCCACGCTGTCAAAGGCTAACAAGATAGTAGTGGTCGATAACGGTGAGATCATCGAGTGCGGCACGCCCGAGGAGCTGATGGCTATGCAGGGTAAATATTATCGACTTGTTCAGATTCAGACTATGTCCGACAAGATCAAGGAAGACAAAGAGAGAGAGAGGTTTGACTGATGGCACGTATTTATGTTGACAAAGACAGCGGGCGCATCGAGCGCACCGATATGTATCTCGTAAAGCTGACCTTGAATGACGGTACGGTTATCGAGGATCTCGAACCGCGACGACTGTTTCCCCATACAGATACCGATCACTATATCTCGCTTCTCAATAAAAAAGAAAAGGAAATAGCTCTTGTCAAGGACATAAAAGAGCTTGATGAGGCGTCCCGTAAGGCGCTGGAGGAGTGCTTTAAGGAATATTATCTCATTCCCAAGATCAGTCAGGTGCTTCATGTTGAGGACAAGTTCGGCGCGCTTTCGTTCCGCGTTATGACCGACCGCGGTGAGATATCCTTCCGCATTCGCAACCGTCACAGCGACATTAAAATGCTGCACAAGGACGGGCGCATTCTCATACGCGACTCGGACGACAACCGCTATGAGATCCCCTGCTACAACGACCTCGACCGCCACAGCAAGCATCTGCTGTTCAGTTATGTGTAATATAATGCTTGAGGGGGAACTTTCTCAAAAGTTCCCCCTCAAACTTCCCCTCAAAATTTTTCAACCTTTTGGCAGGGGTTAAATTGATAGTTTGCCCGGGCAGGCAAACTCAGCGCCGTCCTGCATACGCCGCGCTTGCGCTGAGTTGCGTACGGCGCCCATTCGGAAAGGATATTTTTAATGAGCTTGCTTTTCGTAAGCGAAAAGCTACCCTAACGTGTGCCCTCGGCACACTCTTCACGCGCGTAGCGCGCTTCACATTGCACGAAGTGCAATACTTCACTGTTTTTTATATTGACAATTAGCAAATAATAGCGTATAATATTTGAGGTGTCAAGCCTTTACACCTACATTATTTTTTGTGAGAGAAGAAATGAAGCTTAAAAAACTGGTAAGTCTGTTTTTGACCTTTGCCAAGATAGGCGCCTTTACCTTTGGCGGCGGTTACGCAATGATACCGCTCATACAGCGCGAGGCGGTCACAAAGAACGGCTGGGTCAGCGATGACGACATTATGGATATCATCGCTATTGCCGAGTCAACTCCGGGGCCTGTTGCCATCAACTCGGCAACCTTTGTCGGCTACAAAACGGCAGGCGTGCTCGGCTCTGCCGCGGCAACGCTGGGCGTGGTAATGCCATCATTTATCGTAATATATTTGATCTCGGGTGTTTTGCGCGAATTTCAGGAGATAAAAGTTATCAAATACGCTTTTGCGGGCATTCGCGCGGGTGTTATTGCGCTAATCTGCAAGGCGCTTATGAATATGTATAAAAAAGCGCCCAAGGGACTCGTGGGCTACATACTCATGGGTGCGGCGTTTATTTTGGCGGCGTTTGTCAAGATCAATGCGGTCTATATCATTATTGCGGCAGCTGTGGTCGGCATAGTTTCGGCTATTATCGCGGAAAGGAGAAAAAATGATTTATCTTAAATTATTTTTGACCTTTCTGAAGATAGGTGCGTTTACATTCGGAGGCGGCTATGCCATGCTTCCGCTCATGCAGAACGAGGTCGCGGCTAACAACTGGATGACGCCAGAGGAGCTTGTCAACTTTATCGCGGTCAGCGAAAGCACGCCGGGCGTGCTTGCCATCAACGCGGCGACTTATATCGGTGCCGAAGTCGGCGGCTTCTGGGGATCCGTTTGCGCAACACTGGGTGTTGTAGTGCCGTCGTTTGTCATAATTTTGATAGTTGCAAGATTTTTGATGATGTTCAGCTCAAATAAATATGTGCTGAGCGTTATGAAGCATCTCAAGCCCGCCGTTGTAGGACTTATCGGCTCGGCTGTGATAACACTGGGTCAGCCTGTATTTCTGCCGAATGGCTTTAAAGATATCAACATTTTCGCGTTGTGCTTCAGCATTGCGGTTTTCGCGCTGATGCTGTTTCTCGCCATCAAGAAAAAGCACCCGATATTGCTTATCGGACTTTCCGCCGCGCTCGGTATTGCCGTTGGCTTTATCGGCGAGTGGACAAATATAGGAACACTGGTATAGTTTAAAGTAAAAAATGAAACACGGTTCCGCGCCGCCAGACGGCGCGATCGGGGGCGCTCCGGCGCTCTCGGGGATAAGGAAAGTGCGGTGAAATTCCGTCGCAACAGCCATTACGGTCAAAGTCCGAATGCTTATCGTCCCGTGCCGGCAAAACGCTCTTCGGGCAAGTGTCACAAGACGTGGAGGAGCGCGCGCATAATGATCCCCGAAGCAGCACGGGGATGCTTTTGCCGCGCTTCGCCCGCCTTACGACGGGAGGGGCGCGGTTGCTTTTCGTTTTTATATATTTTATATGTGGGGCGCTGCCCCACACCCCCCCAAAACGGAACTTTTGAAAAAGTTTCCTTTGGAAACCTTCAAAACTTTTCAACCTTTGGAATGGGATTTATCTGTCGAAAGGTTCAGCGCCGCCCTGCATCGCGTGCGGCGCCCTGACGGGTTTATGATGGTGAAAAACAAAAGAAAGGTATATGAAAAAATGAAAACAATTTCTCAGAACAAAATTATTGTTGTTTCGATGGCGCTGCTGCTTTGCGTCACCATGCTGCTGTCCGCTTGCGGCAAAAAGCAACTTCCCGAGCTGTGGAACAACGCTACCTACACGGATGACACCGTACTCGGCGAGGGGACGAAGACTGTAGATGTCTATGTTACAGCCGCCGAAAAGTCTGTCAAGCTGACGATCAAGACCGATGCCGAGACGCTCGGGGAGGCGCTCAAAGCGCTGTCGCTCATTGACGGAGACGAAAGCGAGTTTGGTATGTATGTCAAGGTTGTCAACGGTATGACCGCCGATTATGACGTTGATGCGTCTTGGTGGGGCTTCAACAAAGTGCTCGCCGACGGTACGCGCGAGATGATGATGAGTGGCGTTGACAGCGCCAATATCGCCGACGGCGAGGCATACGAGCTTATCTATTCCAAATGAGAAAATTAAAGGTCGGCAGGCTTGACCTCGTTCACATGATAATTTTCGCCATGTTTGGGGCTATGATGTTTTGCTCCAAATTTATCATGGAGGGGTTGCCGAATGTGCATCCTCTGGCGATGTTTATAGTCATGCTGACGGTGGTCTACCGCTCCCGCGCGCTCATACCGCTTTATGTGTATGTACTGCTTGACGGACTTCGGTGGGGCTTTTCGGTCTCGTGGCTGCCGTACCTTTATGTTTGGCTGCCTTTGTGGTGCGCGGCAATGCTGCTGCCGCGCACCGCTCCCAAGTGGTTAAAGGCGATCATGTATCCTGCCATAGCCACCCTTCACGGATTGCTGTTCGGCACGCTTTACGCGCCCGCGCAGGCGTTACTGTTTGGTTTTTCGTTTAAGCAGATGATGGCGTGGATCATCGCAGGTTTGCCTTATGACGTTATTCACGCGATCGGAAATTTGGTCATGGGACTGCTTATTTTGCCGCTCTGCGAGTTGGTCGAACGGCTGGAGAGCAAGTATATAAGATAATAATAGCCCGCTGTTTTTGTATATCGGCGGGCTTTGATTTTTTGACATGGTGTTGAATATTTTTCACGATCGTGTTATAATAACACTGTGATAAATATTAAGGCGTATGTCGAAGTTTTCGGAGGGCGGTATGGCAACGGATCGCAGAGTTAAATATACAAAAAAGGTGCTTGGCGAGGCGCTCATAAAATTTTTGAATGAAAAGCCCATAGCGCGTATCACTGTCAAGGAGATATGCGAGGAGGCGGATATCAACCGCGCCACGTTTTACGCGCATTATACAGATCAGTTTGACCAGCTCAAGAAAATCGAAGCGGAATTTATCGAAGGTATCAATTCTTTTCTTGTAAGTTATTTGCTAACCTCGCCGCAAACCGAGATAGGTGTCGTTGTGGGAATATTTGAATATGTCAAGCAAAACAAGCAGCTATGTCGGGCTTTGCTGGGGCGCAACGGAGATATAGAATTTCAAGAGGATCTTATCCGCGTCATCAGCGGCTGCGTGCTGAGCGAGTGGCAGGGGCGGCTGAATGTTGATCGCCGCATTGCCGAGTATATGATGTATATTCTGGCGACGGGATGTATAGGCGTGGGGACGCTTTGGCTGGAGGATGACTGCTCTATGGCACCCGAGCAGCTTGCAACATTGGTAGTACAATTGGCGAACAACGGAATAGCGCCGTTTTTGATAGACAAGCAAAAACAGCTATGAAATAACAATTTAAGGCGGGTATGAGCTGCGCCTCCTGCGCGGCTTTCCCGTTCTGTTTCGAGGCGATGGCAACTATCGTTTGTATGATAATTCAGCGCGATGTGGGCTTTGCGTTCGGTGCTTATCTTTTCCTGACCCTGCTCGCCGGGACTTGCAGCGCCTGTTACGGCGACCATTGCCATCGGACGCAGTGTGTCGGACGGTTTTGCTTAGGACAATAGCCGCAATGTTAATATTTCAGCTTGGGCGTTGTCTTGATGCCAAGATGTGACCACTCGCGGCGGACGGGACAAAAGCGAACGGAAAGTACGCCATCTGGGGTGAGCAGACAATCGAACATCATATTATAGCGGTCGGCAATGTGTCGACACTCGCCAAGTTCGGGGCAACCTACAATGCCTTGCTTTAAAATTTTGCTTTCTCGGTAAAGTCGGGAACTTAGCTGTACAACAAGTGAGCCGGATGCTGACTTTATATCCAACCTTGCTTCGCGCGTCTGACTTTCGCGCTGAAAAAGTATTGACAGCAGTAACATAAAGGCCGCGAGCACATCTGTGTCAAGCTTGTTTTTCGTACTGCTCGGGATGTCATCGAGCTCACCCACCTCAAGACGGCAGCCAACAAGCTCTGCCGCCGTTTCGGTGCAGAGAAGCACTGTATTTATTACGCCGTCCGTCAATGGGGCAGGATAATAAAACTTGCCGATAAGACTTGACAGCCACTTTTCCGATGTAAATTCATCGTTGTTTTTGGGGGTGATGGCCGATTCGGTAACGGCGGGCGGCTTTATTTCCCTTGCCCAATATTCTCCGTTGGTGCTGAGATCTACCACACCGAATATAGTATCTGATGACAGCCGTTCCGCGTCGAGCGCGCCACCGTCCCCTTGCACCATGACATAAAATCCCGCCGCTCGCGCCATACTCCGTATGACAGCAAAGTTTTGGTTGCCGTTGGTTATCAAAATCGGCATTCGGGGATATTGTATGTATTCCTCGGTGACACTGCGGTATATCTGTCTCGCGAGCGGTTCATATAGCAGTAATGATCTGCCCGCACGGCTGTGGTTGCATTCAGGTGTTGCCGTTATGATGTCGACACTCGCGTCGGCACGAAAAATTATCAACTCATATGTGCGCTTGCACGGTTGCGTCAAGGTCGGACTTTCGGCATTTAAGCTTGCCATGTTGCTCTCCTTTGAAATACATATGTCTTTTAATAAATATAGTACCATGTTGAACGCATTTTTGCAATACATAACAGGCGCTTTTGACGAATTCTATTCTCAGTATACCGCGGTTCTACTCATAGTAGATTCGAATCTGATGATCAATATAGTTGTATGCGTTAAATCGCTCTTGATTTTTTTACAATAATACTTAAAATATAAAATGTAAGTAAAGCATCCAATACGCCAGAAAGGTTTGAACATTATCATGAAAAAAGCCAAAACGCCCAATTATCCTTTTTATGAGACTACGGTATTTGAAAATTTCCGTGTCATGACCGAAAATGTTGCAAAAAAATATCCTGACAGATACGCTGTTTCATACAAGAAAAATCCTCATGACAAAGAGGTCGTCCACGTCACCTATGCCGATGCGCGCGACTACATCCGCGATCTCGGTACCGCTTGTATAGAGCTGGGTCTGCGCGACAAGCATGTCGCCATTATCGGCGAGAGCTCTTTTGAGTGGATAGCAACTTATTTCGCGCTCATGTCTATCGGTGCCGTCACCGTTCCAATCGACAAGGAATATCCCGCTGACGATATTGCGGGCATACTTGAGCGCGCCGAGTGCCATGCTGTCTTTTACAGCGCCGTTATCAAGGACAAAATAAGCGGTATGCGCGACAGACTGCCATCTGTCGAGAAATACATCTGCATGACAAACGCCGATTGTGGAGATACCTCTGTTGCTTGTCTTGAGGAGCGCGGCAGAGTGCTGTACGAGGGAGGCGACAACTCGTACTATGATTACGATATCGACCCGGACCGTCTTGCATCCATTGTTTTCACCTCGGGAACAACGGGCAAGGGCAAGGGCGTTATGTTGTCGACCACAAATATCGTTTCCGACATGACGCAGGGAATGTATCTGTTCGATATCACGCCCAAGACCATGAATGTTCTGCCCCCGCATCATACTTTTGGTTCGACCGTCAACTTTGTCGGTCACTATGCTCAGGGTTCGGAAATTTACATTTCGGGCGGCATAAAATATATTCTGTCCGAGCTTGCCGAGCAGCAGCCGACGCACCTTGTGCTCGTTCCTCTGTTTGTGGAGACGTTTTACAAGCGCATCTGGGCCACGGCGGAAAAGCAGGGCAAGGCAAAGGCGTTGCGCGCGCTTATGAAGTTCAGCAACGGTCTGCTTAAGGCGGGTATAGATATGCGCAAGACGTTGTTCAAGAGCGTTACCGATAAATTCGGCGGCAAGCTGGAGATGATCATCTGCGGCGGCGCGGCGCTCAATCAGGATATAATCGACACATTTGAGTCGCTCGGCATCACCATTCTCAACGGTTACGGTATTACCGAGTGCGCTCCGCTTATTACCTGTAACCGCAACTTGTATCAGAAAAAGGGAAGCGTCGGTATGCCGATTGTAGGCGAGCAGGTCAAGATCAGAGAGCCCAATGAAAACGGCGAGGGCGAGATTTGTGTCAAGGGCCCCAATGTAATGTTGGGTTATTACAAGGACGAGGAGGCGACTGCGGCTGTCTTTGATGAGGAGGGATATTTCCGTACCGGTGATATAGGCAAGATGGACGAGGACGGCTGGCTGTATATCACGGGTCGTCTGAAAAATCTCATCATACTTTCCAACGGAAAGAATGTTTACCCCGAGGAGATCGAGACGGAAATGTCGCGCATTTACGGTGTAAACGAAGTTGTCGTTTACGCAGGCGAGAGCCGCGCAGATTCCGGACGGGAGGTCATTGTTGCTGAGATATACCCAGATTACGATGGGTTGGCAGGTCGCGGCATTGAGGGTGATGATGCCATTAAGAAGTATTTCGATGATAAGGTGCGCGAGGCAAACGGCAATATGGCGCCCTATAAGGCTGTCGGATTGGTCAAGATACGCAAGACCGAGTTCGTTAAAAACACCTCACGCAAGATAACAAGATTTAATATCGATAAGTCAATCGATTGAAGGGAGAAATAAAGTAATGAAAAAGCAGATAAAAATAGAGGGCATGCATTGCTCTCATTGCTCGGGTCGCGTCGTGCGCGCGTTTGAGGCGAAGGGCATTGCCTGTGAGATCGATCTCGCAAAAGGTCTTGCCGTAGTCAGCGGCGACGACAAAAAGCTGGACGATGCCGCGCTTCGCGATGCGGTCGAGAGCCTCGGCTTTGATGTCGTTGACATTAAGCAAATATAAAGAAAAAACAAGTCGGAAGCTCCAGCTTCCGACTTGTTTTTTATGTAAGCACTTATTATTTGTTAAGTGCGGTGCATTCGTTGAATGCGTGCTCACCAATAGTCTCGACTGCAGTGGTAGCGATGCTTGCAAGCGCGGTACAACCGTTAAAGGTGTAAGCGCCGATCTCTTTGACGCCTGTCATACCGTTGACGGACTTCAACGCGGTGCAACCCCAAAATGCAGAGTCACCGATAAGAGTAACAGCGGCGGGAATCTCGATAGCGGTCAGTGCGGTGCAATCTCTGAAGGTGTACTCAGAGAGCTCGGTAAGAGAAGCGGGAAGCTTCTGATCCTTGAGAGCTACGCACTTGTAGAAAGCGCCGACGCCGATGGAGGTAACGCTGTCGGGAATGCTTACACCTGTAAGATAGGTGCAACCTGCAAATGCCCAGTTTCCGATGGAAGTGACGGAGTCGGGGAGTGTTATAGCGGAGATGTTATTTGCATAGTAGAAAGCATTGTCACCAATCTCGGTAACGACGATACCGCCGATATCGCCGGGAACTGTCACTGCGTGGATGTCATAGCTTCCGGAGTAACCGGTTATTCTGACGGTGTTAAGCTCGGTGATCTCATATTCAAAGTTTTCGTTGCCGATTTCAAAAGTGTTGTCGATTTCATTGTCGTTATTGCCGTCATCGACAATTTCGTCATTTTTACAAGAGACAAAGCACAGCAACATGAGAGCTGCGAGAATGATACATAATGTTTTTTTCATTTTTGATCGATATCCTCCGGTAATTTAGCTACAAAAGTGTATACTACCTAATTATTATACCGCACCCCGCCCCGAATGTCAATAGTTTCTGGGCGAGTAAAGCAACATTTTTTGTTAAACTTGATGTGTGCGGGTCAAATCATGCAAAGATTCGAGCTATGACATCTGCCTCGGCAACGGCAAGTCGGCACAGACACGCGTCGTCCTGCAAAAATGCCGAATCCCGGGGATTGGTGTGAAAGCCGTGCTCGATGAGAAAGGCGGCGGTGCAACCGCTTTGTGCGGCGGCGCGGATAACGCCGTAATAGTCCCAATCGGGGCGGTCGGGATAGCGGCGGGTCTTGATGCCGCGGTCCTCGGTCTGCATGGTCGCGACGACTGCGTCGTTGAGTGCGCGGGCGATGTCGGCGTTGCACGCTTCGTCGGTTATGGAATAGTAGGTCTCGGAGCCGCGTATTTTGGTGTAGCGCTCGGATTTCGGGTCACCGCCGGGAGCGTTGGAGTGAATGGACAGGAACATGACCGCCCCCAGCTTGCCTGCCATACTGCCGCGATCTTCTAAAGATGGATTTTCTTCAACGCGCTCGCGCGTCATTTTGACGTTAAAGCCACGAGAAACCAGTTCATCCCGCAAATGCGATGCGAGAATGAAGTTCTGCGTTCCCTCAAAGAAACCCTCGCGGGTGGTGTGGGGATTGCCGAACTGCCCGTGACCGGGGTCGAGAATTATGAGCTTTTTTGACATAATGTTATGAGATCCTTTGTGATTTGCGATTTTATACAATATAATTATATGGGATGGCATAGGAAAAGTCAATAGGACATGCAAATTCAAATAAAAATGTTAAAAAGGGGTTGACAATGTAATAAACATATGGTATAATAATCAAGCGAACCGGGGAAGATAAGTATTACCGAGGCGCCCGTTCGCCGGAATGGCGGAATTGGCAGACGCCCGGGACTTAAAATCCCGTGATACGAAAGTATCGTACCGGTTCGAGACCGGTTTCCGGCACCATATATCGCGGAGTGGAGCAGTCTGGTAGCTCGTCGGGCTCATAACCCGGAGGCCGTGAGGTTCAAATCCCACCTCCGCAACCAAAAAATAAAGCAACCCAAATGGGTTGCTTTATTTTTTCGCTCCGGCGGGCCTTGAATCTCGTGCGCCGACGGGTTTCCGGAGGTCGTGGGCTTTGAGCGCGACCGCCGCCGGTGGCGGATTAAGGGAGCGCGAAAAGGGCGGAGAAAAGGAGTTTCGGAGCGAGGCTCGCCGAGCGAACGAAACGACTATATTTTCGACAGGGCCTTTCAAATCCTATCAGTGCAAAGCCTAAGTATGGCATATTCAATAATTAAAGGAATAATTACTGATCTTCTTGTAATACCCACCGATCTCCATTAATAATTAGTGTATCACCGCTTTGCTCAAAGGTATGTGTTCCATCGTTCAATGCTGAATTGTAACCCAAACCATCTACAACCAGCGAATTGCCGTGGACTTCATAAGTTCCGGTAATGCCACTTGTAGCAATAGTTCCATCCTTTGAAAAAGTGAGATATGTTGCAAAGTATGCTCCCGACGACTTATATTTTCCTTCTAATGGATGAATATCACCCTTGTCAGATATGTCTAAAACAATTTTTCCCGTTGTGTTGATAACAACAAGGTCATCAACCACGGCATATCCCGAATATGAAAAAGTTGTTACACTATTATATTTCGGTGCTATTATCCAATTTCCGTAAGGATCCACGTACCCCCACAAATCGCTTGACGGCTGATAAGCACAGCAAAGATCGTTTGAAAACGTATATAGCCTAGCAGCACTGCCGGAGTTGTCTTTCAACATAATATCCTTCGTTGGGGCCATAAGTATGTTTCCATTTATATCCATCGTAGCACACCATTCCGACGTGCTTTTCATATAAAGCGTTGCAATTTGACCAAGTTTATTTTTGGTCGCTCCAACATCATAGTCTTTATTATATGAATTGGAGTATTCGCTATACGATCGAACCAAATCCCCCCATGCTCCATACGTATCTACGAAAGGCTCTATTCCGGTCACCTTCGGCAAACCATATCGTTCTGATGTTGTCGGAGAAAAACTTCCTGTATATTGTTTAGCATATTCCTTACCATTGCTATCGTAGTAGCTGTAGTATTTATATTCATAAATATTTCCATGGATATCAAAACAAACATCATCAGAACCGGAATATCCTGTTTCATCAAAGTCGATGTAATAATTGATTTCGTCTTGATCTGACAGTGTAAAGATTTTAGACATATCCTTGGCAGAATAACATATCAGATCATACGTTTTTCCGGACGGGCGTTCATCGGTCATTTTGTATACCAATATTCGTCCTTGGGTTATATCGCTGATAAATTCAACATTGTTTTCACCCACAGCCAAAACGGTATTTCCTTTTTTATCTATTATTGAGGATACGCCCATTTTCATAGCGCTTTTATCATATTGACACGCTAAATAGTTACTGAACTCGCTAAACGGTTGATACAAATTAAAGCCCTCATATATTATATTTCCATCAGTGCTTAAAAGGCCATATGTTCCGTCATAGTTCATATAAATATATATGTCATCATAGGCAGCCACAATTTTTTGTATGTTGGCGTACTTGTTATTCTGAACAGTTGAAGCGTTATCATTACCGTTGCCTTTATCATTTGACGAATTGCCTTTGTTGTCGCTGTCAGCTATCGGAGGATTTTCGTTGTCAGATTCACCGCCGAGACTGATCGGGTCACTTGAACACGCTGTGAATAAAAAAATTACAATTATAGATAAGAATATACAAATTATTTTTTTCATTGTTATAAACTTTCCTCCGGATTTGAATTTGCCGGTTTAACCGCATTTTTGTTTATTAAAATTGCTTTTTCAAATTCATATAACATAAATGCAAGAGCAACCACAAAAATATTGATAAAAATAAACCAAAAGCTTTCAGCTCCCATAGAAGCAGTGCCGCTGTCGATCAATTCGCGGCTCCCCTCAGACATATTAGAGTAAAGACCTTTTATGATATATTTTTCGTTTAAGATCGCTATCGCAATAATATTAAATGTGCCAATAACGGCATAGGTAATACGCGGCACAATTGATAAACGGACTTTTTTGTAAAGAGTGGAGAGAGAGAACAGAAGCGCTGTGTACCAAGGAAGGAACATGATCGCCGCCCACGTCTCGCTGATGGAGCCAAGTATGTTTATAAAGGATTCCGTTTCTGTTTTTTCGAGTTCAAGCAACGTATAGAATTTTACGTCTACCGTTTTCGTGATCAAGGGAATGATCATTATTGCGGAAAGTATTATCAGGAGAACGTTACAAATGATTTTGGCTTTATATTTGGTATCCAATTCATAAAGGACCTTATAGAAGGCGGTGTTGCTTTTATTTTTTATTTTGCTGAAAGCTTTTTGTTCTGTAGCCTTTATCCTTAACCGACGCTTGGAAAATCCGCAATACGGGCAAGCCCGTGAATTAAACTGAATGACTCCGAACGATATCATTACAATACCAATGATCGTATTGATCACCAAAGCAAAGATCACGCCCAATATAATTAATGCAATATATAAGTATGATAGCTTAGAAAGCTCATACTTTTTTGCGCAGTTGGGGCAAGTCCTAATAGTTTTATTTTTTAATGATTGAAAGGCGCTTTTAAATGAACTTTGAGAACCCGATGCTTCGGAATGTTCAGAAGACTGAGGTGATTGTGTTATGGGCAAATTTTCATTTTTTGCCGCATCGGTTGTTTGCGAAGACTTTTCTTGGAAATCGGGAACAGCATTGGGAGTGTTGGTGTTTAGAACACGGGTTCCACACGATGAGCAAAACAAATCCCCATCATTTAATTTTTGGCCGCATTTTGTGCAAAACATAATTTGATTACTCCTTTGTAATAAATTTTTATGACATAGCCATATGCTCTATTTATAGAGCATATGGCTATTATACTCTATTTATAGACAATTGTCAAGGTATAGAGCATAATTTATAATTGAATTGAAATTATATCTGAGGGGGCAATTTATGATTTCTTTTGAACCTTTTTATAAGACGCTTAAAGAAAAGGATATAAGCACTTACAAGCTGATAAATGAATTTGGAGTAAGCAGAAGCCTATTGGACAGATTGAAGCACAACAAACCGATAAGTACCGTAACGTTAGATGATTTGTGCAAAATACTTTCGTGCCGTGTGCAGGACATACTGCTGTTCACAGAAGACGACACAAAATAAGTTTGCACACAGCGGTTCTAAATTCCACAGACCACCAACCAAGAAAAGCCTTAGCAGTCAATGCTAAGGCTCTTTTTTGTCCTCTCCCCAGACCGATGAGATATGCTATTTTTGTTATGGACAATTCCGCATTTTTGTGTTATGATATATTTATACGATTTTTGACACAAACAGGAGGTGAGCATATGGCAACGACGGAATGGAGTATTCGCAGAACTGCGATCGGACAGAAAAGCATCAGAGTTGTTCTGTGTGACGATGATCCGGATTTTATTAAAACATTTTATGGCGAGATTGAATCTGCTTTTATAAAGCTCAACTTGAAGGCCGATATATTTGCATTTTCAAATGTTGACGACATTCCCGCCGATCTGCTCGCTTCCTGCGATATGGCGTTTCTCGACATTGACTTTGAAGGCGACGACATCAACGGCATCGATATCGCGCGCCGTCTGCGCGAGGTTAACAAAAAGGCGATAATCTTTTTTGTGACGAACTTTATCGACTACGCCCCCGCAGGATATGAGGTTCAGGCGTTCCGATACATACTCAAGCGCGACAGAAACGATGTGCTTGAACGCTATATTATGCAAGCAACCGAACAGCTGGCGGAAAATCGGGAATATTTGGTTTTGTCCGATGGAGATGTCTGCTTTGAGATACCGCTTGATGACATTTCCTACCTCGAGGTTCTCAATCACGAGGTCAGCGTTCACACAAGCGGGGGCAATCGCACTCTCTACGCCTCCCTCTCGAGCCTCGAAGAACAGCTTGAAAAGTGCGGATTTCTGCGCACCCACAACAGCTATCTCGTAAATATGCGATATATTCAGAAATACCGCAGCCGAGAGTGTCTGCTCACTGACGGCACCGCGCTCCCCGCCAGCGAGCGCAACTATTCCGCGCAAAAACAAAAATATTTGCTGTGGAAGGGGCTGAAATAATGCGGTTTTTATTCATTCCCGTCTTTGCGGCTTTGCAAATATGCTTTGCTTGGTTGCTTTTCTCCTCCTTTCTCGAGCCCAAGCTACGGGGTGGCGAAAACGTCGGCTTGCACGTATTTGCCTGGCTGATAACAACAGTCTTCGGTTTCTTTGAAGTGCCCGGGATATACGGTTATCTCGTTTATCTCTTGGCGGTAGCCGTACTGCTTATTGTTATATACGGCGAATACGGCGCAGGTATCCGCGGGCTTGGATTGCTTGCCGCCGCGTTTGCGATTCCGTTTATTATAGACAGCGCGTTTTTGCACTTTGCCGCAAATACAGAGGGCATTGTGTACTATCTGATTATTTTGGCGGGGAAATTGCTCCCGATCGCTTTGATACTGCTTTTGCGAATATCGAAGCTCAACCTGCGCGGGCATAGAGAAGCCGACAGCGAGGCGCTTCTGCTCAAGCAGCACATGGAGCTGCAAAAGGAAAGCATGAACGCACTTGAGCAGAATTACCGTCTGCAGAGAAAGAGCACGCACGAATTCGAGCATCACCTGCAGGTGCTGGGCGACCTATTGAAGCAAAACGAGACCGACGCTGCGCGGGATTATCTCGACAAGCTCAAAAAGAACCGCTCGATGCATATCATGGGTGTAAACTCACGCCATCCCGTTGTGGACGTTATCCTCAACCAAAAGTATCAAATGGCGCAGGAAAACGATGTTAAGGTTCAGGTGCAGGTGAACGATCTGTCTGCACTCGATATACCGTCGGATTCACTTGTCGTGGTGCTGACCAACCTTTGGGATAACGCCATCGAGGCGTGCCGCCGCATCGACGGCTACCGCGAGATCTTTTGCAGTATTCTTTACGATGACGGATTATATATTTCCATCCGAAACACCTCAAATCCCGTGAAGATCGAGAACGGCAGGATAGCTACCTCAAAGACCGACTCACTCAGCCACGGCTTCGGACTTATGAGTGTATGCTACACTCTCGACGGCCTCGGCGCGGAATATACCTATGATTATGACAACGGCTGGTTCAGCTTCGTTGCGGAAATTGAATAATAAAGCACAGCGGGGAGTTTTTCACTCCCCGCTGCCCTATTTACGCTGAAAATGCCGTAGTTACGCAAAACTGATAGACAATCAAACAATATTGTGTTATAACTAAGTCAGAAAAAATATTTGTTTCGGAGGCTAACATGCTATCAATAAAAAATGCTTTACGTCGACCAATAGTATCGGCGTTGGGAATTTTGCTCGTTGTTTCTATGACTGCATTTTTAAGTGTCGGTATCGGTCAGGCATACGTAGCCAATAACACCTTGAACTCCATTGAAGATAATTTCACCACGGTTGCGCTGATGACGGAAAAATTTCGGAACCAGTCAAATGTCACCTTACAGTTTGGTGACCAAACCCAAACACAAGTAACAAGGCAGTTCCCCGAAAAGGTAACCGACTTTCTCGCCGAAATGCCCGAGAAGTACCCCGATATTGTAAAGGATGTTTCCTCGCCCGGCTTGGCATCGGCCTACATACCCGAGCTCACGGTAGATTTTTTTACACATCATTCTTATGAAGAATCGGTAGCTAAATTAAATTATACCGGCGCGTGGCCCCGTCCTCACGGCACGCCTTACTGCTGCGCCGTTTTTGAGATCGAGCTGACCGAGATAGGCGAGCCCTTTGCGGAAGAGAGCTTTATTGAGATCACCGAAGATCAGACAAAGGCGGTGTTTGAAACCGAGTACAGAGCTCAACTCAAGGGCAACATCACATCCGTTATCGCACTTCACGAAGGCTTCGATGAACCGACGGGGCGCGTGCTTTCGGTAAATCTGCACGTTAAAAATCTCGAAGAGCTTGAGTCCCTCAATTTAACGGTAGGAGAAAAATATATTGTCTATTCGTATTATTACGTTGACCGCGTATGGAAATACGGCAACGATTACGTGGGGTGCCTTGTTGGAGATGAGCTTGTCTACGACGAGAACGTATATTACATGAGCACCGACGGCACAAAAACGCCCGCTTCCATCACCGAAAAGACCTATATTGGAGAGAACAGTGAGACCGTGACCTGCACGGTCGAGGAATACGTCGAGCGTTATTCGCTCCCGTCGATGGTGCACGTCCCGAATGGCGCCGAAGCCTTTCTTGCTTCGGATGAGGGTGCAAAGTGGCGCGAGGCTATCGAGAATATCGAGATCAACGAACACGCTTTCCCCGTTATCGGCGTTGAGAAGCTCGGCTACATTACCGACTTCGCCCGCGAGGACTCGCGTATCGTCGAGGGCAGAGATTTCACGTCAAAAGAGCTTGAGGACGGCGCAAACGTCTGCATCATCAGCGAAACTCTTGCGGCAATGAACGGCATTTCGGTCGGCGATACGATAGATATGAATTATTATATCTACGACTGGAGTGTTCCGTATCAATGGTATATCAACGAAGGAATAGGAATAGTCGAGCCCTCGGCGTATTATTACACCTCGACGACGGGAATGGCAGAGACGGAAAGCTATAAGGTAGTCGGCCTTTACCGCGATAGCTCCGAGTGGTCCTATACCACAGGCGACATTTATTCATTCACACCAAACACCATTTTCGTTCCGAAATCCTCTGTCACGGGCAGTATGGATTACAGCGATCAGGGCATGTTTAGAACCTATGTTCTGAAAAACGGCAGCATAGATGAGCTCCAGAAGGAAGTTGCCCTTGCAGGTTTCGACGGACTTTTCACCTATTATGATCAGGGCTACGAGATAATAGCCGAAAACCTGTTTGCCTATGACGAGGTAGCGAAGCAGGCTTTGGCTGTCGGCGTTTCCTCCTCGCTTGTTATTGCGGCGATCTATTTCATCTTGTTCCCTATGCAGCAAAAGAAGAATGTTTCAATAATGTATTCCCTCGGCGCGACCCGAAGGCGGCGAATGTCGTATATTCTCGGCAGTAATCTCTGTATCCTCTTGCCCGGCACTCTGCTTGGCTGTCTGCTCAGCATTTTTTCCTGGCAGTATGTAAGCCAAGCGCTTTATGCCGCGGCAGAAGCAGAGTCCGCTATTACGTTTGAGGTCGACACACCTCTTGTACTGATGATAGCAGCGATCCAATTCGTATGTATGCTCACCGCCTCGCTCATTCTCGCCCTGCTCATGGCGAAAGACCGAAAGATGCACGAAAGGAAGTAAAAAGATGATTAAAAAAACATTCAAGCGCTTAAAGCGCGCGCCGATTCCCGCTATTGCGGTGCTGCTGTTTGCCGCCGTGGTTTCCGTGATCGTTTGTACCCTGCACGCGACAAACGAGGCAGAATTGCGCAATTATGAAGAGGCTTACCGATCGGTTCCGGTTACTGTAACAGTCAGCGCTCTTGCACATGAAGATGGCAGAAAAACCGTGATCTCTGCCTGGGTTGCCGACTTGTTCACCGGAAGGAGTCTCGTGGAGATGGTCGACGTATCTGCCGCCAAGGATTATGATGAAGAAGCAGAGTTGCTGAGGCAGACGGAGCCCACGCAAGTCTCCTTGGCAGAATACGTAAAAGACGTTCAGCTCCGGGTATACAGCAGCATATATAGAGTCAACGGCAAAAATTTCACCAGTGCGGCAGGTACGTGTATGCTGGTCGGTATGACCTCACTTTCCAGCGACAAGCAGCTTCTTCCGGAATACGGATGCGAGATCAAGTGGTATGAGGGATATGACGAAAGCATTTTCTACGGCGAAGAGTTGGTTTGCCTCATTCCCGAGAGCAAGGCCACTACCAGATATTATGATAACGGCAACGGTGAAGCTGAGCTGTATTTTTTCAAGCGTTTAATGCAAGGTGTACCCGGCGCTCCCAGTGTAGAAGTAGAGCGTCACGAATATCGATGCACGCTTAAGATCGTCGGAACCTATACCGCAGGAGACGAGCTAAGCATTTACTGTCCGTATTCCATCATTGAACAGGTATACAGCGGACTTGAACGAACCATTAATATTGATTCCATCAGTGCAACGGTTGCGGATAACATGCGTCTTGAGGAATTCCGAGAAAAAGCAAGCTTTTTCTTCACAGATCCTACGCAAAATGCTGAGGTAGTACCTTGGGGAGTATGGTTGTCTAACCGTTCGGATGAGTATCATCATAGTTTCCATAATATGGCTATAGATATAGCCGATGAAAATTTGCTTGATATGTCTGCTATACTTAAAGACAGCATCAAATTCAACCGCACCGTCACGGTGATTGTAGTTGCCCTTTCCGTTGTCGCTGGATTCCTGGTCGGTTTCCTTATGATACGCCGCCGCAAGCGCGATATTATGCTGATGCGCACGGTGGGTGAATCACCCCCGAGACTATACTTCGGTTTCGTACTCGAGCAAATGATATGCATCATTCTCGGCATAACCGTCGGCGGCGCCTACAATCTCTGGGACCCCATAGATAAACTTTTGATCTTTGCTGTCGGCTATTTCGTTGCCCTTAGCCTCGCACTTACAATATTTATGAGCAAAAAGCTTCTCACTAACGTCAAGGAGGATGAATAATGAGTATTTCACTTAAAAACGTATCTTACAGCTATAAAGGAAAGTATCAGACCGTCCGCGCGGTGGACGGAGTCTCTTATGATTTCGAGCCGGGCAAGTGCTATGCCATCGTGGGCAAGTCGGGCTCGGGCAAGACCACGCTGCTTTCGCTGATGGCGGGACTTGATCTGCCCACCGAGGGCGAGATCATCATCGGCGGCAAATCAACAAAGGATTGGAACAGAAACCGCCTGCGCCGCGATGCCGTCAGCGTGATCTATCAGAATTACAATCTTTTCCCACTTCTGACCGTGCAGGAAAATATTATGTACCCGCTCGATCTGAAGAAAATGCCCAAAAAAGATGCGACGGCGCTGGCTCATGAAGTCCGCGAGCGCGTGGAGCTCTCCGCAACATACGATAAGCGTCTGCCCAGCCACCTTTCTGGCGGTGAGCAGCAGCGCGTGGCGATCGCGCGCACTCTCGCTCAGGGATGCAAAATAATTCTCGCCGACGAGCCCACGGGCAATCTGGATTCCACCAATACCCGCAACATCGTCGACATACTCTGCTCCCTCGCCCATGATGACGGCTGCACCGTCATTATAGTCACCCACGATCCCTCCGTAGCAGAACAAGCCGATACCGTCCTACAGATGAAGGACGGGGCGTGGATTTAAATAACCAAAACGCCGAGAGTGACCAAATGGTCACTCTCGGTTTTTAATTTGCTAAATCCGGCCAGTATCGCTCCGACTGCAGTCACAAGTAAAATTACTTGACGGTCTTTTTTGACACCCGGACAGTGTTTTTGACGGTAAAAATGCCAAGATATATATCCTGTCGAGGATAGCGATTTTAAGTGTCACTTTCCCGGATCAGCTTATAACCCGGGAGGTGGGATTTGAACCTCCGCCGCCGACGGCGTTCGGCGATCACCTCTTATTTAAATCTGCACATTTTTACGAATATATGCCCCTATTCTATTGTTTTTACTCCGAAAAAATGGTACAATACAAATATAGACCAAAACTCTCGGAGAATGTTATGTATTACGGTTTGATAATTTTATCCGTGACCATGTTCGGCGCTTGCTTCGCGCTTCAGGATGTATATCGCAAAATGCGCGGAAGCGGTATAAGTATAAGCCTGGAGTCCTCGCTGGTGGGAGCGGTGGCAGGACTTGTCGTACTGCTCGCTATTAACGGCTTTCATTTTGAGCTTACTCCGTTTACTCTGTTCATGGCGTCTCTTGCGGCGCTCAACAGCATCGCATTTACATTTTGCAGCTTTAAAGCGCTGGACGTTATAAATCTTTCGCTGTTTTCGCTTTTCTCAATGCTTGGCGGCATGGCGCTCCCGTTTGTTCAGGGCATCGTTTTTTATAATGAAAAGATCACGCTTGCCAAGATCGTATGTTTCGTGTTTGTGTGCATTGCCTTGCTCATGACGGTGTCGCGCTCCGAGAAAAAGCGGGGCGTGATATACTACATAGGAATTTTTGTTTTAAACGGTATGTCGGGGGTCTTATCTAAAATATTCACCTCGGCGCCCTTTGAAAAAACAGGCGCGGCGTGGTATTCGATTTGGGGTGCCGTCTTCACGATCATCTTTGCGGGCGCGGCGTTGGTGTTCATGCACGGCAAGCAGGGGAGTGCGAAACCTTATACACTGCGGGCGTTTTTTGTGAGTGCCGCGGGCGGCGGTGTCAACAAGATCGCAAACTTTTTGCTGATAATAGCGCTGGCGCATGTCGATGCTTCGGTACAGTACCCGATGGTCACGGGCGGTGTTATGATAGTTTCAGCGCTCATCAGCTTTTTCGGAGACCGCAAGCCGAGCAAAAAAGAAATACTTTCTATTTTATTTGCTTTTTTAGGCATGCTGGCGCTTTTCATTATTCCGATATGATCAGGCAACATCATGCGCCGCGGCGAATGATAAAAACGTGTTAAAAATAAAAGATACATATTTTTAAATGGGGATGAAAATATATGTACGGACTTGGAACGGTGATAAACACCGCCGCCATAACAGTTGGCGGAATTCTCGGGCTTTTATTCGGCAAGCTCATCTCAGAGCGACATCGCGATACCCTTTGCAAGGCTTGTGGGGTCTCGGTTTTGTTTGTTGGAATTGCCGGCGCGCTGAAAGGTATGCTTTCGGTCGGGGAGGACGGAAAGCTCTCATCGGGCGGCGATCTGCTTATCATTGCCTGTCTTGCCATCGGCGCGATCATAGGAGAGCTGATAAATATTGAGGGGGCATTTGAGCGCTTTGGTGCTTGGCTGAAGCAAAAGACCGGCAACGCAAAGGACGGTTCATTTATCGAGGGCTTTGTAAATGCTTCTTTCACCGTTTGTATAGGCGCTATGGCAATCGTCGGCTCTATAAACGACGGAATTTACGGAGATTACACGATACTTCTTACTAAATCTATCCTGGATTTTATTATCATAATGATTATGGCGGCATCTCTCGGCAAGGGGGCGATATTCTCGGCGATCCCGGTGGCGTTGCTTCAGGGCAGCGTTACTGCTCTTTCAAGGCTCATTATGCCAATAATGACCGAGACGGCTTTGCTGTATCTTTCGGTCGTGGGCAACATACTTATATTTTGCGTAGGAGTAAATCTTGTCTGGGGCAAGAAAATACGGGTTGCAAATCTTCTTCCGGCAATCGTCCTGGCAGTTGCGGCGGCGTTTTTGCCGTTTGAACTGTTTTAATTGCAATGAAGCTTGACCGAAAAAAGTATCATAATAAAAAAGCCGCAAACGCGGCTTTTTGTTATCGCCCGAACGCTCAGAATTCCGCGAGGAAGGTCTTGCGGAAATTATCGTCGCAGTCAAGTCCGATATCGTACATGGCTTCGACTGCACTGCCGTAAACGGGAGGGACGTCCGAAAGTATAACATTCGCGCTTTCGGGGCAGAGCGCTTTGACAGCTTCGGCGTATTCGGGGAAGGCGGCGAAAATACCGCCGTTGAGCACGAGGTCGAAAGGCTTTGCTATCCTCCGCGCGGCGGCGAAGGCGATGTTTGCAAGGTCGCGGGCGCATTCATTGAAAATGCGGGTCGCAACGCGGTCACCTCGCTTGCGCGCCTCAAAAACAGTGCCAGCAAATGTCGCAATATAGGGGCGTTCGCCGTGATACAGCTTGATAAAGTGATCCCATATCGGCTCGCCGCACTGTTTCTCGAGCAGCTCGCAGAGCAGTGTGGGCTCGGAGATGCCGTCATGCGCGCGGCAGGCGGCCTGAATTGCCAGACGCCCCAGCATAAACCCGCTCCCGCAGGTGTCGATGAGGTGTCCCCAACCGCCGAGGTGGTAATATTCGTCGCCCTCTCGGACATATATGGATGAACCGGTACCGCTTATCATGCAGGCGCCGTCTCGGTGCCCCAGCATACCCGAAATGAGCGCACAGCCGTCGCCCTCAATGCGAATATGCTTGACCTTAGGAAGTCCTTTTTCAAGCTCGTTTTTGAGTCCGTCGCCGAAATATTCCGTAGCGGCGACGCCGCCGTAAAGTGCGTCGACGCATTCAACTCCCGCCTCTTGTATCAAGCGGGATATGACATTTGCATAGTGCTCTGCGGCGACCTCAAGTCCGCGCTCGAGCGGGTTGCCGCCGCGGTCGCGAATGTGGGCGAGAATGTGGCCTTGTTCGGTGAAAAGCAGGGCTTGTATCTTACTGCCGCCTACGTCAAACGCGGCGAGTGTATAACGGTGGTGCATATAGGCCTCCGAATGGTTTTTGTGGTTTTATTATATCGATTTGAGGTAAGCTTGTCAAGGCTTTTATAACAGCACAAAGTGCTTTTTGCTGTTATCGATAAGCCCCTCCTTTTTCATTTTGCCGATCTCGGCGGACAGTCCGCTTCGGTCGACCTCAAGATAGTCTGCAAGCTCCTGCCGGTCGAATGGCACGTCAAAGCTGTTACTGCCCGATTTTTTGGCTTGAAGCAAAAGATACGCCATCAGCTTTTCCCGCGTCGTGCGCTTGGAGGTTATTTCAATGCGCTGATGAAACATAATGGTTTTTGTTGCCAAATCCTTCATTAAATTAAATATGAGCTGCTGATGGAATTCGCAGTTGTTGGAGCATGTGTGCAGAATGTGCCGGCAATCTATCAGCATGACCTCGCACGGCTCGTTTGCTATGACGCTGACGGGCATTGAGCGCACCTCCGCGCAGGCAAAGGCCTCGGCGAACATTTGCGCCGGCTCGATGCTGTTCAAAATGCTTCGGTTGCCGAAATAATCAACCTGTATTATCTGCGCCGAGCCTGAAAGCACTATGCCGATATGATTGGCGGGCGCTCCCTCGGCAAAAATGGTGTATTTCTTTTCAAATGTTTCTACTCTTGCACCGAGGCAGACCAGCATTCGCAGCAGGTTATCGTCCGTAATTTGATCGAAAAGCGGACATTTCCTTAAAATTTTAAAATATTTTTTCAAAATTCTCTCCGTTTTGTTGAAAATTCAACAGATTTTATGCCCTAATTATACTATAATAGTGTCAGAAAATCAAGGAGGATACGAAAAATGCTCAGAAAGATCATAAAAATAGATAAGGAAAAATGCAACGGTTGTGGGGCTTGTGCTGCGGCTTGCCACGAGGGAGCCATCGAGATGATAGACGGTAAAGCCGAGCTTACCCGCGAGGATTACTGCGACGGACTTGGCGACTGCCTTCCGGCCTGTCCTACGGGAGCCATAACCTTTGAGGAGCGCGAGGCCCCCGAGTATAACGAGGATGCGGTACGTCAGGCAAAAATGCAAAAGTTCGGTGTCAAGCTACCCTGCGGTTGTCCCGGGACACAGTCCAAAGCCATCAAGCGCGACGCGCCGATCGTTTCGGCGAGAACGGCACCCGTCACCAGCCAACTGATGCAGTGGCCCTGTCAGATCAAGCTGGTGCCCGTCAACGCACCTTATTTTGACGGTGCAAACCTGCTTGTAGCCGCCGATTGCACGGCGTTTGCATACGGAAACTTTCATAATGAATTTATACGTAATCACATAACCCTGATCGGCTGTCCCAAGCTGGACGAGGGTGACTATGCCGAGAAGCTGACGCAGATCATCAAAAATAACGATATTAAAAGCGTCAAGATAGCTCGCATGGAGGTGCCTTGCTGCGGCGGGATAGAGAACGCGGTCAAGCGTGCACTTCAGGCAAGCGGCAAGTTCATTCCGTGGCAGGTGATCACTGTATCTACCGACGGAAAAATTCTTGACTGAGTTTAAAAACCGTATTGAATATTATTGAAAATAGTAGTATAATTATAAAAGCAAATATACGAGCAGGTGTTGCCGCACAAGGCACGGAAAGGATAACTTCAATGTATATTACCAACGATATAAAATATATAGGCGTCAATGACCACAAAGTCGATCTGTTTGAGGGACAGTACAAGGTCCCCTCCGGCATGGCTTACAATTCATATGCCATTATGGATGATAAAATAGCTATTATGGACACTGTCGACGCCGGATTTACTCACGAATGGCTAGACAATATTCAGAACACACTCGGCAGCCGCCGTCCCGACTACCTTGTCGTTCAGCATATGGAGCCCGATCATTCGGCTAATATCGCGAATTTCGTAAAGGCATATCCCGAGGCGAAGATCGTGTCCTCCGCCAAGGCGTTTGTTATGATGAAAAATTTCTTCGGAACCGAGTTCGAGGACAAGAGAATAGTTGTCGGAGAGGGAGATACGCTCTGCCTCGGCAAGCACACTCTGGCATTCGTTGCCGCACCCATGGTGCACTGGCCCGAGGTCATTGTGACATACGACGTGACCGACAAGGTCTTGTTCTCGGCGGACGGCTTCGGAAAGTTCGGTGCACTTGACGTCGATGAGCCCTGGACAGATGAGGCGCGCAGATATTTTATCGGTATCGTCGGCAAATACGGCGCACAGGTGCAAAGCCTGCTCAAAAAGGCGGCGGGACTGGATATCAGCATTATTTGCCCGCTTCACGGTCCCGTGTTGACTGAAAATCTCGGCTACTATCTCAACCTTTACAATACCTGGTCGAGCTATCAGCCGGAGGAGGAGGGAATAGTTATCGCCTATACCTCGGTTTACGGAAATACCAAAAAGGCGGTCCTGCAGCTTGTCGATAAGCTCAAAGCAAACGGCTGTCCCCGCGTGGTCGTGCATGACTTGGCGCGTTGCGATATGGCAGAGGCTGTCGGCGACGCTTTCCGCTACAGCAAGCTTGTGCTCGCGACTACTACCTATAACGCCGATATATTCCCCTTTATGCGCGAGTTTATAAATCATCTGACCGAGCGCAATTTCTCCAACCGCACCGTAGCTCTTGTTGAAAACGGAAGCTGGGCGCCGCTCGCCGCAAAGGTGATGCGCGGTATGCTTGAGAAATGCAAAAACCTCATATTTACCGACACAACGGTCAAAATACTGTCCGCGCTGAATGAGGACAGCGGAGCACAGCTCAATTCGCTTGTCGAGGAGCTTTGCCGCGAGTATCTGGCGCAACAGGATTCCACCGCCAATAAGAACGATCTTACCGCCCTGTTCAATATCGGTTACGGCCTGTATGTCGTGACCTCCAACGACGGCAAGAAGGACAACGGACTCATCGTTAATACCGTCACTCAGGTGACCAACACTCCCAACCGCCTCGCAGTTACTATCAACAAGAATAATTATTCCCACCATATCATCAAGCAGACGGGTATCATGAATATAAGCTGCTTGACTGTGGACGCACCCTTTAAGGTGTTTGAAAGCTTCGGCTTCAGAAGCGGTAGAAATGTGGATAAATTCGCCGACTGCGAGCCGCTTCGCTCGGATAACGGGCTGGTATTCCTGCCCCGCTATATCAACTCCTTTATGTCGCTCAAGGTGGAGCAATATATAGACCTCGATACTCACGGAATGTTCATTTGCTCGGTGACCGAGGCGAGAGTACTGTCCGACAGAGAGACTATGACATATGCATATTATCACAACAATGTCAAGCCCAAGCCTCAGACCCAGGGCAAAAAAGGCTATGTTTGCAAGATATGCGGCTTTGTTTATGAGGGCGAGGAGCTGCCCGAGGATTATATCTGTCCGCTCTGCAAGCACGGCGCGGCCGATTTTGAAGAAATTAAATAGAATTTATATATTTTCGGAGGAAAACTAATATGTGTGAAAACAGATTTTACATTTGCGAGCATTGCGGTAACATCGTAGGTATGGTACGCGATGCAGGCGTTCCCGTGATGTGCTGTGGTCAGAAAATGACCAAGCTGGAGCCCGGAGTGGTGGAAGCAAGCCATGAAAAGCATATCCCCGTCGTATCGGTCGAGGGTAACCTTGTTAAGGTTACGGTCGGAGCAGTTGCTCATCCCATGGCAGAGGAGCATCACATTGCATGGGTCTATTTGCAGACCTCGGTAGGCGGTCAGAGAAAATGTATGGATGTGGGAGCTGAGCCCACAGTTACATTCGCTCTGCACGATGAGAAGCCTGTAGCGGTATACGCTTACTGCAATCTTCACGGCTTGTGGAAAGCCGATATCTGATAAGGAGGTTCAAAATGGACGCAAAGGTTCATGAGCTGTTAAATCAGCAGATCAACAAGGAATTTTATTCCGCTTATCTTTATCTCGATTTTTCAAACTATTTCAAGGCAAAGGGCCTTGACGGCTTTGCAAATTGGTACATGATACAGGCGCAAGAGGAAAGAGATCACGCGATACTGTTCTACACATATTTACAGAATGAAAATATGCCGGTTACACTTGAAGCTATCGCGAAGCCGGACAAGACCTTTGAAAGCCATATGGCGGTTCTTGAGGCGGGGCTTGAGCACGAAAAATACGTAACCTCGCTCATAAACGATATTTACAGTGCGGCTTATGACGTAAGAGATTTCCGCACCATGCAGTTCCTTGACTGGTTCGTAAAGGAGCAGGGCGAGGAGGAGACGAATGCAAACGACATGATCTCCAAGATGGAGCTGTTCGGTTCGGATCCCAAGAGCTTGTATATGCTCAATCAGGAGCTGGCGGCAAGAGTTTACACGGCGCCGTCGCTGGTACTTTAATTTAATCAAAAGGAGAAAGACTAAAATGAAAAAATATGTATGTGACGCGTGTGGCTGGGTATATGACGAGGCACTGGGCGATCCCGATAACGGCATTGCTCCCGGCACGAAGTTTGAAGACCTGCCCGAAGACTTTGAATGCCCGCTGTGTGGCGTGGGTAAGGACACCTTCAGTGTTGAAGAATAAAGAGAGGTCTTAAAAATGAAAGAAAACTATATGGTGTGCAACTGCAAGCAGGTCAGCTATGCAGATATCGAGGATGCTTTGCACGGACATGAGCATTTCGACGATGTTTTGGCTACATTTGAAGATGTTCAGAAGATAACACATTGTTCCACAGGCTGCGGCGGATGTCATGACAAGGTTTTGGATATCATTTCCGAGCTTATGATGGGCTCGTCTGCAAAGGCATAAATCGAAAAGCAACGCGATCCCGCCGCAGATATCGATAAGCTCGGTGTTTGCGGCGGGACATTTTGGAGATATGATATGCAAATGGTTTTGTTGACAGCGCTGGGCGTGGGCGGAGCCACGGTGATAGGCGCGGTGATAGGTTTTATATTCAAAAAAATATCGCACAAATTTTCGGATATCGTGCTGTCCTTTGCCGCGGGCGTTATGCTGGCAGCGGCAGTGCTTGGACTTATTCTGCCCTCGCTTGATTATGGAGGAAAATACGGTCTTATCGTCACAGTCGTGGGAATATTTGCGGGAGCGCTTTGCTTGAATCTTATAGATAAGCTGGTGCCTCACCTTCACAGATTGGTCGGAACGGACATAGAGCCGCACAACAATGCCGCGCTGAGCAAGGTGCTTTTGTTTGTGACGGCTATAGCCATACACAATCTGCCCGAGGGCATTGCCGCAGGAGTCGGCTTCGGCTCGGGAGATACCTCGCAGGCGCTTATCATTGCGGGCGGTATCGCCTTGCAGAATATACCCGAGGGAATGGTCATTATCGGGCCTATGCTCGCGTCGGGTGTTACGCCCCGTAAGACGTTTGTGTGCGCCATGCTGACGGGCGTCGTTGAGGTTGTCGGAACGCTGATCGGATATTTTGCGGTGAGCGTATCGTCAGCCATACTTCCTTTTGCGCTTGCCTTCGCGGGCGGCACGATGCTGTATGTCATAAGCGATGAAATGATTCCCGAGACACACGCGCACGGAAACGAGCGCGGGGCGACATATGCTTTGCTTGTCGGCTTCTGTATAATGCTTGTGACGGATGTGCTGTTGGGATGATAATGGAGGACTTTATGTGGTTGTGGATAATTCTCGGCGTTGCGGCGGGCGCCGTGTTGATAGCTTTTTTGATAGCGTTTATATGCTTTTGCCGCGTTTTTTATTCGCCCAAGAGAAAACTGCCGGGACCCGATGAATACGAGACACTTCAGGGTGAGATATACGAGGTGTTCCGCGAAGCTATGATCGATTGGGTCAAAACGGCGCGCGCACTGCCGCACGAGGATGTGGAGATAAAGTCATTTGACGGACTGACTTTGCGGGGCAAGTATTACGAACACCACAAGGGCGCGATAGTGGAAATTTTGTTTCACGGCTACGGAGGTTATTCCGAGCGCGATCTCAGTGGCGGCATTGAGCGATGCTTTGCTCTGGGGCGCAACGTGCTTTTGGTGGATCAGCGCGGCGCGGGGCGCAGTGACGGTCATGTTGTCACTTTTGGCATCAATGAGCGGAGAGACTGTCTTGCGTGGATAAATTTTGTTATAAACAAATTCGGCGCAGACGTAAAAATTATAATTACAGGTGTGTCGATGGGCGCGGCGACCGTCATGATGGCGGCGGGCGAGCAAGAATTGCCCGACAATGTCGTGTGTGTACTGGCAGATTGCGGCTACAGCACGGCGCGCGAGATCATCAAGAAGGTTATTCGCGAGATGCACCTGCCTGCGAACTTGCTTTATCCCTTTGTCAAGCTGGGGGCGCGCGTTTTCGGACGCTTTGACCTCGAGGAGACAACGCCGCTCGAGGCGGTCAAAAAAAGCCGTGTTCCAATTATTTTCATACACGGAGACACCGACGCTTTTGTCCCTTGCGACATGAGCCGCGAGCTGTTCCGGGCGTGCGCGGCACCAAAAAAATTCAAGGTCATCAAGGGCGCGGGGCATGGACTTGCATACCCTATCGATAAAGAAGAATATTTAGCGGCGCTCGCAGATTTTCAGCGGGAGTGTGGTTTTTAAATTACAACGGTGAGGTAGGGGCGTGTATTTCCCCTGCTATGAGCTGTCCGCGCTTGAAAAATTGACGGGATTGTAGGCAGAATCCTTGTCGGAGCATTGACTTTTATATATTTGTTTGATATAATTGCAGTAATATATTTTTACATATGAGGCAAAAATGAAAACCTATTTGTTCGACTTTGACGGCACGCTTGTCGATTCCATGCCCACCTTTGCCGAGGTGATGCTGAGAATACTGGACGAGAACGGCGTGAAATATCCCGAGGACATCATCAAGATAATCACCCCGCTGGGCAATCGGGGCGCGGCGGAATACTATATCAAGCTGGGACTGAAAATGACGGTGGACGAAGCAATGGAAAAAATGCGAGAGTATTTTGTTGAAGCGTACACCTATCACATACCTGCGAAGGAGCATGTCATAGAAACGCTTAAGGCGCTCCGCGCGCGGGGGGACGATCTCAATGTGCTGACCGCCAGCCCGCATACCTCGCTTGATCCCTGTCTCAAGCGTCTGGGAATATATGATATGTTCTCAAATGTGTGGGCGTGCGACTCGGATTTCGGCACAACCAAGACTGACCCCGAGATATACAAAACAGCTGCCGAGCGCATGGGCGTTACGGTGGACAAGGTCATTTTTATCGACGACAATTTGTATGCCGATATTGCGGGTAAAGAGTCGGGCGCTGTGGTTTACGGCATTTACGATGACTCTTCCGCTGAATTTGTTGACGAGATCAAGGCGGTGACAGACCGCTATATTTACGATTTCGCCGAGCTCTTGAATGACTGATGGAGGTAATAAAAATGAAAAAGCATGCGCTTCCGCTTTCCATATCATTTCCGCCCAGAGGCAAAATGGACGCAATTGAGGGCATTGAGTTTTTAAAGGACAACGGATTTGATTCCATTGATTTTGCCATTGATAATTTTCCCAATTACGGTGGTGAAAATTGGCGTGAGGACACCCGTCGGGTAAAGCAGGCGCTGGACGAATCGGGCCTTATTGCGGTTTCGGGACATTTGCCCTTTCGCGCATCGGAGGATCTGCATGAAAAAATACTGATCGGTATTGAAATGGCGGGTATTTTGGGACTTAAACGGGCAGTTCTTCATCCTTTGGGTGACCGTCGTGCCGAGCCTACCGAGGAGAACCGCAAGTATTGGTTTGAGAAAAATATGGAATATTATCAAATATACATACCCTATGCCGACCGAGCGGGTATCAAGCTGGTCACCGAGAACATGCGCGACCCGTTGCACGATAAGGGCATGCACCGCTATGCTTCAAATGCTGAGGAGCTCATAGAGTTTGCCGATCCGCTCGGACTTGAGATTTGCTGGGATTTCGGCCATGCTCACGGCGCGGGACTGGATCAGTATACCGAGATCAAAAAGCTGGGGCACCGTCTGACCATGACGCATGTCAACGACAATTACGGCACCGATGACGAGCACATACCTCCCTATTACGGTCAGGCGGATTGGGATGGAGCGATGCGCGCAATGAACGAGATAGGCTACCGCAATCCGCTTAACTTTGAGTTGAAATTCCGCACACTTCCGATGGAAATATTTCCTGAAGCCGCCGCTGTTGTCCGCCGCATAGGCGAGATAATGAGCGACAAGATCGTGGGAGCCTAAAATAAAAAGAGCTGACGCAGTCAGCTCTTTTTTACATCTTCCCCCGGCGCGTGGCCGAGGACTTTTTTATATTGGCGGTAAAAGGTGGAGTAGTTTTCGTAGTTGCAAAGCTTTGCCGCGTCGGTGGGGCAAAGTCCATCGCGAATACGGGACTCGGCGTAAAGTATGCGCTTTTTTTCGATGTACTGCATAAGGCTGAGCCCCAGCGTACGGCGAAAGGTGTGAACGATCCAAGAGGTGCTGACGTAAAATTTTGCCGACAGCTCTGCTGCGGTCGTCCTCCGCTCGGGGTGCTCGTCTATATAACGGAGAATATTTTCGAGCGCCGGGTTTTCTCTTATCGGCTCGACTACCTCCTCGCTAGGCAAATGGCGCAGGTAAAGCATTGCCGCCGTTACCGACGGGTAAAGAAATTCGCGCAATTCCTGTTCTGAGAACTGCGGCTCGACCGCCGCCCAGCTCTCAAAAAATTTGTCCATTGCCGAGCCGCGCGGAATGCGGTATATCTCCTTAGAGCTCTCTGCAAAGTCGCGGCAGGAGGGAGGAATCTTGTCGGCGGGGAAGTGTATGACGAAGCGCTCATATGTCGCTTCGGACAGCGGCTTTAAATAGTGAAAGGTGCGAGGGTGAATGAACAGCAGGTCGTAAGGCTTGAGACGGTAGACCGAGCCTTCAATTATATATTCCGCATCGCCGCGCACAAAATAAAGTATCTCGTAGCCGTTGTGCATATGACGGTGAAAGCCATCGCGACGCGGCGTGTCGGCGGTGTGGTGAAAGGAATAATCCTTGGTGAATTCAAGCATGGTGACCTCCGATGCTAATATATCGTTATTGTACCACATATGTGCTGAATTTGCAATATAAAATGCGTATTCTGCTATTTATTTTCGATTTTGGCAGAGCTATAATATATATAATATTATACATTTTAATATGGAGGAGCTTTGATTTGATAAGACTCAGTGCATTTTCGGACGAAGCGGGCAAGGAGCTGTCCGTACAGATATCCGCGCTCGTCCGCAATAATATATCACTTACCGAGCTGCGCTCGGTTGGTGACAAAAACGTCAGTGAGCTGACGGTATCCGAGGCAAAGGACATCTCCGCACGCTTAGAGGACAGCGGTATAGGTTTGTCTGCGCTCGGCTCGCCAATGGGCAAGGTGGATATTTCGATAGACTTTGACGGCTATCTTGACTCCGTCAAGCATATGTGCGAGCTGGCGAGAGTGCTCGGAACGGAGCGCATCCGTATGTTCAGCTTTTATAATGCATACGGCGAGCGGGCACGCGTGCTGGAGTATCTCTGCCGCATGGCAGAGGTGGCGGGGGAGTACGGAATTCACCTCTGCCACGAAAACGAAAAAAAGATATACGGTGACACGGCGGAGCGTGTGCTTGATCTCGCGGCAAACGTGTCGGGACTGCGCTTTGTTTACGACCCCGCAAACTTTTTGCAGGTGGGTGAGCTGCCGAGCAGGACACTGCCCACCCTTCACGGTATCAGTGACTATTTTCACATCAAGGACGTGGTGTTCCGGACAGGCGAGCTGGTGCCCGCAGGCGAGGGCGACGGAAATATATCTGAGCTTGTGCGCATGATAGACCGCGATACGGTGCTGACGCTGGAGCCGCACCTTAAAATTTTCGGTGGTTATGAAAAATTCGACGGTGAAAAAATGCATCACCGCCATCACTTCCGCACCAACGGCGAGGCGTTTGACGCGGCGGTGTCGGCACTCAAAAAAATACTGACAGATAACGGTTATACCGAGAAAAACGGAGGATATGTGAAAAAATGAAGTTTGGATTGAACCTGTATTCCATCAGAAATTATCTTGACACGGAAGAAAATTTTCTCACTGCGGCAAAGCAGTTGAAGCAAATGGGCTACTCATATATGCAGTTTTCGGGCGCGCCGCTTGATGCAGGCATGGTCGCGCGTGTTTCTGCGGCGTCGGGACTTGACGTGGTGCTGACGCACGTTCCCATGGATCGCATACTGAATGACACCGATGCGCTTATGCAGGAGCACGCAAGCTTCGGTTGTAAATACATAGGGCTTGGCAGCATGCCCAAGGACGTTATTTACGACAAGGCGCGCTGCTTTGAAACTGTCGCCGCGCTTGATGAGGCGGGTGCGCGCATGGAGGAGAAAGGGTTTAAGTTCTTTTATCACCATCATCATTTTGAGTTTTATCGTCACAATGGCGAGACGGTGTGGGACTATATTTTGAAAAACGCACCGCACATTAATTTTACGCTCGACACATATTGGTTGCAATACGGCGGTGTCGACATTTGCGACGTCATCGACCGCGCGGCTGGTAGGATAGAGTGCGTGCATTTAAAGGACTACATGATTGCGTACAAAGAGGGTGACAAGCCGAATTTCGAACCGCGTTTTGCGCCCGTCGGTGACGGAAACATTGATTTCGGCAAGGTTATGAAGCACGCCGCGGCGGCTGGGTGCAAATATTACCTCGTCGAACAGGATAACGCCGCAAAATTGCCCGACCCGATGGAGCAGGTCGAGCGCAGTATACGCTATTTGAATGCTAATTTCAACTGAGGGGTTCACGATGGAAAATGTAAGATACGGTATTATAGGTCTTGGAAATCAGGGCACAAATTACGCGATTAAAATTTTTGACGCAGGCAAGGCGACCGACGCCATTGTAACCGCCATGTGCGATATAAATCCCGCCAAGATCGAAAATATAAAGGCAAAGACATCCAACACCGAGGCAAAATATTTTACGGATTACCGCGAAATGCTGGACAGCGGGCTGTGTGACGCGGTGCTCATTGAGGTTCCGCACTATCAGCACCCCGAAATGGTCATGGAGTGCCTGAAGCGGGGCATCAATGTCATTTGCGAAAAGCCGGCGGGTGTGTATACAAAGCAGGTCCGCGAGATGAACGCCGCGGCGGAGAAATCTGACTCCATGTTTGCCATGATGTTTAATCAGCGCACCAATTGCCTTTACCGCAAAATGCGCGACATCGTGCGCGAGGGCGGTATCGGCGAGCTTCAGCGCGTTACATGGATAATCACCGACTGGTATCGAACACAGCATTATTACGACAGCGGAAGCTGGCGTGCGACCTGGCAAGGTGAGGGCGGCGGCGTGCTTATCAACCAGTGTCCGCACCAGATAGACCTGGTACAGTGGGTGGTGGGTGAGATGCCTGTCGCGGTCAACGGTTTTTGCCAGTACGGAAAATGGCACGATATCGAGGTTGAGGACGAGGTCACGGCTTACTTCCGCTACAAAAACGGAGCGACGGGTGTGTTTATCACGACCACGGGCGAAGCCCCCGGCACCAACAGATTTGAGATATCGGGTACGGGCGGCAAGCTGATCTGCGAGGGCGGCAAGCTGACCTGGTACAAAAATGGTGAGGACAGTGCTGTCTGGTCCAAGACCAGCAAGGAAGGCTTTAAAAAGCCACCGAAAGAGGTTATCGAGGTCGAGACAGACGGTCAAAATCCTCAGCACGCGGGAATCATCAACAATTTCACCGCCGCGCTTCTCGGTCGCGAGCCGCTATTCGTTGACGGCCGAGAGGGTATCGCGGGCGTCGAGCTTATGAACGCCATCGAGCTTTCGGGCTGGAACAATGGCGAGACGGTCACGCTCCCCATTGACGAGGACAGATATTTGCGCGAGCTGAATGAGCATCGCGCCGTTTCAAGATATAAAGAGGTTGACGACAATGCCGTAGCCGACACGGCGGGGACTTTTGAAAGCAAGGTAAAATGAGTATGAGAGCTGCAATAATAGGCTTTGGTGTGATCGGCAAGCTGCATGCCAAAATTATACCTCAACATGCGACACTTGAAGCGGTCTGCGATATCGACGAGCGGGTGTTCGGACTTTGTCCCGACGTAAGACACTATACAGATTACAAAAAAATGCTGGACGAGGTGCACCCCGACGTGGTACATATCTGCACGCCGCACTATTTGCACGCCGATATGGTTATTGAGGCGTTGGGGCGGGGAATAAACGTGCTGTGCGAAAAGCCGCTTTGTATCCGCGAGAGCGATATCGGGCGCATACTTGAAGCCGAGAAAAACTCAACGGCACAGCTCGGCGTTTGTTTGCAAAACCGATATAACGGTTCCAATCTCGCCGTTAAGTCGTATCTTGAGGGCAAGACGGTCGAGGTGGGCATCGGGCAGGTGTCGTGGCATCGCGATGCAAGCTATTATGCGTCGGGAGACTGGCGCGGTAAGTGGGATACCGAGGGCGGTGGAGTGCTTATCAATCAGGCGCTTCACACGCTTGACCTCATGCAGTGGTTTTGCGGTATGCCCGAAAATTTGGCGGCGACCGTTTCAAATCTGACGCTAAAGCAAGACATCGAGGTTGAGGATACGGCAAGTATTTTGTGTTCGGGCGGCGGAAATTTTAATTTTTACGCTACCATTGGGACTGCGCGCGATTGCCCTGTTGAGATAACTCTGCGCGCCGAGGATAAATGGATAAAAATAATGCCAAAATATACCGTTATCGGCGATAAATTTGAGTCTTACAAGGACAGCCGCCACGCATGGGGCAAGGAATGCTACGGGAGCGGTCATGAGGCACTGCTCGCCGATTATTATGACTGTGTCGCTACGGGGAGAAAATTCGCCATTGACGGCGCGGAGGGCGCAAAGGTGGTCAAGCTGATACTTGCCGCTTACCGAAGCGGCGGAGAGTGGGTAAGGGTATGACGGAAAAGCGATTTTTTGATCAGAATTTGCTGGTTGGCAGCCGCGCGGCACGCGAGCTTTATGGGGACGTAAAAGATCTGCCGATAATAGATTACCATTGCCATCTTGACCCGCGCATGATAGCCGACAATGCCCGGTTTGAGGACATAGGCGCGTTTTGGCTGGCGGGCGACCACTACAAATGGCGCGCCATGCGGCTTTGCGGCGTCGACGAAAAATATATCACGGGAGACGCGAGCTTTCACGATAAGTTCTTGAAATACGCAGAGATAGTTCCGAAGCTTTGCGGTAATCCGCTGTACTATTGGACGCACATGGAGCTGTCGCAAATTTTCGGCATTACAAAGCCGCTTTGCGGCGATACTGCCGAGCTGATATATGCCGAGGCGAGTGCGAAGCTTGCCGATATGTCGGTGTGGGGACTGCTGGAGAAGTTCGGAGTGGAGTATATAGCTACGACGGACGATCCAATTGATGATTTGGGCTGTCACGGAAAGTACGGCAAAACGACCGTTGCGCCGACCTTTCGCCCCGACAAGGTGTGGAGCCTTGACGAGAGCTATCTCAAAAAATTGGGTGAGGCCGCGTGTTGCGACACTTCAACGCTTGACGGACTGCTTGCCGCACTGACAAAACGGCTTGATTATTTTGTTGCACACGGCTGTCGCATATCGGACCACGGTTTTGAGCAATTTCCGGCTGTTATCGCCACAAAAGAGCAGGCGGAGGTGCTTTATTCAAACCGCGAAAAGCTTGCGGACAGCGAAAGACAGGCGCTTTTCGGCTTTTTGCTGACGGCGCTTATGCGGGAATACAAAAAGCGGGGTATGACGGTACAGCTTCACTTCGGCGTGACGCGCAATGTTAACCCTGCGGCCTTCGCGAATATCGGTGTTGACAGCGGCTTTGATGTTATGAGTACGCCACCCGACCCGAAGGCTTTGATAAGCTTTTTGGCGTCGATCCCCGATGCCGAGCGTCCCGACATTTTGCTGTATACGCTCAATGACAGCGCACTACCATCGCTTGCCTGCGTGACGGGCGCGTTCAGAGGTGTTCGTATGGGCGCGGCGTGGTGGTTTAACGATACGATGCTGGGAATACGCCGCAATCTCGAGACTATCGCCGAATATTCGGTGCTGGGCACGTCGGTGGGCATGCTGACCGACTCGCGCAGCTTTTCAAGCTACGCCCGCTTTGATTTCTTCCGCCGCATACTTGCAGACGTGGTCGGCGGCTATGTCGAGCGGGGGGAATACGACTCTGCTGCGGCTTGCGGGCTGATGCGGGATATTTGCTATAATAATGCAAAGGAGCTTATAAAATTATGAAAATGACTTTTCGCTGGTATGGTGAGACAGATGTCATCCCATTGCAGTATATAAAGCAGATACCCAATATGTCGGGCGTTGTTACGGCGGTATATGACGAGCCTGTCGGCGAGGTCTGGGGCGAGGACAAAATAGCCCGACTCAAAGACCTGTGTGACGGCGCGGGGCTTGGTATGGAGGTTATAGAATCGGTGCCCGTGCATGAGGACATCAAGCTGGGGCGCCCGTCTCGCGACCGTCTTATCGCCAACTACGCACAGACCATTCGCAATCTCGGCAAGCACGGAGTCAAGTGCATATGCTACAATTTCATGCCCGTTTTTGATTGGTTGAGAACAAACCTGTGCACGGTGGCTTCGGATGGCTCGAATTCGCTGTCCTACGATCACGAGCAGCTTATGAAGCTGGACAGAAAAAATCTCCATTTGCCGGGCTGGGATGAAAGCTACACTCCCGAGCAACTCGGCGACTTGTTGGATGCATACGAGGGCATGACGCACGAGCGGCTGTTTGATAATCTTGTCTACTTTTTAAACGGTATTATGCCCGCTTGCGATGAGACGGGCATCAACATGGCGATACACCCCGACGACCCGCCGTGGGATATGTTTGGTCTGCCCCGCATTATCACGGGGGCAGGTAGCTATGATAAAATGTTTAGCGCCGTGCCGAATCCGCACAATGGCGTGACATTCTGCACGGGTTCGCTTGGCGCCGGGAGGCAGAATGACCTTGTCGCGATGGCACAAAAGTATGCAGACCGCATTTTCTTTGCCCACATCCGTCAGCTGAAGCTGTCGGGCGAGCACGACTTTTGTGAGGCGGGACACCTGACGGCCTCGGGCGACCTTGATATTTACGGAGTTGTCCGCGCGCTGGTCAAGGGCGGCTTTGACGGCTATGTTCGCCCAGATCACGGTCGAAATATTTGGGGCGAGGATGGCAAGCCGGGCTACGGACTTTATGATAGAGCGCTCGGCGCGGCGTATCTAAACGGATTATTTGAAGCGGCGGAAAAGGAGATAAAATAAAATGAAAATACCTTTCAAAATAGATCTTGGCGACAAGGTCGCCGTCATAACAGGTGCGGGCGGTGTTATATGCAGTGCGTTTGCAAAGGCGCTTGCTGAATGCGGAGCCCGCGTGGCGTTGCTTGATATTAACGAGGCGGCGGTGCACGCTGTTGCCGACGAGATAGGCGAGCGGGCGCTTCCCATCGTTTGTAACTGTCTCGACAAGGACAGCATCAAGGCGGCGCACAGTGTTGTAAATGCCAAGTGGGGCAAGGCGGACATACTTATCAACGGTGCGGGCGGCAACAATCCCCGTGCAACGTGTGACAACGAGACTATGACTCCCGAGCTTTCGGGTGTCAAGGACTTTTTCGCGCTGGACGAGAGCGGATTTAAGTTCGTTTTCGATCTCAATATCACCTCGGCGTTTCTTGTGACGCAGGTTTTTGCTGCGGATATGATAGAGACGGGCGGCAATATCATCAATATTTCGTCCATGAACGCATTCCGTCCGTTGACCAAGATTCCCGCCTATTCGGCGGCGAAAGCGGGTATTTCCAACTTTACCGAGTGGTTGGCGGTGCATTTCGCGCCGTGTCACATACGCGCGAATGCTATCGCGCCCGGATTTTTTGTGACAAATCAAAACCGCGCGCTATTGTTCAATGAGGACGGCACGCCGACACCGCGTACGGGTAAAATACTGGCGGCAACTCCCATGAAAAAGTTCGGTGAGATAGATGATCTTATCGGCACCTTGCTGTGGCTTGCCGATGACGGAGCCAGCGGCTTTGTCACGGGCACGGTCATCCCCGTTGACGGCGGATTTTCGGCGTATAGCGGGGTCTAAAGGCGAATGTGAAGTCTATTAAAAGCCTCAGTTCACGTATTCGCCGCGAATTTTCCTGCGGAAAATTCAAAGGTGAAGAAAACATAAAGCCAAAGCGCTGTGAATGTGAAGTCTATTAAAAGCCATAGTTCACGTATTCGCCGCGAATTT
>JAFTRE010000009.1 GCA_017462385.1 Clostridia bacterium | reverse complement strand
GCGAACGCCATTACAAATAGCCTCTCCCTATGGGAGAGGTGGCGCGGCTTGCCGCGACGGAGAGGGCGTTTATTGGCATCGATCTTACCCTCTCAGTCGCCTTTGGCGACAGCTCTCCCTGAGGGAGAGCCTTTGGCAGTGTCGGCTTTAGTTGAAACAGCGCCGTAGGGGCGTGCATCGCACGTCCGCGATAGGCTTCTCCTTGAGGAGAAGCTGTCACCGCAAGCAAGCACAAGTGCGCGCCGCGGTGACTGATGAGGTGTAGCCACCGCAGGTGGCGTTTGTTTATATGCCGAACGGATGCTCCGCATCCTACACCTCATCCGCCTCCTACGGAGGCACCTTCCCCTCAAGGGGAAGGCTGTTTAAAGTGATGCCCGTTCACTCAATGAATTGCCCAGCGGGCATGAATAATTGAGCTTCGCTCATGAATTGCGCCTTGCGGCGCATTATGCGATGCGGCATAAAATTTCCCCGCGGAATTTGGATTTTCCAAATTCCGCGGGGGTATTTTGTATATCACATTCTGTAGACCGTTACGGCGCCAAGCAGGGCGGCGTCGGCGGCGTCGTGCGTGACGACGATGACCGTGCGCTCTTTCCGGCGGCTTTTTATATATTCCGCCGCCGCGGCATGCGTCGCTTCGTCAAGCCCCGCGAATGGCTCGTCCAGGATTATCAGCTCGGCGTCGGCGCGCAGGGCGCGTATCAAGGCTACCCGCCGCCGCATTCCGCCCGAAAGCGCGCGGGCGGGCGTTTTTTCATTGCCGTCAAGCCCCAATGCGGCAAAGTCCGCTTTTATCTGATCGGCCGTAACGCCGCGCGCGGCGGCGAGGCGGACATTCGTCAACGCCGAAAAATCCTCGCACAGCCTATCTTCCTGGAAAACGGCGGACAGCCGCGCGGGCACGCCCTCTATTTCGCCCGCATCGGGCGTGTAAAGTCCCAATATCAGCTTGATCAGCGTGCTTTTTCCGCACCCCGATTCGCCCATGATACAGCTTATCTCGCCGTGTTTCAGCGTCAGGTCAAGTCCGTCAAGCACGACCTTGTCTCCAAATCGCTTGGAAAGCTTTTTAATCTTGATATCATTCATATCTTCTCCAGCCTCCCGTATGCGAATTTGAGCATGCCGACAAACAGCTTTTCAAATCCAACGCTGATCAGCACTATGACCACCGTCCAGGCGAGCAGATCGATCGAGTTGAAATAAAGCTTTGCCTCGTAAAGAGCCTCGCCCAGCGAGCCGTCGGGAAGTCCTATGACCTCGGCGGCGACGCCCGCTTTCCACGCCATACCCAGCGCCGAGCCGCAAGCGGAAAGCAGATAAGGCTTTACGGCGGGCAGGCGTATGTAAAGCAATCGCCTGTACCACGGAAGCCTGAACACCTGCGCCATATCCAGCATATCACGCGGCGTGGCGCGCAGACCCGTCAGCATATTTGAATACACCACGGGCAGAACGATAAGAAACGAGATAAATATCGACAGCGTCCGCGATGACAGCCAGATCAGCGCGATGACTATAAACGACGCCACGGGCACGCTTTTGACGGTCACCATAAGCGGAGAGAGCAATATTTCTATCAGCCGTGACCGCGACGATGCCGCTGCCAGCAGACAGCCGACAGCAATGCCGACCAGCGCGCCGCCCACTATGCGGCCAAAGCTGAACATAATTGCGCCGAAAAAACCGTCCTCGCGCCATATGGTAGCCAGCCTTGATAAGACAGCGATAGGGGAAGCTAAAAGAATTCGCTCCCCCACTGCCATCGATACCGCCTGCCAGATGCCGAGCCATATGACGACAGCTATCGTCATACGGACGGCACGGCGGGCGAAAAAGCTTTTAATATGCTTCATTTATTAATATAGTAGAAGTTGTCGTCGGGCAGCTTGCCGCCTACCGACGCGGGCTTCTGGTCAAACAGCACCTTGAGGTAGCCCTCGATGAGCGGCTTGAGATCCTCGCCCGCAACAAAGGTTATGTTGCACTGAGGTATTGCGACTTTGGCGACGGCGGCCTTGAAGATGCCGAATTTTTCGACAAGGTTTGCCGCGTCCTCGACATTTGCGTTGACGTATTCGGTGGACGCCTTATATTCCTCAAGGAAAGAAGCAATCAGCTCGGGGTGCGCCTCGGCAAACTCGGTGCGGACGACCAGCGTGCCTGTCAGAAGTCGGGTTCCGTTGCCGATCTTGTCCCACTCGGCGGTGAGGTCAAGTGCTGTTTCAAGTCCCTCTACCTGACTCTTTGCGACGGTCACATAAGGCTGGGGCAGCATTGCGATGCCGTTGCCGTTTTTAAGAACAGCCACTATTTCGGTCGGCTCGCTCTTGAATTCGATGGTCACGTCCTTATCGGGGTCAATGCCGTTCTGGGTGAGTATGTGGCGCAGGGTGTATTCGGGAGTGGAGCCCTTACCGGTTGCGTAGATGGTCTTACCCTTGAGGTCGGCAACGGAGGTTACCGTCTCGCCCTTTTGGACGATGTAAAGCACGCCGAGTGTGTTGATGGCGAGCAGCTTGACCTTGCCTTCGGTGTTATTGTACAGAACGGAGGCGAGGTTTGCGGGCAGTGCCGCGATGTCCAGCTCGCCCTGGATCAGCTTGGGAGTGATCTCGTCGGCGGCGCCGACGACGGTGAAGTCGTATTTATTTTTGGATGTGCCTGCTTCGTTGTCCTGCATCAGCTTGACAAGTCCTATCGAGGTGGGGCCTGTCATGCCGCCGACGCGGATAGTGACGTCGTCTGCGGGTGTGGAGTCGTCGGGTGCGGCGGTGGTGGTGTCGACATTGTCGACATTGCCCGCGGTGGTAGTGTCCGAGGTATCGTTACCGCCCTGCGCGCAAGCGGCGAGCAGGCTGAGTATCATGAGAATGGAGAGAACAAGGGAGATGAGCTTGAATTTTTTCATTGTCTTTGCCTTTCTTTTTGTTTTTGCACTTTAATTATACCAAATCGGTGCACAAAATGCGTTGCATTTGCAACGAAATTTTGACAATTTTTTGTCAAGCAAAACGCGAGAACGTTTTTCAAGCAAAAATAAAAAGCCTCTTGACAAAAAGAGGCTTTTGTGCTATTATAATTACGTAAGGAGCACCGGCGACGGTTGCTTCCGTACTTGGTTAAAAGATAACCGTGGCTTGGAAGGCGTCAGCGGTTATCTTTTTTTATTGTTTTGAATGTAAAAATCCAAAATGAGGAGTATAAAAGTTGCGAGAGCGAGAAGTTCTTGCAAGGTTATGTACATCCTATCACCTCCCCCATTTGGGAAGGCAATCAAAAAGATATGATTTCCCGAAATCGGGAAGCAACCGCCGCACCGTTTAAGGCGCTCCATACGGCATCAAGCTTAAAAGCTATCCGCGCTGATATTATATCATACAACAAATGATATTGTCAATGCCAAAATTGCTTTATTACTGTAAAGTGTTAAAATAATATCTTGACAAAGCAGTAACATTGTGATATAATACCCATTGTAACCACAATTTTTCTCGAAAGGACTATTATTATGAAAATCTTCAAACGTATACTTTGTCTCGCGCTGGTAGCTATGTGCTGCCTGTCGCTGTTTGCTTGCGGAAACGCCGATTCTGACTGGAACACCATCAAAAAATCCGGCAAGCTGGTAATCGGCATTACCATTTACGAGCCTATGAACTACTATGAAGAAGGCACCACCAACCTCATCGGCTTTGACACCGAATTTGCTCAGGCTGTCTGCAAAAAGCTGGGTGTTGAGCCCGAATTCCAGACCATTGACTGGAAGCAGAAAGAGGCTATGCTCAAGGCGGGCAATATCGACGCTATCTGGAACGGTCTGACCGTCACCGAGGACCGCAAGGAGAACATGGACTTCACCAAGTCCTACCTCAAGAACCGTCAGTGCATCGTTATCAACAAGGCAAATGCCGATAAATATACCGATACCGCGTCTCTCGCCGCCGCAAACATCTCGGCAGAGGCTGAGTCGGCAGGCGAATCGGCTATTTTGGCTGACGCCAACCTCAAAACGGCTAACTACACCGCCTCCACCAACCAGCAGAACGCTCTGCTCGGCCTTAACGCCGGCAACTTCGACGCCATCATCATCGACCACTCCATGGCATCCTCGTCCTGCGGTAAGGGAGATTATGCCGACCTTATGATACTGGAATCCATCCAGCTTGAGGACGAATACTACGCTATCGGCTTCCGCGTCGGCTCCGACATGACCGAAAAGGTCAACGCTATCATCGACGAGCTGGTCGAGGACGGCACGCTCGCCGCTATCGCCGCAAAATACGGCAAGACTGAGGTCTATGAGGCCGCTATCGCCGCAAACTGACAAGCTTCGATAATTAAATATGAGCTTTTGGGAAATAACATTTTACCTGGCTCAGGGCTTCGGGGTCACACTGCTTTTGTTTGTGTTGACCCTGTTGTTCGCCCTGCCGCTGGGACTTGTGTTCGCTTTCGGGGCAATGACAAAATTCAAGCCGCTCCGTTGGCTGACACGTGGCTTTGTCTACATAATCCGCGGAACGCCGCTGTTGCTTCAGCTTATGATAGTGGTATATCTGCCGGGACTGGCGTTTAACTACCCGTTGCCCAAATGGGGGATTTTCGGCGGAAATACCGACGCCGCCTACTTCTTCGGCGCGCTGGTGGGCTTTGTCATAAACTATGCCTGCTACTTTTCCGAAATTTACCGCGGCGGCATCGAAAATATACCGCGCGGTCAGTATGAAGCGGGACAAGTCCTCGGCATGACGCGCTCGCAAGTGTTTTTCAAGGTCATCTTAAAGCAGGTGTTCAAAAACGTTCTGGCACCTATCAGCAACGAGGTGGTCACACTTGTCAAGGACACCGCGCTGGCGCGCTCCATCTCTGTTCTGGAGATATTTTTCTGCGCCGAGCAGGTGCTCAGCCGCGAAATGATAATCTGGCCGCTGTTTTATACCGGCGCGTTCTACCTGATCTTCAACAGCCTGCTGACTTTTCTGTTCGGCAAAATGGAAAAGCGCATGGCGAGATACCGTTGAGGAGGTGCGGATATGTCAATTCTTGAAGTTAATAATATATGTAAAAGCTTTGGCAGCACAGAGGTGCTGCGCGGCATTTCTTTCTCGCTGGAAAAGGGCGAGGTGCTTGCCATCATCGGCTCGTCGGGAAGCGGCAAAACAACACTGCTTCGCTGTCTCAACTTTCTCGAGACGCCCGATGTGGGCAGTATAACGGTAAACGGCGAAACGCTGATAAACGCCGCCGACAAAAGCACGCTCAGCGAGTCGCAGATACGCAGAAACCGACTGCATTTCGGGCTGGTTTTTCAGTCCTTTAACCTGTTTCCGCAGTACACAGTTCGCCAAAATGTGACGCTTGCCCCCCGCCTCATGCTGGACGAGCAGGTGCGGGCGGTCAAAAAAGAGTCGGGACGTGCACAGGCGCAAAAATTCCGCGCCGAGCGCGAGGCAGAGATATACAAGCATGCCGACGAGCTTATTGAGCGCGTCGGGCTGACGGCCAAGGTCGACGCCTACCCCTGCGAGCTTTCGGGCGGACAGCAGCAGCGCGTCGCCATCGCGCGCGCACTTGCAATGACTCCCGATATCCTGTGCTTTGACGAGCCGACAAGCGCGCTTGACCCCGAGCTTACCGGCGAGGTGCTCGCCGTCATTCGCGGACTTAAATCGAGCGACAGTACCATGATAGTCGTTACGCACGAAATGGAATTCGCGCGCGGCGTTGCCGACCGCGTCATTTTCATGGCGGACGGCGTTATCGAGGAAATGGGCACGCCCGAGGAGATATTCGAGCATCCGAAGTCACCCGTCCTTTCGGCGTTTTTGAACAAAGCTCTCGATATATAGTGCACACCGCGCGATGCACGAGCGCGGTGATGTTAAAATGGGGCTGTCTCAAATGCATAAATGCATTTGGTCGACAGCCTCTATCGTTTTTTGTATTGAAAAAGCATTAATTTTGTGATAAAATAAATAAAAATCCCTGTCTCTTTCCCCGAAAGTTCTTGGGGGGAGTCTGAGGGGGACTTCTTTCAAGAAGTCCCCCTCAGCAAGACATCCGCCTTACAATTCTCTGATATCCTTTAAATTTCCCGACGCGCCGTCGAGAATGTATCCGAAGTCGGTGCCGGAGGCGATAATGGTCGCGCCAAGCTCAACCCAGAATTTCAGCACATCAACGCCCGCCGTCAGCACCGAAACGCCGAACGGTTTGCCGCTCTCACCGAGCAGTGCGGCGGCCTCGCGGAGCAGGACAGCCGTGTCGGGGCCGTACAGCCCGTCGGGAGTGCCGTCATGACGAAGCAGCTCGCCGGGACTGAAAAAGAAGCCGTCGATCATGTCCACCTCAAGTATGTCGGGCAGATTGCGCAGTGACTCGGCGCTGTCAAGCTGAATAAAACGGCACATCTCTACGCTGTCCTCGCGCACAAAGCGCATGGCGTCGTCAAGACCGTAGCCGACAGCCCGCAGAGGACTGTACCGCCGCCTGCCTGCGGGCGGGTAAAGGCATTGCGAGACAACGTTTTTCGCTTGCTCTGCGGTGTTGACTGCAGGAAAAATGATGCCGTCGGGTCCCAACTCCAGTACGCGGCTGACATGGCTTTGAAGATTGCTTTCGACGCGCACGACCGTCGGCGTGCCGCCCGAATGAAGCGCGGTCATGTGGTTGCGGAGGGCGCTGTAGCCGTTTTCCGAGCTGTCGGCGGCGACGAGAACAAAGTCAAAGCCCACACGCCCCAACACCTCGGAGCAGATGGAGTCGGTCATCTCGATGTGAGTTCCGACAACAAGCGCGTCTTTATTTTCAATTTTTCGTTTTAAATACGGTCTGATCACGGTAAAACCTCCGTTTTTGCGGCAAACACAAGCCGCATACGTATATAATATCACATTTTTTCATCAATTTCAACATTATTTTTTTGGAGCACAATATGAATATCACTCAACATCTTCAAGAAGACCTTGTCATTTTTGACGGCGCAATGGGCACCATGCTGCACTCGCGCGGACTCGCCGTCGGTGAGCCTACCGAGCTGTGGAGCGTCACGCACCCCGATTGCGTCACCGACATACACCGCGAATACATCAAGGCGGGCAGCCGCGTCGTTACCTCCAACACCTTTGGTGTCAACTGCCTCAAATATGACGGCAAGGAGGGCAGATACGATGTCAAAACACTGGTCCGCGCGGGACTTGAATGCGCTCGCCGCGCCGCCGATACCGCGGGGCAGCTTTGCGAGACCTGCGACTCATGCAGTGCCGCCTGCTCGCACCCAAAGGTTTTTGTCGCGCTGGACATAGGCCCGCTCGGCAAGCTGATCGATACGGAGGGCGGCATCGGCTTTGAGGACGCCGTGTCTGTGTTCGCCGAGACTGTGCGTGCGGGGGCCGACCTTGCCGATTTTATACTGATCGAAACTATGACGGATCTTTGTGAGCTTCGCGCGGCAATACTTGCCGCAAAGCAAAACAGCTCGCTCCCCATCGTCTCAACTGTTGTTTTCGACGCCAACTCGCGCATGCTTTCGGGCGCCGACCCCGCGACAGCCGTCACGCTCATGCAGGGCCTCGGCGTCGCGGCGCTGGGCATCAACTGCTCGCTTGGCCCCGCCCAAATGGTCAAAATACTGCCCGAGCTGATGGAGTACGCCGATATTCCTGTCATCGTCCAGCCCAACGCGGGGCTGCCGCGCATCGAGAACGGCACAGCCGTCTACGACACCACTCCCGATGAATTCGCCGCCTATATGCTGAAGATGGTCGAGCTGGGCGCGCACGGTATCGGCGGCTGTTGCGGTACAACACCCGAATATATCAGCAAAATGTGCGCGGCGGTGAGCGGCGTCAAGCCGTTGCCCATTAAACAGCACGGCCGCACGCTTGTTTGCTCGCGCATGCGCACCGTCAGCATCGGCGAGCGCCCCTATCTTGTCGGCGAGCGCATCAACCCGACGGGCAAGCCGCGCATCAAGGCGGCACTCAAATCGGGAGACTATTCCACAATAATCGCCGAGGGCTTGGGCGAGGAGGACGCGGGCGCGCATATACTTGATGTCAACGCGGGTCTGCCCGGCATTGACGAGGCGGCGGCGCTGGTCACCATTGTCAGTGAGCTGGGACGCCTGACCCCTCTGCCGCTTCAGCTTGACACCTCCGACCCCGCCGCGATGGAGGCGGCGCTCCGCGCCTATTGCGGTATCGCACTCATAAATTCGGTCAACGGCAAGCAGGAGTCGCTGGATGCTGTCCTGCCGCTGGTTCAAAAATACGGCGGAGTCGTCGTCGGTTTGACGCTGGACGAGCGCGGTATCCCCGACAGCGTCGAGGGCAGACTCGAGATCGCCGAGCGTATCATCGCCGAGGCGCAAAAGTACGGCATCCCCGCGCGAAATATAGTCATCGATCCGCTGACGCTCGCCGTTTCATCCGATAAGGGCGCGGCGCAAGTGACGCTTGACAGCGTTTTTGCCTTGCACCAAAAGGGAATACACACCATTCTCGGTGTTTCAAACGTCTCATTCGGACTCCCCTCGCGCGACACTGTCAACTCCGCATTCTTCACAATGGCGCTGCGCGCCGGGCTGTCGCTGGCAATAATGAACCCAAGCTCGCTCGAAATGCAAAAGGCTTACCATACCTATCTGGCGCTGGCGGGGCTTGACGATGGCTTCCGCGATTATATAGACTTCGCCGCGGCCCTGCCCTCCGCTTCAAGCGCGACAGCGGCCCCCGTCGTCAAGACGGAGCAAACAGCCACAAGCGGCTCCGCACTTTACCGCGCGATAGTCCGCGGCGTGGTGGCGGACGCGGCGGCGTGTACCGATAAAATGCTGGAGCAGATGAGTGCGCTCGATATCATAAACGGGCATATCATTCCCGCACTTGACGAGGTCGGCGTCGGATTTGAGCAGAATAAAATATTCCTGCCCCAGCTGCTTATGTCGGCGGACGCCGCGTCGGCGGCGTTCGGACACATCAAGGCGGCCGCGAAAGCAGCAGATGGCGCGCAGGGTGAATCAAAAGGCAAAATAATACTCGCCACCGTCAAAGGCGACATTCACGATATCGGCAAAAACATCGTGCGCATGCTGCTGGAGAATTATGGCTATGATGTCATTGACCTCGGGCGGGATGTTTCATATGAAACAATACTGAATTCGACCAAAGAGAACAATGTCCGCCTGGTCGGTCTGAGCGCGCTGATGACGACGACCGTGCCCGCGATGAGGGAGACGGTTGAGGTCTTGCACCGCGAGTGCCCGGGCTGCCGCGTCATGGTCGGTGGCGCGGTGCTCAACGAGGAGTACGCCCGCGAGATGGGCGCGGATCATTATTCGCCGGACGCTATGGATGCCGTCCGATATGCCGAAAAGATCTTCTCTGATAAATAAAAATTGCCCGCGGAATTTGGGAAATCCAAATTCCGTGGGCGTATTTTTTATACCGTAGGGCGCTGTTTCAACTAAAGCCGACACTGCCAAAGGCTCTCCCTGGGGGAGAGCTGTCGCCAAAGGCGACTGAGAGGGTAAGATCGATGCCAATAAACGCCCTCTCCGTCGCGGCAAGCCGCGCCACCTCTC
>JAFTRE010000008.1 GCA_017462385.1 Clostridia bacterium | reverse complement strand
GCCGCGACGGAGAGGGCGTTTATTAGCATCGATCTTACCCTCTCAGTCGCCTTTGGCGACAGCTCTCCCCCAGGGAGAGCCTTTTGCAGTGTCGTCATGCGCCGTAGGGCGGGGGCTTGCTCCCGCCGTGAAAAACGCGCAAATCCATCGCCACGGGAGGGTCTTGACCCTCCCGTTCATTAAATTTTATACCGAAACAAAACATCAAAAACATTTGCCCGCCGCCTTTCGAATGTTTGTTTATGTGTTGACAAATATCATTAAATAATATATAATAAATATATCTGTGTGATGTGAAAAAACAAATTCACTCAACATATTTCAGGAGGAAAAAATGGAACAGCAAAAACTGTCTCAGCTCAAGCAAACCGCCGCTAATATCCGCCTCGGCATTCTCGAGGGCGTTCACGCGGCAAAGTCAGGACATCCGGGCGGCTCTCTCTCCATCGCGGATATCATCACTTATCTCTATTTTGAAGAAATGAATGTCGATCCCAAGAACCCCAAGTGGGAGGATCGTGACCGCCTCGTCCTTTCCAAGGGACACACCGCGCCTGCGCTTTATGCCGCGCTTGCGGAAAAGGGCTTTTTCAGCAAGGACGAGCTTAAAAATCTCCGTCAGATAGATTCCTTCCTGCAGGGCCACCCCGATATGAAAGGTACGCCCGGCGTCGATATGACCACAGGCTCGCTGGGTCTGGGCATTTCCGCCGCTTGCGGTATGGCGCTTGCGGGCAAGATAGCCAAAAAGGATTATCGCGTATACACCATCGTAGGTGACGGCGAGAGCCAGGAGGGTCAGGTCTGGGAGGCCTCCATGTTTGCAAACCACTACCACCTCGACAACCTCTGCGTTGTTATCGACTGGAACGGTCTGCAGATCGATGGCCGCATCGTTGACGTTATGGACCCCACCCCCTACGACAAAAAGCTGGAGGCGTTCGGCTACAACGTAGTCACCGTCGACGCTCACGATTTCGACTCCATCGCGTCAGGCTTTAAGGCCGCACGCGAATGCACCGGCAAGCCCACGGCCATCATTGCTGTGTCCACAAAGGGTCATGGCGTTTCCTTTATGGAAAATCAGGCATCGTGGCACGGTTCCGCTCCCGACGACGCTCAGTATGAGCAGGCAGTCGCCGAGATCCGCGCATCTCTTTGAATAACGGAAAGGAATTGAACGAAATGGCAGAAAAAATAGCAACCAGAGAAGCCTACGGCAACGCGCTTGCTGAGTTTGGCGATAAATATGATTTTGTGGTTCTTGATGCCGACCTCGCGGCGGCTACCAAGACGGGCGTCTTCAAAAAGAAATTCCCCGAAAGATTTTTCGATTGCGGTATTGCCGAGGGCAATATGATGACGGTTGCGGCAGGTCTTGCCGCCGCGGGTCAGATCCCGTTTGCGTCCACTTTCGCAATGTTTGCGGCAGGCCGCGCGTTTGAGCAGATACGCAACTCCATCGCGTACCCCCATCTCAATGTAAAGATCGGCGCAACTCATGCCGGAATTACCGTCGGTGAGGACGGCGCTACCCACCAGTGCCTCGAGGATCTGGGCGTTATGCGCACCATCCCCGGTATGGCTGTTGTCAATCCCGCCGACGCTACCGAGGCTCGCGCCGCTGTCGAGTGGGCTATCAACTATAACGGCCCCGTTTATCTGAGATTCGGCAGACTGGCAGTGCCGGTGCTGTTTGATAAGGATACATATAAATTCGAGTTCGGCAAGGGCATGACGCTTGCTGACGGCAAGGATGTCACCATCATAGCAACCGGTATCATGGTAGACATGGCGCTGTCCGCTCGCGAGCTGCTCGCCGCCGAGGGAATTGATGCGCGCGTTATCAATATTCACACCATTAAGCCCATCGACCGCGACATCATTCTTGCCGCCGCTGCCGAGACGGGCGCTATTGTGACCGCCGAGGAGCACAATATTATCGGCGGATTGGGCTCGGCTGTCGCCGAGGTCGTCTGCGAAGCTCGCCCCGTACCCGTACTGCGCGTCGGTACCGAGGATAAGTTCGGCAAGTCGGGCAAGGTGCCCGCACTTCTTGAGGCTTACGGCCTCACCCCCGCCGCCATTGCCGCAAAGGCAAAGGCAGCGATCGCGCTGAAGTAAGAGGTTTTTGTTGGGGCGCAGCACCGAGCGCTGCAAGGGGTGCTTCTGAGCTCGCGCATTGCGCGAGGTCTAAAGAATGCGCCCCTTGACCCCGCAAGAACTTTTTAACAGGATGGATAAGAAAACTAAATTTTTAGTTTATCCCGCTATAGCTCAGCGTCCTCCTGCTTCGCGTAGGACGCCTCTCCGGAAGGTAGCGCCGACCCCTACATTTATGTCGGCAAATAAAAACAAATAAATAAACACAAACTAACTATATGGAATCAAAACGCTTTACCAAAAACGACAGCGGTTTTATCTGCGCCCATTGCGGCAAACAAGTCGAGCCCTTGGGCTATTCGTCGAGAAATCACTGCCCGTTTTGTCTGTGGTCGATACACGTCGACGTAAACCCCGGCGACCGCGCAAACGAATGCGGCGGACTGCTCGAGCCCATACGTACCGAGCCCGACCCCAAAAAGGGATATGTAATAATTCACCGCTGTACCAAATGCGGCGAGATACGCCGTTGCCGCGCCGCTCACGACGCCAAAGTCCAGCCCGACGATATTAAGCTCATAATAAAGCTGACGGCGGGTAATCACTGAATTATCACTCTTTTTTCACCTGAACTTGAAATTTTGAAGCGAGTATTCACAGTCCGCTTAGAAATATATATTATAATGTAGAATGAAATCAAGCATTCGATCATGAAAGGATAAAAACCATGATAAAGATCGACCATCTTGTCAAGAACTACGGCACTAACTGCGCGGTGGATGACATCAGCTTTGAGATAGCCGAGGGCGAGGTCGTCGGCTTTCTGGGCCCCAACGGCGCAGGCAAGTCAACGACCATGAACATGATAACGGGCTATCTTTCCTCCTCGTCGGGCACCATCACCATCGACGGCATCGATGTGCTGGACAACCCGCTGGCGGCAAAGAAAATGGTGGGATACCTGCCCGAACAGCCCCCGCTTTACCTTGATATGACCGTCAGCGAATACCTCAATTTCGCTTACGACCTCAAGGGCTGTACGCTCAACCGCGAAAAGCACCTCAAGGAGATCTGCGATATCGTTAAGATAAGCGACGTTTACCGCCGCGTCATCCGTAACCTCTCCAAGGGCTACCGTCAGCGCGTCGGTATCGCGCAGGCGCTTGTCGGCAATCCCGACATCATTATTTTTGACGAGCCCACCGTGGGTCTCGATCCCAAGCAGATAATCGAGATAAGAAACCTTATCCGTACGCTCGGTCGCGACCATACCGTCATTTTGTCTACACACATACTGCAGGAGGTGCAGGCGTGCTGTGACCGCATCCTTATTATAAATAAAGGTAAGATAGTGGCGGACGAAAAGACCGAGAATATATCCCGCGCCGTTGAAAACAACCGCCGCTTTACCGTCAAGATATGCGGACCTCAGCGCGAGGTGCTCGCCATGCTTAAGGCAAAGCCGGGTATCGTTTACGCCGAGGCTATGCCCACTCGCGACGGCGAGGCGTACGTTTATATGATAGAGAGCGAGGTCGGTGTCGACATTCGCAAGAGCCTGTTCTATACGCTTGCTGAGAAAAACTGGCCTATGGTCGGTCTTGAAGCGCAGGGCATGAGCCTTGAGGACATCTTCATCACCATCGTGGACAAGTCCAACGAGGTCAAGACCCGCCGCGAGGTCAAGACCCGCCGCACCACCGCCTCGGCGAACGCGCTCGAGCAGGATATGGCGCAGTCCATCATGGAAAAGACCGCGCGCGAGAAAACGTCGGAATTCACAAAGAAAAACTAAGGTGAAAGGATACCGCAATGCTTGCTATATTTAAAAAAGAGCTGCGCTCATATTTTACGAGCGCAATAGGATATGTCTATGCCGCCATATTCCTTGCACTTTCGGCTCTGCTGTGCTGCTATACCACGCTTCAGGCGAACAGCTACAGCACATCCACATATTTTAACATAATGATATTCGTGCTGGCGATACTTATGCCGCTGCTTACCATGCGCCTTTTCGCGGAGGAGCGCAAAATGCGCACAGAGCAGCTGCTGCTCACCGCTCCCGTCTCGCTGACGGGCATGGTGCTGGGCAAATATTTTGCCGCATTTACGCTGTTTTTGGGAACGGCGCTGTTCTCCTGCATCAACTTCTTCCCGCTCTATGAGATTGGTAAGCAGGAAATGAACGCCGCCTACAATCTGGATTCCATTAAGGATGTTCAGTCGTATTTGTCCAAGGTGCCGCATATAGGCCCCGTTACGGGTCAGATAGTCGGAAGCATGATCGGATTTATTCTGGTCGGTGCCGCTTTTCTTGCCATCGGACTGTTCATCTCGGCGCTGACCGAGAATCAGCTCTCCGCCGCAGTTATCACCATAGCGTCAATTCTCGGCACTATAGGACTGGGCATGCTGGCGCAGATAACCGATGCTAACGGTCAGTACATCATCGGCAGCTACGGAGTCCGCTATGTGCTGGGCTGGCTGTCTGTCATGAGCCGTTTTTCGGCATTCGGCTACGGATATTTTGATTACGCCGCGCTGATATATTATATTTCCATTACCGCGGTGTTCCTGTTCCTTACGGTGCGCGTCTATGACAGCCGCCGTTGGGCTTGATGGAGGTGCTTAAATGATGAACGGAAGAATGCGCAGCCGCAAGTTTAGATACGGCTCTGTGGCCATCACCATGACGGCACTTATCGTTGCAGTTATTATTATGATAAACGCAGGTATATCGGCGCTGTCAAACAAGTACGGTTGGTATACCGATATGACACACAAAAATATGTACTCGCTGACCGAGGCGGCGCGTGAGCTGCTTGATGAAAATATCAACGCCACCATTGCTGACCGCGAGGCGTCTAACGCCGCTCTGCCCGAGACCAACTTCAAGACGGCAGAGGATAACGTCAAGCGTATGCAGGACAGCGTTGCGCTGGCCGATACAAATATTGACCGCGCCAACAAAAACATCGCGCTCGCCGTGCGCAACCGCGAGTTGCTCTCAAAAAGCGTCTCTCTCGCCGAGGATAACCTCGAAATAGCGCAGGATAACCTCGCGCTCGCCGAGGAGATATACGCGTATGTCTCCGAAAAAGAGGGCGAGTCGGCTGACAACACCAAAGCCGCCGCCGCGACAGTCGAGCTGGCAAAGCAAAACGTCGCCACCGCCGAGAAAAACATCGAGATCGCCGCGACCAACCGCCTCGCCACCTCGGGCTACACCCCGCTTGGCGAGTATGCACAGCTTGCACAGCTTGACAGCTATAAATATTACGGCGCATATGCCGCTCAGATAGGTGATACGGACAGCACCATCGCCGCCGAGAACCTTGAAATTGCAAATACCAATAAGACTATCGCCGCCGAAAACCTCTCCATCGCCGAGCAGAATGTCGAGATCGCGCGCCAAAATATGAGCGCGGGTGTGACTCCCGGCGAGGCGGGCTATACAGAGCCGCAGGCTTACCGCGAGTATGAGTCGTTTGTACGCTTCGAGACGTACAGCTACCTCGGTAGCGCCGAGACCCCCCGTAGCTATGAGGCTTATCTCGAAGCGGGTACTGACGCCGAAAAGCAGGGCGACGTCAAGGTCAACATTATCTTTTGCGACGAGCGTGACTCGCTCATGGAAAGCACGGCACAGCGCTATGTGCTTGAAACGGCAGAGGATATCGCCCGCGAATTCCCGGATATCGTCAGCGTTCAGTATATAAATATCTGGACCAACCCCGGTGCTGTCCAGAAATATAAGGGCAACGCGCTTACAAATATTTATTCCTCCAACGTAATTATCGAGAGCGGAACCGAGTTCCGCGTCTACACGCTCAACTCCTTCTTTGTCTTTAATGACACCGATAATACCGACCCGTGGTCTTATAACGGCGAAAAGAAGTTCGCATCGGGCATTCTTGCCGTTATCAAGGCAGAGTCTCCCATCGCTTGCATCACCATCAACCACGGTGAGGCGTTCACCGATTATGAGCTACTGTATCTGCTTGAGGACGCGGGCTATGTAGTCCAGTCGATCGACCTTGCAAATCAGGAGATCCCCGAGGATTGCCGACTCATGGTTGTTTGCAACCCCACCTCCGATTTTCTTATCAAGGACGGCATTTCGGATATTTCCGAGATCGCAAAGCTCAACACATGGTTGGATGAGTTCAACTCTCTCATGGTATTTATGTCGCCCGACAGCCCCGTGCTGCCCAACTTCGAGGAGTATCTTGAGGAGTGGGGCGTCAAGTTTGACCGCCACACCACCGAGGACGGCGCAACTTACCCCTATATGATCAAGGATAGCAGCCAGTCGCTGACGGCTGACGGCATGACCGTTGTCGGCGAATATACGACAAAGGGTCTGGGCGCGTCTCTTCACAGTGATATGAGAAGCGTTTCCGTCCCCTCTAAGGTCATTTTCAAAAATGCAATGTCTATCTCGTATGCCGACAACTACGCGGTTCAGGATTATATTAACGACGAGGACGAGACCGATACGTTTAAGTACGGATATTACTACTCAAACGGCGTTTCCCGCAGTATGTATGACGTGTTCACCACCTCGGCAAATGCTGTTGCGCTTGCAAACGGCGAGCAGGTGAAGTCGGCAACAACGCTTGAACCCTTCAAGCTCATGACTATCACCCGCGAGACACAGATGGTGTCCAACACCGAGTCGGATTATTCTTATGTTATCGCTTGCGGCTCGACTGATTTCGTCAGCGCCGATATGCTGCAAAGCGTGGTCTACGGCAACTCCGACGTGCTTATCTCGGCACTGCGCGCAGTGGGACGCGAGACTATCGTCGTCGACTTGGCGCATAAGCCGTTTGACAAGACCGAGATCGAAAGCCTGACTACAGCACAGGCAAATCAGTACACCGTAATTCTTGCCGTGGTTCCTGCGCTTGTCGTGGTGATACTCGGCGTGTTCGTGGTGGTCAGAAGAAAATATGCATAGGGCGAAAATGAAGAAATCTTAACTTTTATATACACTTTTTCGCCCCCGAATTTGCCACAGGCAAATTCTCTTGCCCAAGTGTGCAAAAAGGCACTTTAAATTGGCGAAAATGAAGAAATCTTAACTTTTATATACACTTTTTCGCCCCCGAATTTGCCGATGAATAGCCTTCTCCTCGAGGAGAAGGTGTCAGCGTAGCTGACGGATGAGGTGTAGCCGCCGCAGGTGGCGTGTGCTTTTCCGTTTAACGGATGCTTCGCATCCTACACCTCATCCGTCACCTCGCTATGCTCGGTGCCACCTTCCCCTCAAGGGGAAGGCTACGGTAGCCCCGAAACAAAAGGCGAACGGTAGGGGACGGCGCCCCGACGTCCCGTCGCCTATATGAGAACGCAAACAAAAACGAAAGGATCACACCCATGAGTGAAATGATCACGGTCATTTTCGACGCCAACGGCGGCGGAATTACCGTTTCAAGTAAACGTGTGACGGTGGGCGAGCCCTACGGCGAGCTGCCTCCGCCCGCGAGATTCGGCTATGAGTTTGACGGCTGGTTCACCGCCGAGGAGGGCGGAGAGCTTGTTGACGCCGAAACAATAGTCACCGCCGAGTCCAGTCACGCGCTGTACGCCCACTGGACTAAAAACGTCCGCGCGGACGAAAAGCTCAAGGCTTACAGAAAGAAAAAAGCCGCGCTGAAACGGCAAAAGGTGATAATAGCTGTCTCTATAGTGTTAGCTGTTATCGCTATAGTGGGACTTTGCGTGGTTGCATACCTTGTCAACCGCACAAATCTCGAGGACGTCGACGGCACGATATACAAGATCATCAAAAAGGGCGACACATATGTCCTTTGCGATCAAAACGAAAACAAGCTGCCGCTGACCGAGGACGGAAAATATTACGTCACCACCGCCGGCTCCCAGATAAAGCTGGATGCATCCACCGGTGCGGCGTCTATTTACGCATATGTTGATACCGTGGGTAAGGAGGTCGTCGGTAACATCGTTACCGCCCGCATACTCGCATTCCCACAGGTTGAGAAAAAGAAAATGGTGCGCCTTGAGGTGCATAACGAGTACGGAACCTACGCATTCTGCGGCGAGCACGCCGCCGACGGTACCAATAAGTACTATATCGACGGTCACAAAAACACCCAGTATAACGAGGAGCAGTTCGCATCGCTGATAGTTTCGTGCGGCTATGTGCTGGCAATGTCCAAAATAGAGGATCCGATCGCCGATGAAAACGGCGAATATTCGGAATACGGTCTGGTTTCGGAAACGAGAGTCGACGCCGAGGGCAACGAATATCTCTACGAGCCGGCATGGTATAAGCTGACGGATATCGACGGCAACGAATATACCGTCATCGTCGGCGATGCCATCGTGTCGGGCGCGGGCTATTATGTCCGTTATGTCAACCCCGATTACCCCGATACTCCTTTCATTTATATCGTCAGCTCGGATATCGCAAACACGGTGCTTCAGCCCATCGAGGCGCTTGTCGAGCCTTTGATAGTCTATCCTATGACGCTGTCCACCTATTTCAATGTTGAAAACTTCACGGTTGCGAGCACGCGTGACGAGGATGATATCATCAGCTTTTCGTTTATCCCGCTCGAGGAGCGTATCGGAACTCAGAATTCCAGCACTCCCTATGTATTTTTGATCGAGGGCATGGAGACACTGCGTCCTCATTCGACCAATGTGGATGCTTGTCTGCAAAGCTTCATCGAGATGCCTTGCGTCGGTGTGACAAAGCTTGCTCCCGACGATGAGGATATGGTGGTCTATGGCGTTGCCAATCCCGAGCATCTCATTTATTACAAATATATCGTTACCGAGAACGGCGAAACGCTCACTATCGAGCACGCGCTGTTTGTCAGCGAAATGACCGAGCGCGGAACGTATTATGTTTACTCGGCGCTGTTTGATATGATCGTTGAGATCGAGCAAAGATATATGCCTTTCCTCGAATATGATCTGGGCGACTGGGTCGACACCTCGGCCTACAGCTTCAATGTTGCCTGCACCGACGAGATAACTCTGCAGCGCGGCGACAGTACCCAGACGCTTGTGATGGATAACTCGGATACAGAGCAGTATACCTATACGGCCATGACCAAGGATAACTATACCGCGACCGGCTATTATGGCGAGCAATCCAAGTATTATCTGGTCAAGCGCGACGGCAAGTATGTAATTGCCGAGGGCACGACGGACGGCGAGAGCCCCGAGGTGTTCGCCGAGAACGTTGATTATCTGCTGACGGCGGAGAACGATCTGTTCCTTATTAAGGATAAATCCACAACCACACTTGATATGACAGGCAAGACGGGCAAGGGCACAATGTATGTGACAAAGTACGACAAAAAGATGGATGCCGTGCTGTATATATTTGTCGACGAGAGCACGGGCGCATGGGGAACCGTCGCGCGCGATGTGCAGTCGGACGCTTTGCGCGTTACCGCAGTGGTTGACGGCGCAGTCAAGGGCGCGGTCAATGTGAGCTATTTCCGCCACTTCTTCCAGACCATTCTGTATGCCTCCATCGAGGGCGAGAGCGAGCTTAGCGACGAGCAGCGCGCCGAGCTTGAGGCAAAGCCCGACAGCGAGGCGGACCTTGTTATGTCCATCAGCACCGAAAAGGGAGACTATGTTTTCCGTTTCTTCCGCTATTCCGAGCGTAAGACTTACTTTACCATCAACGGCACCGGCAATTATTATATGATTTCGGACCGCGTCGATAAAATTTGGAACGACGCCGCCAAGATCATCGCCGGACAGGACGTCGAGGCGACGGATAAGAATTAAATAAAAATGATCTCAGCCCTCAGAGTTCGGTTTAACCGAATCCTGAGGGCCTTTTAATAGCGGAGTTTTGTGTGGTACAAAATCAAAGTTTTGCTTTTTATGTGTTTATTCTATGAGCGCCTCGGCAGTAATCTTTGCGCCGAGCGTAAATCCGCGGTGGAAAACGTCCTCAACAATACAATAATTCAGATTCGCCTGCGCCTCATTGTATTTTTCAAACAGCTCTTTGGCTTTGTCGTTGAGACACGAGCAAAGGTCATTTGTCAGTTTTTCGATAAGCTCGCGAAGCTCGCGCGTCTCTTCCGTATCGGGGTCAGGTTCGGCATAGGGCGCTATTTGCCCGCTCCATAGCTTTTGAAGTGTTGGTGTCATGATTTTCCTCCTTATGTTTTGCATGATTTTGTGCGCACAAAAAACAAAAAGTGCGCAGCCGGAGCCGCGCACGAAAAACGCATCTCCGCATAGCTGCGACACAAATGCATATTTTCCGAGAACACGGAAAAGGAGAATGCATTTTTACCATAAGGTAAAATGCGTTCTCGAAATAAAAAATATGCATTTATGTCGCAACATTATTTTACCATGAAAAGCGCGTCTTGTAAATAGGAAAATGAAAATTTGTTTGATCCGGCGTCACCACGCTGTAGGGCGGGGGCTTGCTCCCGCCGTGAAAACCGCGCAAATCCATCGTCACGGGAGGGTCAAGACCCCCCTACGGCGACGAAACCGCGCAAATCCATCGTGGCGGCGGGAGCAAGCCCCCGCCCTACGGGTATACGGTGACGGTAAATTAAATGGATGTGACGGGCGAACGCCACCATAAATAGCCTCTCCCTATGGGAGAGGTGGCGCGGCTT
>JAFTRE010000007.1 GCA_017462385.1 Clostridia bacterium | reverse complement strand
GCTGGTGTGGCTCAATGGCAGAGCAGCTGATTTGTAATCAGCAGGTTGATGGTTCGACTCCGTTCACCAGCTCCATATGGGGGATTTCCCGAGCGGCCAAAGGGGGCAGACTGTAAATCTGTTGTCACTGACTTCGGTGGTCCGAATCCACCATCCCCCACCAGAAAAAAGCACATCGCAATCGCGATGTGCTTTTTTCAACGAAATTTGCCCTTCGGGCAAGTGAAATAGCTTCGCTGTGAAATATTTGCTTCGCAAATGTGAAATGTTCGCTTCGCGAACGTGGGCAAATTTCATTTCACATTCGGCGACAGCCGAATATTTCACAATGCGCGTAAGCGCATTATTTCATGTTTTGCGCAAGCAAAACATTTCACTATTGTCTATCTCACGCTTTTATGCTATAATGTATGCGAAAAGCAATCCCCCGAAAGGAGCTTGGCTCATGGAACAATCCGCGCACTATCTCACCGATTTCAGCGCACATTTGTACCGTTTTCCACATCCGCCAACGCTTTTTGATACAAAACCCGGGCAACTCGGTGACGGGAAATGGTCTATATACGGGTTCTCCGAGCCTACCGACTATACCGGTGTTTTGTCCGTCGGCAAGGATTTCGATCTCAAATTCTGGCCTGAGAACGAGTATACCGAGCGCGTCCCCTTCTGCCCCGAGGTATATCGGCAAAACGGCTACATAAAAATCGAAAACGGGCGAGTGGTCGAAAAACTTCTTATTCCCCGAACCGCAAAATAACAAAAAAAGGAGCTGATACATATGCGACGTTTAATACTGATAATTTTGGCTGTTGCTCTGTCGGTGTCGCTGTTTACCGCCTGCTCTGCTCCCGACGTTACACTGACCGAGGGCGAGTTTGTCGCGCAGGTCTATCTCACGCACGGAGACCGCGTCGGCAGCGTTAAGATATTGCGAAACGGCAGAACAATAGATAAATGGAAGATAGACAGCTCGGTAAATGACAGCGGCGCGTCGCTGGAGTTTGTTGACCTCAACTTTGACGGTCATCCCGACCTGCGGCTTTTGGCCGAAACAGGCGAACACAACAGATATAGCTGTCGCCTCTATTCCCCCGACGCCGAAATGTTTTACACCAATGACAAGCTGAATTCTCTGCTTGATGTCACCGTTGACACCGCCGCGAAGCAGCTCACCGCCTACTACCGCACTCACACGACCGAGCCCGCAACTATCGACTCGCCCGGCGAATATATCGATGAAGAGGGCACCGAAGCCTATGAGTGGCAAAACGGCAAGCTGTGCATCGTTCGCCGCGAGTGCGTCACATATTACTCCGAAACCGACATATACTGTGTCGCACTGTGGGAAATAGACGCCTACGGTGAATTTTCCCCGACACGCGAGCGTTGGCTTACCCCCGATCAATACGAACGGGCTGGTTATGAGCCGATAAGCTGAAAAATTTTAAAAAAATCATTTTTTTCACTTGACAACACTAAAGTGATATGATATAATATGCCCATCATTTATAAAGACTGTGACGAAGAAGGCTGTAACCGAATGTCCACAGAGAGCGTGCGGTTGGTGCGAGCACGCGACGGACGGAAACAAATGCTATCGCTTCCGAGTCGGCAGGGTGAATCAAAGTAACCCAAGCCCGTGAGATCGCGTTAAGATCGGGAGCCTGTTGGGGTTCTGGAGCGGCGCTTTGGCGCAATATGAGTGGTACCGCGGATATTATTTGTCCGTCTCATTAAAAAATGAGACGGACTGTTTTTATTTTAAAATATTTAAAAGGAGAAATAAATCATGGAAAACAAAATCCTGGAGATCTCACAGCGTATCAAAGAGCTGAGAGATATTCTCGGTGTCAGCGTGGAGGAAATGGCAAAATGCACCGAGCTTTCCACTGAGCGCTATCTGGAGCTCGAATCCGGTCAGTCGGACTTCACCTTTACTTTCATTTATAAATGCGCCAAGCGCTTCGGCGTAGATGTCACCGACATACTCAAGGGCTCCTCCCCCACCCTCTCCTCTTTCTCGGTCACAAGAGCGGGACACGGCCTGCCCATCGCCCGCCGCCGCGGCTTTACCTATGACAACCTCGCTCCCCTGTTTAAGGATAAGCTGTCCGAGCCCTTCTTGGTCTGCGCCAAGTACAGCGCCGACACGGAGAATGCCCCCGTTATGCTTTCCAGCCATGCCGGTCAGGAAATAAACATCATTATCAGCGGCCAGCTGAAAATCGTTGTCGGCGACCACACCGAGGTGCTGTCCGCCGGCGATACCGCTTACTATGACAGCAAGACGCTTCACGGCATGGTCGCTGTCGGCGGTGAGGACTGCTACTTTTATTCCATCGTTATCGGCGGCGAGGGCCACGCATATGAATATCCCGACGAGCTGGCAAACGCCGACGAAAACGCCTGCGTAACCGCTCCTGCAGGCTGTGTTGCCGATAAGTATATCGACACCGCCTGTGACGAAAACGGCATTTTCTCCTCCATCAGCTTCAAGAACACCGAAAACTTCAACTTTGCTTACGATGTTGTCGACGAGCTCGCCCGCACCAATCCCGACAAGCTCGCCATGCTGCACCTTGACGTCAACAAGGTCGAGCGCCGCTTCACATATGCCGACATGAGTCGCGAATCCACGCGTACCGCCAACTATTTTGCCTCGCTCGGCATCAAAAAGGGCGACCGCGTCATGCTCATACTCAAGCGTCATTATCAGTTCTGGTATTCCATACTCGCGCTTCACAAGCTGGGCGCTATCATAATTCCCGCTACCAATCAGTTGGTCAAAAAAGACCTTGAATATCGCTTCAACGCCGCAGGCGTCAAGGTTGTTGTCTGCACCGACGACGGCGATGTCGCGCATCAGGTCGAGCTTGCCGAGGCTAACTGCCCCACGCTTGAATGCAAGGTACTCGTCGGAAACACCGATCCTGACGGCACCCGCGAGGGCTGGCGCAGCTTCAACGCCGAGCAGCCCACCTTCTCCGACACCATGGAGCGAGTAGCTGCGGGCGGCAATGAGCCCATGCTCATGTTCTTCACCTCGGGCACGACAGGCTATCCCAAAATCGCAACACATTCCTTCCTCTACCCGCTGGGTCACTACCCCACTGCCCGCTTCTGGCATCGCGTCGACCCGAACGGAATACACTTCACCATCTCCGACACCGGATGGGGCAAGGCGCTTTGGGGCAAGCTTTACGGCCAGTGGCTGTGTGAAGCCGCCGTATTCACTTACGATTTCGACCGCTTCCACGCATCCGACATACTGCCGCTGTTTGCTAAATACCATATAACCACCTTCTGCGCGCCGCCCACCATGTACCGCTTCTTCATCAAGGAGGATCTGTCCAAATACGACCTGTCCTCCATCCAGCACGCCACCATCGCAGGCGAGGCACTCAACCCCGAGGTCTACGAGCAGTTCAAAAAGGCAACGGGTCTCTCTCTTACCGAGGGCTTCGGTCAGACCGAAACAACTCTTGCCATCGGCTATTTTGCAGGCATGAAGATCACGCTCGGCGCTATGGGATATCCCTCCCCCCTGTATAATGTTGACCTTGTGGACGCCAACGGCCGCTCTGTTGAGGTTGGCGAAACGGGCGAGATCATCATCCGCGCCGACAGAAACGCGCCCGGATGCGGTCTGTTCCTCGGCTACTACGGCGACACGGAAAGCAGCGACCACGCATGGCGCGGCGGCTATTACCACACGGGCGACACGGCATGGCGCGACGAGACCGGCTGCTTCCACTATGTCGGACGTGTTGACGACCTTATCAAATCGTCCGGCTACCGCATAGGCCCGTTTGAAATAGAGTCTGTCATCATGGAGCTGCCTTACGTGCTTGAATGTGCCGTCACCGCCGCTCCCGACGAGATACGCGGTCAGGTGGTCAAGGCATCCATCGTGCTCACTAAGGACGCAACTCCCTCGGATGAGCTGAAAAAGGAGATCCAGACCTATGTCAAGGAGCATACCGCGCCTTATAAATATCCTCGTATCGTTGAATTTCTCGACGAGCTGCCCAAAACCATCAGCGGCAAGATCCGCAGAGTTGAGCTGAGGGGCAAAAATTAAACCTCGTCGCCACAGGCGACATATCGAATTCGCGTAAGCGAATATATCTATCAATAAAAATCCGCTGATGCTATATCAGCGGATTTTTCATTATGTTTTTGTGCAAATATAAAGCCAAAGCCAAAATAATTAAGTTGAACTTAAATAATTATTAAGAACCCCGCTCTTGCAATCCTACAAAACTATGCTATAATAAAAGTACAAAAGCGCTTTTGAATACAATTTCGGAGAAAATCATGAACATTGGATCAGTAATCAAAAAAGCACGCCGCGAAAAGGACTTGACGCAGGAGCAGCTTGCCGAATATCTTAACGTATCCGTTTCGGCGGTGTCTCAATGGGAAAGCGGAGTTTCCCATAAATAAGGATACAGGAATCAATCCACAGACATACATTGCTTACGAAAACTAAAAATGTATGGAGAATTGATACTATGAAAAAATCCTTATTTGAAAACAACAATCTTACCTACTGTGAAGCAAACGGAT
>JAFTRE010000006.1 GCA_017462385.1 Clostridia bacterium | reverse complement strand
GGGAGAGCTGTCGCCAAAGGCGACTGAGAGGGTAAAATCGATGCTAATAAACGCCCTCTCCGTCACGGCGAGCCGCGACACCTCTCCCATAGGGAGAGGCTATTTATGGTTGCGTTCGCCCGCACCGACCGTTTAATTTAACGTCGCCCTTCGGCGTACGGTGACGCCCGCGAAACGCCGGCCCCTACGGCGCTGTTTCAACTAAAAGCCGACACCGCCAAAGGCTCTCCCTGGGGGAGAGCTGTCGCCAAAGGCGACTGAGAGGGTAAAATCGATGCTAATAAACGCCCTCTCCGTCACGTCTTGCCGCGCCACCTCTCCCATAGGGAGAGGCTATTTATGGTAGCGTCCGCAAACAACGGATAGACCGCGAAATGTTATTATTCGGTAGGTGTCGGCGCCGATTTGCGAAGCAAATCCGTCGGTCCCTACAGTCTAACGTAACATAAAAATAAATTTCAATTTATATATATAATATTTATAATATATATTGTATTTTAAATTAAAATATGATATAATAATATAAATAACTATATCTACCTCCAAGGAGACAAAAATGCCTTACACGCAAGACCTTGAAAAAGCATGGAAGCGTGTCATAGAAAAGCTCGGCGAAACATTGCCGCGCGACACGGTAAACAACATGTTTTACGATATAATGCTCGAAAGCTTTGACGGCGATACGGCCGTTATGTCGATGCATTCGGAATGGAGACACGGCCAGCTTTCAAAAAAATATATGATGAACATCCGCGAGATGCTGTCCGAATTTCTCGGCAAGCAGATAACTCTGAAGCTGAGATACAGCGGCGAGGAAAAATATTATAAGGATCAGGTGCGCCTTGAATATGAGCTGGACGACAACGAGCCCGTCGCAACCACCTTCAAGCCGCCGCTCACATATACTCAGGAGCAGCTTCGCGAGGACGTTCGCCTCGGCTCTTCTCTCCCGCCCTGCAATTACGAATACACCTTCGATAATTTCATCGTCGGCTCGTCAAATAAATTTGCGCACGCCGCCTGCGTCGCCGTCGCGACAAGACCCGCAAACGATTACAACCCGCTGTTTATTTACGGTCAGAGCGGTCTGGGTAAAACTCACCTGCTTTACGCCATCACAAACGAGCTGACAGCCAAGCGCCCCGATATAAAAATAATTTACATAAAGGGCGACGAGTTCACAAATCAGCTGGTCGAAAGTCTTAAGGATCAGAAAATGGACAAGTTCAGGGCAAAATATCGCTCCTGCGACGTTTTGCTTATCGACGATATTCAGTTCATAGCCGGCAGAAACTCGACGCAGGAGGAGTTTTTCCACACCTTCAACGCCCTTTACGAGGAGCACAAGCAGATAATTCTGACCTCCGACCGTCCGCCGTCCGATATTAAAACGCTGGAATACCGACTCAAAACGCGCTTTGAATGGGGTCTTATCGCCGACATTCAGCCGCCGGAGTTTGAGCTTCGCCTCGCCATAACGCGCAAAAAAGCGGAGCAGGCGGGAATAAAAATTCCGGATGACGTCTGCATTTTCCTCGCCGAAAATCTGCGCACAAATTTCCGTCAGGTCGAGGGCGCGATAAGAAAGCTGCGCGCACTGGCGTTTCTGCACGGCACCGAGGTGTCGATGGAAATGGCGCGCTCCTGCATAACCGAGCTGCTGGGCGGCGCCGAGCCTATAAGCGTCACGGTGGACAAGATATTCTCGACCGTTTATAAAAAATACGGCATAACAAAAGAGGAGATCACGGGTGTCCGCCGCACAAAGGAGATCGCCGCGGCCAGACATATTACGGCATATCTCATCCGAAATATCACCGAAATGTCACTTCCCAATATAGGCAAGCTGCTCGGGCGCGACTATTCAACTGTCATTTCGTCCATCGAGGTGGTCGAGCGAAGACTGCGCAACGAGGCTATGTTCAATGTCGAGATAGACGAAATGATAAAAGAGATAAACGGGCAATAAAAACGTATTATCCACATAAAAATTGCGAGTTTTCAATACGGTTTTCAACATATAACGGTTTTGCGTCAGGCATATGTTGAATACCGTTTGAAAATGGCAGTAAACTGTCAACATCAAGGGCGCTTAAAGCATTGAAGATAAAAAGAATTTGAATGTTGATAAAAGTTTTCAACATGCATGTGGAAAACTTTTGGGAAAACTCGAAAAAGTCAATGCGAAAAAAGTTATCAACAGGTGTTGTATGTTGAAAAGTTATGTTGAAAACGGAAGTAAATCGTGTTTTTGGGCGCTTTGAGAGCGAATTTTGAGTTTTCCACAATCCGCCAACATGTTCTCGGGCGGTTTTGCGGGAGGTTTTCGGAATTTTCGACATCCCGAAAGCATTGAAAATAAAAGCGAAATCTGAGTTTTCCACATTTTCCACAGCCCCTACTACGACTACTACTAAAAACCTAATAATATATTGTTATTGACCGCTTCGCGGTCTGCGCCTGCGGCGCGTTGATAGAGTGAGAAATTTCATGTCCCCGTGGCGGCGGATAATCATAAAGATTGTTTCAACCCTGCGGACGCCACCGTAAATAGGCTTCCCCTTGAGGGGAAGCTGTCACCGCAAGCAAGCGTAGGCGCGCGTCGCGGTGACTGATGAGGTGTAGGATGCGGAGCATCCGTTTGTTAGTATTATTAAATTATAACGCCGCTATCGCGGCTACACCTCATCCGCCTCCTACGGAGGCACCTTCCCCTCAAGGGGAAGGCTATTAAGGGTGCCGCACGCCCTCTGCCAAACAATAATTCTTAGGTATTCACATTTTTAAAATAAAAAATAACACAAAAAATAATTTCAAGGAGATAAATTCATGAAGATCATATTCGACAGAAAAATGCTGTGCAACGCATTTCCTCCGCTCATGAGCGCCGTTTCGACCCGCTCGACCATGTCCGCCATCGAGGGCGTTCTGATCGAAGCAAAGGATGACGGCAGCTGTGTGCTTACAACCTACGACACCGAAAAGGGTATGCGCATGACAGTTGAAGCAAAGGTGTATTCCGCCGGAAGCTGTATTATAAACGCGCAAAAATTTCTTCAAATAATAAGAGTTATGGACGGCGACGAGATCGAGCTGAGCGTCGACGACAAGCTTTCCGCCAAGATCTCCTGCGGCAAGTCTACGCACAGAATGAGCGCGCTACCTGCAAAGGATTTTCCGTCACTTCCCGATATCGTGCGCGACCGCGGATTTGTTATCTCCCAGTCCATGCTGCGCAAAATGCTGTCCAAGACCAACCACGCCATGGGCAATGACGACACCCGTCAGATACTCAACGGAACATATGTGCACGTCAATGCCGAGCAGCTGACTCTTGTCTCTTGCGATAGCTTCAAGCTGGCTAAATGCGGCAAAAACATTCAGCTTGAAAACAAGAGCGCGCCCGACCGCGAGTTCAACTATAAATTTATAATCCCCGTCAAGACCATAAACGAGCTTATGAAGCTGCTCAGCGATGGGGAGGACGATATGGCGACCGTGTTCTGCACGCGTAAATATATCATATTTATTCTTGACGGACTCACATTCTTCTCGCGCCTTATCGACGGCGAATATATAGACTACGACCGCATTATCATAAAAGACCACAAGATATGTGCCAAGATGGATAGAGGCACGCTTATTTCGGCTCTCGAGCGCGCGGCGCTGGTTACCGAGGAGAGAATTGCGGGCAGTGTCCGCTCGCACGTAAAGCTTGAATTTGCGGGCGATATGCTCAAAATTTCGTCCAGCTCTGCCGCCGGCAGCACATATGACGAGCTGATGATCGAGCATGAGGGCCCCGATCTTATTATAGCCTTCAATAACCGCTATCTGATGGACAGCGTCCGCGCTTGCTCGGGCGAGAATGTCAAGCTGTCGCTTTCAAGCCCCTTGACCAGCATCAATATCGAGCCCTGCGAGCCGGAGCAGGACAGCAATGAGATATTCATGCTGTTGCCCGTAAGAATGAAAGAATGATCTGCCACGGCTGCAGTGTAAATAATTACCGAAACGTCGAGAGCGCGCAGATAGAGTTTGCGGACGAGGTCAACGTGCTCGTCGGCGATAACGGACAGGGCAAGACAAATATCGTCGAGGCGATATATCTTTGCTCGGTCGGAAGATCGTTCCGCGGGGCTGACGAGGCCGAAATGATAAAATTCGGCGAGTCGGGAGCGCAGATATCGGTAGATTTTTCCGACTCGGTAAGAAAACAAAATATAACCATGCATCTGTTTCGCGATAAGAGGCGGCAGGTGGAGCAGAACAGAGTCAAAATAACAAGAATGTCCGATATGATCGGAAGTCTGTCGAGCGTGCTGTTTTGCCCCGAGCATTTGTCGGTCGTCAAAGAGGGACCCGCAATGCGCCGCAATTATCTCGATATCGCAATTTCACAGCTGCGCCCCGTCTATATTTCGGCGCTTCAGCGCTATACAAAGGTGCTAAAACAGCGAAATAAGCTGATACGCGACGCCGAGGATGACAGAAGGACGTTTAACGAGACTATCGATTTTTGGTCGGATCAGCTCGCCGCTGAGGCGGCGACGATAGCAAGACTGCGCGTTGAATATCTCAGGCGCGCGCGTGTTTTGGTTGCAAGCTTTTTTTCCGATATGACGGGAGGCCGCGAGGTCCCCGAGCTGATATATGCAGGCTCGTCTCATGACGAGGAGGATATGTATCTGGACGCGGCGGCGACCAAAGCCAAATATTTGAAGCTACTCAGCGAAAATCACGACCGCGAGATAGGCGCCGGGACAACGCTCTGGGGCATACACAAGGACGATATCACCATAAATTTAAATGACCATCCCGCCAGAGTTTTCGCGTCACAGGGGCAGCAGCGCTCCATCGCGCTTGCCATGAAGCTGTCGGAGGGCGAGATATGCCGCGAGGAGAGGGGAGAATATCCCATATTTTTGCTTGACGACGTGCTCAGCGAGCTTGACGCGGGTCGGCGAAATTATCTTATAAACGAGATAAAGGGCAGGCAGGTCATAATGACAACGTGCGAGACGCTTCCGGTTGGCGACGCAAAAGTGATAAAGGTAGATGGGGGGAGGTATTATTGATGTACCTTCATATCGGAAATAACAAGACAATACGTCTTCGCGACATTGTCGGAATATTCGATGCGGACACGGCGACGCAGTCGGCTGTGACGAAAAAATATCTGTCCGACGCATCGCGTCGCGGCGAGGTAAACACGGCGTCGGAGGAATTGCCGAAATCGTTTATATTATATAGAAGTAAAGGTAAATTCGAGATATATTTTTCGCAGATATCCGTGTCAACGCTGCAAAAGAGAATGTCGGGGATGTAAAATACATAGGGTCTTACGGCTCTGTTTCAACTAAAAGCTGACACTGCCAAAGGCTCTCCCTGGGGGAGAGCTGTCGCCAAAGGCGACTGAGAGGGTAAGAACGATGCTAATAAACGCCCTCTCCGTCGCGGCGAGCCGCGACACCTCTCCCGGAGGGAGAGGCTATTTATGGTGGCGCCCGCAAAACACCGGATAATATAATAATATTGTAACCCCGTTGACGTCACCGCAAACAGGCTTCTCCTTGAGGAGAAGCTGTCGCCGCAAGCAAGCACAAGTGCGCGCCGCGGTGACTGATGAGGTGTAGGATGCGGAGCATCCGTTCGGTATATAAATAAACGCCACCTGCGGTGGCTACACCTCATCCGCCTCCTGCACAGTCACCTTCCCCTCAAGGGGAAGGCTATCGCGGACGTGCGATGCACGCCCCTACGGATCAACATAATAATATTGTAACCCCGTAGGGGCGAATTGCGTTCGCCCGCCCCCTACCAAATAAATTATTTTAAAATAAATTTTCTTCTAAATTAATAAGGATTGGTAAAAACAATAATGGACAACTACGAAAGCTCCGTACACGAAAGCTATAACGAGAACCAAATACAGGTGCTCGAGGGCCTGGAGGCTGTCAGAAAACGCCCCGGTATGTATATAGGCACAACCTCTATACGCGGCCTGCATCATTTGGTGTACGAAATTGTGGATAACTCCATCGACGAGGCGCTTGCGGGCTATTGCGATAAGATCACAGTCACAATTAACCCCGACAACAGTATCACCGTCGAGGACAACGGCCGCGGCATACCCTCCGCTATCCACCCAACGCAGGGCATACCCACCCCCGAGGTGGTGTATACCATTCTGCACGCGGGCGGTAAATTCGGCGGCGGCGGTTATAAGATCGCGGGCGGTCTGCACGGCGTCGGTGCGTCGGTCGTCAACGCGCTGTCCGAATGGCTGGAGCTGGAGGATATATATGACGGCAAGGTGTACACCGAGCGATTCGAGCGCGGTAGTGTAGCCAGAAAATTTGACTGTTTAGGCGACGCCGGCGAGAAAACACACGGCGTAAAGGTCACTTTCAAGCCCGATGCTGAGATATTTGAGGAGACGGTGTTCGATTACGATATTCTGCTGAACCGTATGCGCGAGCAGGCGTTTCTCAATGGCGGCGTTCGCATAGTCCTCATCGACGCGCGCGGCGACGAAATGATCGAAAACGACCTGTGCTTCGAGGGCGGTATCAAGAGCTTTGTTTCGTATCTTAACGAGCAGACGCACAACGAGCTGGTGCACGATGACGTTATTTATATGCGCGGCGAAAAGGACACAAGCATCGCCGAGGTCGCAATGCAGTACAACACCAGCTATTACGAAAAGCTGAGCACGTTCGCAAACAATATGAACACCATCGAGGGCGGTACGCATGAGACAGGCTTCAAATCGGCGCTGACAAAGGTGCTCAATGATTACGCCCGCAAGGTGGGTATTCTCAAGGACAGCGATAAAAATCTGTCGGGCGAGGACGTCCGCGAGGGTATCTGCGCCATTATCAGCGTAAAGCTGGAAAACGCGCAGTTTGAAAGCCAGACCAAGGCAAAGCTTGGCAACTCGGATATAAGAACGCTGGTTGAAAACACGGTCTCTCAAAAGCTGGCAGAGTATCTTGAGGAGCACCCCGCAACGGGCAAAGCCATACTTGATAAGTCGCTTGCAGCGTCGCGCGCGAGAGAAGCGGCGAGAAAGGCAAGAGAGCTGACGCGCCGCAAAGGACTGCTGGAGGGCATGACACTGCCGGGCAAGCTGGCGGACTGTCAGGAAAAGAGAGTGGAGTTCACCGAGCTTTATCTGGTAGAGGGAGATTCCGCAGGCGGCTCCGCGAAAACGGGACGAAACTCCAAATTCCAGGCAATATTGCCGCTTCGCGGTAAGGTTCTCAACGTCGAAAAATCCAGACTGGACAAGGTTTATTCCAATCCCTCGCTGACGCCCATAATTCAGGCGCTCGGCTGCTCCATCGGCGACGATTTCGATATTACAAAGCTGCGTTACGGCAAGATAATCATTATGGCGGATGCCGATGTCGACGGCTCACACATCAGAATTCTGCTTTTGACTTTCTTTTTCCGTCATATGCGTCAGCTGATCGACGAGGGACACATTTACCTTGCACAGCCGCCGCTTTACAGAGTTTATAAGCGTTCGGGCAAGGGACCCGAGTATTATGCATTCTCGGACGCCGAGAGGGATAAATATATAGAAATGTTGGGCACGACAAATGTCGAGGCTGACCGCTATAAAGGTCTTGGTGAAATGGACGCCGAGCAGCTTTGGGACACCACGATGGACCCCGAAAAGCGCACACTTTTGCGCGTCACGCTGGATGACGCCATGGCTTGCGACGAGATGTTCTCGGTGCTGATGGGAGACAAGGTCGACCCGCGCCGCGAGTTCATCGAGAAAAACGCTAAGTTTGCAGAGAATTTGGATATTTAATAGGCTTCTCCTTGAGGAGAAGCTGTCACCGCAAGCAAGCGTAAGCGCGCGCGGTGACTGATGAGGTGTAGGATGCGGAGCATCCGTCCGGCATATGAACAAACGCCACCTGCGGTGGCTACACCTCATCCGCCTCCTACGGAGGCACCTTCCCCTCAAGGGGAAGGCTATTAAGGGTGACGCCAGCATAAATAGGCTCTCCCTGAGGGAGAGCTGTCGCCAAAGGCGACTGAGAGGATAAAATCGATGCTAATAAACGCCCTCTCCGTCACGTCTTGCCGCGCCACCTCTCCCATAGGGAGAGGCTAAGACACTGTAAAGCTCAATTCACGGCGCAAGCCCATCCCATACAGCGATAACACCCGCAAAATAATAAATTTAAAATCCAAGAGGAACCCCAATGAAAAAAACAATTTCGGTTGCTTTGATCATTTTGACGTTGCTGTCAAGTCTTTTGCTGACCTCGTGCGGCGCGCCGGAGCTGGGCGAGATACAGGACAGAGTCATAGAGCTGGTCGAAGCTTCATATGAAATAAACGATATCTTTTTCGGCGACGGGCTGGAGACATATCCCCGCGTCGAAAAGCTGACGGATCAGTCGCTGACCTACAACGAAAAATACGGTCTTTATTATCTGTTTTTCGAGGCGGAGGGCTACGGCGAGCTGTGCATGTATTATGACAGCGAGGAAAAAGAATATAAATTCGCGTCCGTCAAAAAGACCTCGGAGCTGACCGCCGACGACGGCGAACCGCTGCTGTCGGACGAGGAGTCGGGACTGTCGTTTTTCGCGTCTGATTATGTCGAGCCGGAGATAGAATATGTCTACGGCGAGGACAGCATACAGGATTATGACGTCGTTCGCGCGGACGAAAAATATCTCTCCATCGCCGAAATAAAGGCGGCGGCCGAAAAGGTTTATACAGAGGACTTTTTGGAGCAGATATATCAAGGTGCGTTTGATGGAGTCGCATATTCGGAGGGTAGCGCGGGCGGCGTTCGCAGCGCGCGGTTTATTGAATACGAGCTGCTGCTGCGTCAGCGCAACGATATCGAGCCGCAGGTGACAAAAAAGCGCATATACGATTATTCGACAATGAAGATAGTCCGCCCATCGAACAAAAAACGGGTCAATATAAAAATGGATACTCACATTGAGGGCGAGAGCGAGATTTTGAGCGTGACGCTGACCCTCATGCTTGCCGACGACGGCATGTGGTATCTCGATACCCCAACTTATTAAACGCCTAATAGCCTTCTCCAGCGGAGAAGGTGGCGAGACCCGCTGGGGAAGGCCAATTAAGGGTGACGCCACCGTAAATAGGCTTCTCCTTGAGGAGAAGCTGTCACCGCAAGCAAGCGTAAGCGCGGTGCGCGGTGACTGATGAGGTGTAGGATGCGGAGCATTCGTCCGGCATATGAACAAACGCCACCTGCGGTGGCTACACCTCATCCGCCTCCTACGGAGGCACCTTCCCCTCAAGGGGAAGGCAACGTCGGGCATTACTCAACTTAATTTAATAACCACTTGCCGACTACAGCTATAAATAAGGAGACTTATATGGAAAAAATACCTGAAATATTTGCGTCGAACGTGTTCTCTGAGGACGTGATGAGGGAAAGACTTCCCGAGCATGTTTTCGCGTCGCTCATGCAGACCATCGCCGACGGTAAAACGCTTGACCCCTCGATAGCCGACTGTGTAGCCGAGGCTATGAAAGAATGGGCGATCGAAAAGGGAGCAACACACTATACACACTGGTTTCAGCCGCTAACGGGTACCGCAAGCGAAAAGCATGAGGCGTTCATTTCGCCTGACGGCAACTGCCGTGTGCTCATGGAGTTCTCGGGCAAGGAGCTGATAAAGGGCGAGACGGATGCGTCGTCCTTCCCGACGGGAGGCTTGCGCGCCACATTCGAGGCGAGAGGATATACCGCATGGGACCCCGCGTCGTATGCATTTGTCAAGGACGGCTCGCTGTTCATCCCGACCGCATTCTGCTCGTATTACGGCGACGCGCTTGACACCAAAACGCCCCTGCTCCGCTCGCTTGACGCCATGTCACAGCAGGCATTGCGCATACTCCGTCTGTTCGGAGACAACGAGACCACCCGTGTTTCCGCCGAGATCGGCGCCGAGCAGGAATATTTTCTTGTCGACCGCATGACTTTTGAGCGCAGAAGCGACCTGTTTTATACGGGACGCACGCTGTTCGGCGCAAAAGCGCCCAAGGGTCAGGAGCTTAACGACCACTATTACGGCGCTATAAAGCCGCGCGTCTGGCAGTTTATGCAGGAGCTGGACAGCGAGCTGTGGAAGCTGGGTATTACCGCAAAGACACGTCACAACGAGGGCGCGCCCGCACAGCATGAGCTGGCGCCCATATATACAACGACAAACCTGGGCGTCGACCAAAACATACTTATCATGGAGTACATGAAAAAGATAGCCGCGCATCACGGACTTGTCTGCTTGTTGCACGAAAAGCCTTTCGAGGGTGTAAACGGCTCGGGCAAGCACAATAACTGGTCGATATCCGCGGGCGGCAAGAGCCTGTTCGACCCCGGTAAGACGCCGGCGGAAAATCGCCGTTTTCTGCTTATGCTGGCGGCGGTTATTAAGGCTGTTGACGACTATCAGGATCTGCTGCGTCTTTCTGTCGCGTCGGCGGGCAACGATCACCGTCTCGGCGGCTACGAAGCGCCTCCCGCTATCGTTTCCATGTTTATAGGTGAGGAGCTGGAGGCAATTATCGACTCCATCATCACGGGTGCGCATTATAACAATGCGGGACGGCAGATGATGAATCTTGGCATTCCCTCCATCCCCGTGTTCAAAAAGGACACCACCGACCGCAACCGCACCTCGCCCTTTGCCTTTACGGGCAAAAAGTTTGAGTTCCGCATGCCCGGCTCGTCGCAAAATATAGCTATGCCCAATATCGTGCTCAATACGGCAGTCGCTGAGTCGTTCCGAGTTTTCGCGGACAGATTGGAGAGCGCCGAGAATTTCGACGTTGAGCTGGCAGAGCTGCTGCGCGAAACGTTCACCGAGCACCGCCGCATACTGTTTGACGGCAACGGCTACAGTGCCGAGTGGGTGCGCGAGGCAGAGCGCCGCGGACTGCTCAATGTCACCAATTCTCCCGCTATTTTCCCCGCCATGACGGCACAAAAGAATGTCGCACTGTTTGAGCGCCACGGCGTCATGAGTGCGGCGGAGCTGCGCTCGCGCGAGGAGATACTTTACGAAAATTATTCCAAGATAGTCAATATCGAGGCGCTGACCATGATAGAGATGGCGAGCCGCGAGATAATTCCCGCTGTCAGCATGTATATAGGTAAGCTTTGCGACGTTGCAAACGGCAAGGACAATCTGGGTGCCGATGCATTTGTCGAGCGCGACCTGATATCCAAGCTGTCGGGCCTGAATAAGCAGGCGTATAAATGCTTGAGCGTGCTTAAAGAGGCCGAGGAATCGGCGGCGTCCGTCACAGGTGCGCGCGCTCTCGCCGAGCATTACCGCGATACAGTCATTCCCGCAATGCGGGATCTGCGCGAGTATGTCGACGCGATGGAGACCATCACCTCCTCCGAATATTGGCCGTATCCGAATTACGGCGAGATAATGCTGAGGGTTTAAGTTCTTTTTATGGGGGAACTTTTGAAAAAGTTCCCCCACACCCCCTCAAAACTTTTCAACCGATGGGAAAGGGATTAAACCGTTTATTTGCCCCGTCAGGTAAACTCAGCGTCCTCCTGCTTCGCGGCGTGCTTGCACGCCTTGACGCCCATCCGGAAATCATCAATAATCATTCATTTTTCATTATATGAACATCTCAATTTTAACCTTAAATCCCGGCGTTGACCGTGTGATATATCTCGATACGCCGACCCGTCTCGGCACGCTCAACCGCGCCGCGCACACCGTAATAAATCAGGGCAGCAAGGGAGCTAATGTCGCCATTATGCTCAAAACTCTGGGCGCCGACCCGCATTATTTCACGTTCACGGGCGGCGAGCTGGGCGCGCTTTCCGAGTCGTTTACAGACCGCGCGGGTGTGCGTTCTCATTTCACAAAAACCGAATGCGGCGTGCGCATGAATGTCAAGGTCATCGACATCGACGGCGTCTGCACCGAGCTCAATGAGTGCGGCGGTCCGGTTACCTCGGGCGAGCTTGACGCCATAATTTCCGCGCTGAAAAATGACGAAAGTGAGCTTGTCGTCATGAACGGAAGCCTTCCGCAGGGCGTCCCTACAGATGTATACGAATGCATAATTAAACATTTTTCGGGCACCGATACCGTCACCGTTCTGGACTGTGACGGCGAGGCAATGAAAAAAGGGCTTCGCGCCCATCCCACGCTTATAAAGCCCAACCGCCGCGAGCTGGCGGGCATTGTTGGAGCTTGCGAAAGCGAGCTTTGCGGCATATATTCGGTGCTTAACGCCGCGAAAAGCGTCAAAGCCGACTACGGCTGCGACGTTATCTGCACGCTGGACGGCGACGGCTCGATATATGTCGGAGAGCATGAAAGCTATATTGTCAGTGCCGCACCCGTGGTCTTGCAGGGATTTTCGGGCGCGGGTGATACTTACCTGTCGGCGTATATTTATAAAAAATATATTCAAAAATGCGATACCAAAACCGCCCTTGCCTACGCCTCCGCCGCGGCGGGCGCCAAGGTCGCCCTGCCGGGCACGACACTGCCGAGCGTCGAGCAGATACAGGCGCTGGTGGGCAGCGTCGAGGTGCGGGAGATTACCCATTAAATATATGAAAGAGAGTATAAAAAGTTGGACAACAAAAAGCATCAGGACGACGAATCCTTAGCCTATGAAAACCAAAAAATAACCGACATCCACATGGAGAGGGAGGTCAAAAAATCCTTCATCGAATACTCCATGTCTGTCATCATATCCCGCGCGCTCCCCGACGTGCGCGACGGCATGAAGCCGGGTCAGCGCCGCATACTTTACGCTATGTATGAGGACCACCTGACGCATGACCGCCCCTTCCGCAAGTCAGCGACCACCGTCGGTAACGTGCTGGGCCGTTATCACCCGCACGGCGACAGTGCCGTTTACGGCACAATGGTTCGCATGGCGCAGGACTTCTCATATCGCTATATGCTGGTCGAGGGTCACGGTAACTTTGGCTCGGTCGACGGCGACGGCGCCGCCGCTTACCGTTATACCGAGGCCAGACTTGCCCGCATTTCGGACGAAATGATGCGGGATATCGAAAAAGAGGTCGTTAAGTTCCAGCCCAATTTCGATAACCGCCTGCGCGAGCCTACCGTGCTCCCGTCCCGTTTCCCCAACCTGCTGGTCAACGGCAGCGTGGGTATCGCTGTCGGTATGGCGACCAACATCCCGCCTCATAACCTCGGCGAGGTCATCGACGCCACCATTTATCGCATGGACAACCCCGATTGCTCGGTCGCAGACCTCATGCAGTACATCAAGGGTCCCGATTTCCCCACCGCCGCCACCGTTTACGGCATGAACGGTATCATCGAGGCGTACACAACGGGTCACGGCCGCATTTCCGTCCGCGCAAAGGCGCATATCGAGGAGGATAAGCACCGCATCATCGTCACCGAGATACCTTACATGGTCAATAAGAGCATGCTGTGCGAGGCGATCGCGGGTCTGGTCAAGGACAAGCGTGTCGAGGGCATTACCGAGCTGCGCGACGAGTCGGGCCGCGCGGGAATGCGCATCGTTATCGAGTGCCGCCGCGACGCAAATCCCCAGATAATACTCAATCAGCTGTATAAATTCACACAGCTTCAGGATACCTGCGCCGTCAATATGCTGGCGGTCGTAAACAACGAGCCCAAGGTTCTCCCGCTCGCCGATATACTTGATTTGTATATTGAGCATCAGGAGAGCGTAATAATAAACAGAACCAAGTTTGATCTCGACAAGGCGCTCGCCCGCGCTCACATTTTCGAGGGCTATCACATAGCGCTGGGCAATATTGACCGCGTTATCGAGATAATGAAGTCGTCCAAGACCATTCCCGAGGCTAAAGAGCGACTCATGCAGGAGTTTTTCACGGTCGATTATTCGGACGAATACGCCGCACTGCACGGAATTGAAAACGGCTCGCTCCGTCAGCTGACCGACGCGCAGGCGCAGGCCATCGTCGATATGACGCTGGGCAAGCTGACCGGCATGGAAAGACAAAAAATAGAGGACGAGCTGCGCCGTCTGCACGCGCTGATCGTCGAGCTGGAGGGCATACTCGCGGATATGGGCAAGGTCAAGCAGATAATCAAGGACGAAATGACCGAGATAAAGAACAAATATTCCGATCCCCGCCGCACCGAGATCGTGCCTGTCGAGGACGAGATCATTCTCGAGGACCTCATCGAGCGCCACAGCTGTATCATCACGCTGACGCACGCAGGCTATATCAAGCGTCAGCCTGCCGACACGTATTCGGCACAGCATCGCGGCGGCCGCGGCATTATCGGTATGTCCACCAAGGAGGAGGACTTCATCGAGAAGGTCATCGCCGTCAACTCGCATTCGCACCTGATGATGTTCACCAACACGGGTAAGGTCTACACCCGCAAGGCGTACCAGATACCCGAGGCGGGACGCACTGCCAAGGGCTCTAACCTTGTCAATATTCTCGAGCTTTCCGAGGGCGAAAAGGTGACAGCTGTCATCAGCATCGACGGCTTCGGCGAGGGCGAATATCTGACAATGATAACCAAAAACGGCGTCGTCAAGCGCACACTGCTGTCGGAATACGAATATCAGCGCAAGGGCGGTAAGCGCGCGCTGTCGCTTGACGAGGGCGACGAGCTGCTGTTTGTCATGCTGACACATGGCGAGAACGACATTATTATCGCAACCGGCGACGGCTCGGCAGTCCGCTTCTCGGAGTCCAACATACGCCCCATGGGCAGAACGGCGCGCGGCGTGCGCGGTATCTCGCTGCGTGATGGCGACAGCGTCAAGGGCGCGGCACTGGTTACCGAGGGCAAAAAGCTTATCACCGTTACCGAAAACGGCTTTGGTAAGCGCACGGATTACGACGATTTCCGCGTCATGAAGAACCGCGGCGGCGTCGGCGTTGTTTGCCATAATATCACCGAAAAGACGGGCAAGCTGGCGGGCATCAACTCGGTCGGCGAGGATGACGACATTATGATGATAACCAACAGTGGTACAATCATCCGCACACCCGTAAAGGATATACCCACCTACTCGCGCAGTGCCGGCGGAGTTATCGTCATGAGACTTTCCGAGGGACAAAGCATCGTAAACTTTACCAAGGTCGCCTCCGCCGAGGAAGAAGAGGAGGCAATGAATAAAGCCGAGACCATGAAAGAGGTTGAAAGCGGCGTGACCGCCGCAGCCGACGCAATCACCGCGGCCGACACCGAACTGACCGAAATAGAGATAGAGGATACCGAAACCGAAAATACGGATAACGAATGAACCGTTTTTTAAAAAACAAATTTTTTCTGATAACTCTTGCCGTCGCGCTGACGCTGTCCTTGTCCGCAACGATACTCGCCGTAATGGGTGTCAACGACCCCGTCCGCAACCTTTTCGGCACTATCACACTGCCCGTTCGCTGGTGCGCGTCGAAAATTGCCGAGGGAATTGACGGCTATCGGGTGTATTTCAATAAAATAGACGAGCTGGTCGAGCAAAACAAGGCGCTGCGCGACGAAAACGCCGAGCTGCGCGAGCAGCTCGCCGAATCTGAGCTGGCGGCAAGACAGGACGACTATTTGCGCGAATATCTCGACCTGCCATGGCTGGTCAACGATTGGTCGCTGACCGACGCCACCGTCATCGGGCGCGAGGCGTCCTCGTATCGCACGACGTACACGCTTAACCGCGGCAGCCTGCACGGCATCAAAAAGGGTATGCCGGTCGTCACGGCGCAGGGCGTCGTCGGAAGCGTCGCCGAGGTCGGACTCAGCTATTGCCGCGTCGTGAGCATAATTGAGACTGCGTCGAGCGTCGGAGTTTATGCCAAAAGAAGCGGTGCGTCGGGGTTGCTCGTTGGCGATATGAAGCTGCGAGCGGACGGCATGTGCCTAATAACGTATATTGAGGCGGATGCCGACATCAAGGTAGGCGACCTCATAGTCACCGCAGGGACGGGGAGCATTTATCCCGCCGAACTGACGGTCGGAACTGTCGTCGAGCTCATCCCCGACGACGTCAGCCGCATGTTGACTGCTACCGTTCGTCCCGCCGCCGAGCTTGAAGGGCTGGGCGAGGTCATGATAATAACAGATTACCAAATAAAGCCATATTCATACGATGATATCGACCCGTCGCTGGGCGAGGACACGGACGCCGAGCATTCCGAGGTGACGGAATGAGAAAAAATATCCGTCATTATTTCACGCCGACAGCCTCGCTGATGCGCAAAATTGCCATTTTCGGCGGCTGGCTGTTATTACTTTTGCTGATTCAGAGCACCGCTGACATAGGCGCGGGCCTCGGCAGGACAGTTCCCGCGCTACTTCTGACGGCAGTGTCGGCGCTGGGATTCTTTGACTCGGAAAAGGTGGGCGCCGTCGCGGGCATCGCGGCGGGCTGGGCGCTGGACGCCTACAGCGGCTCGACAGTGGCGCTACTGCCGCTGGTCGGCTTTTGTATAGGATATTTTTCGGGCATCGTCGCGGGAAGACTGCTGCCGCGCGGCATTTTGCCGTGGGGAGTGTGCCTCGGCGCGGTGTCGGTCATAAATATGCTGTGTACAGCCATCGGCGCGGCGGTGACTATGCCCGCCCTGCGTCCTTTGGCGCTGATATGGCATACCTTGCTGCCCGAGCTTGTCCTGACCTTGCTCTGGGGCATCCCGACGGGCCTTGTAACCCGCCTGCTCGTCCGAATTGAGAGGAAAATTCCTACTCATCGAAATAACAATGAATAGAACAAAAAATTCAAATTTGACCGAAAATGCCAAATCTTTGAGACGAAATATGACAAAGGAAGAACGGCATTTATGGTATGATTTCTTAAAAAAGATACCAAATACAGTACATCGTCAAAAGGTTATCGGAAAATACATCGTTGATTTTTACATTGCAGATGCAAAAATAGTGATAGAACTGGATGGTTCACAGCATTATGAACGCGAAGGACGAGTTCACGATGCAAAACGCGATGAATATTTGAGAAATTTGGGAATAAAAGTAGTTAGATATTCAAATGCGGATGTAAATATAAGATTTGACAATGTCTGTGAGGATATATTAAAGCATATTTCGAAATAATTTCACCATTAAATAGGCTTCTCCTTGAGGAGAAGCTGTCACCGCAAGCAAGCGCAAGCGCGGCGCCGCGGTGACTGATGAGGTGTAGGATGCGGAGCATCCGTTCGGCATATAAAAAAACGCCACCTGCGGTGGCTACACCTCATCCGTCACCTCGCTCTGCTCGGCGCCACCTTCCCCTCAAGGGGAAGGCTATTGCGGACGTCACCATAAATAGGCTTCTCCTTGAGGAGAAGCTGTCACCGCAAGCAAGCGCAAGCGCGGCGCCGCGGTGACTGATGAGGTGTAGGATGCGGAGCATCCGTTCGGCATATAAAAAAACGCCACCTGCGGCGGCTACACCTCATCCGTCGCCTCGCCCTGCTCGGCGCCACCTTCCCCTCAAGGGGAAGGCTAAATTTCCTCCCACGAAAGGAGACATACATGAACAATCAACCCGAATTTGACAGTTCCACCTTTGACGCAGGCAGCGGCAAAAAGATACGCTCTTATTTTTCCCGCATCGGTCTGGGACTGGCGCTTATGCTCGTCGTCGCAACGGCGGTGCAACTGCTCGCCGTCAAGCTTATCGACACCTACGCCCCCGCCATCCGAAGCACGGATTGGTTTATCTGGGCGCTATCCCTGTTGCCCATGTACCTGTGCGGACTGCCTATCTTTTTGATCTGCATCCGCCGCGCACCCGTTATGGCGCCTGAAAAGCATAAAATTCCAACCGGTCATTGGTTTATTATTTTGCTGATGTGTTTCGGCGTAATGTACGCAGGCAACTATCTCGGCACATATATTACGTTTTCCATCGACACGCTGCTCGGCAGGGAAACAACGAGTGTTGTTTCAAATGCGCTGGCAAGCTCTTCACCGATATTCAATTTCATAGCGGCGGTAATTATCGCACCGATACTTGAGGAGCTGGTGTTCCGCCGCCTCATTATCGACCGCACCCGCGCATACGGCGAAAAGACCGCTATTGTGTTCTCGGGCTTGCTGTTCGGACTTTACCACGGCAATCTTCAGCAGTTTTTCTACGCGTTCGGGCTCGGAATGCTGTTCGCTTATGTCTATACTCGGACAGGCAAGCTGCGCTATACCGTACTTCTACACATGGTGATCAACTTTTTCGGCTCTATCGTGGCGATGTTTGTGCTGAATGCGATAGATCTGGAAGCCATTATGGCGTTTGCCGAGCAGATGGTGGACGCCGAGTATGTAGCGTCGCTCAGCGCTGACCCGGAGGCATACGCGGCGTTTATAAATGAATTTATTGCCATCCTGCCGGGCATGCTGTTATATCTGGGCTATGCGCTACTGGTTTTCGGTGCGGCGATCGCGGGCGTGGTGCTGTTTTTTGTGAAAAAACGCAGATTTATATTTAAGCCTGCCGAATTTCAGCTCCCGAGAGAGCGCGTCGGCAATACGGTGTATTTCAATCTCGGCGTTTTCACGCTGATATTGATCTGCGCGGTCATGATGGTTTCATCGTTGATGTAAAAATTAAAAGTAGGGACAGGCGTCGATTTGCAAAGCAAATCCGCCGGTCCCTACTATCTTGTTGCATCCAGTGTCTTAGCCTCTCCCGGAGGGAGAGCCTTTGGCAGTGTCGGCTTTTAATTGAAACAGAGCATACAATAAATGATTTTATTTGCTTTTTTTCAGCGCCTGTGCGCGGGAGCGCGAATAGGCAAGCGCGCGGCGGCGCTTTGAAAGCAGCTCCTGCTCTTTTGCGCGCGCGGCAAGTGCCGCTTGCTGTTGCTTTTGAAGCTCAATGGCTTTTTCCGCCTCTTCAACACGGCGGCGTTCGTCAATCAGACACTGTGCTTCGGCTTGGCGTTCCGCGTCCTCGTAGCAGAGGTAATGCGAAAAGGCGTCGGGATAGATAAAGGTTTTAAACCCGACCTCGCTGTCATCAAAAGCGACGCATATGTATTTGCCATCCTGTGAGACGACGGAGCCCGTACCCCAAATTATGTGATTTATCTTGTCCTGCATGAAGTGACCGTCCCTTCGGCGTGATAAAATGACGAAAACTGCCATCACACGCGTATATTTTGCAACTTAGCATCTATATATATTTTACTATATTTTTACCTTAATTTCAAAGGACATTTTGAACAAAATAATTAAAAATTCGGGGCATTTCAGTCATAATATTGTTGATAGACAACAAAAATATGCACAACAAACGGAAAAACGCAAAACAACGGATAGACCGCGAAACGTTATTATTCGGTAGGGGCGACTGTTTCGGCTATGCCGAAACGTGTGGTCGTCCGCCTGTGTTCGCCCGTCCCCAACCGTTTAATTTACCGCCACCCACAAAACCCACAAAACAAGCCCGCCGACTTACGTCAGCGGGCGAATTTTGATATAAGCTTTCATTAGCCGAACGGCACAAACGGCAGATCAAAACTCGGTTTTTTGGTCGTCTCGGGTGTCTCGGTAGTCGTCTCGGGTGTCTCGGTAGTCGTCTCGGGCGTCTCGGTAGTCGTCTCGGGTGTCTCGGTAGTTGTCTCGGGCGTCTCGGTAGTTGTCTCGGGCATCTCGGTAGTTGTCTCGGGCGTCTGAGTCGTGGTTTCCTGTGCGGTCGTTGTTGTGGGGCGCGAGATGTCGGGGCGCCAACGAGTCGTAGTCTCCGGTGTCGGGGTCGTTGTTTCTATCGGAACAGTCGTGGTCTCCGGTGCTTGAGTTGTAGTTTCGGGAGCTTGCGGAGTTGTTACGGGGGGTGTCACGGTCACGGGTGCTTCGGTCGTCGTCTCGATCGGAGTGGTTGGGATAACAGGCTCAGTTGTTGCGGTATCGGCGGTCGTCTCGGCTGTCGATGTCTGCGGGGCGGTTGTTGACGTTTCGGGCGCCGGGGCAGTTGTAACTGCGGCGGTCGAGGTGTTTATAAGCGAATCGCCGCTGTCATTTTGGCACGCTGTAACAAGGCAGATGACCGCGGCGCATAACGCCGCGGTCAAAGCGAGCCTGACGATATTTTTCAGACTCTTATTCATAGCTTAGTGCTTTTTCTTGCAGACAACAACTGCCGCGGGAATGATGCAAGCCATCATGCCAAGTGCTACAAATCCGCCGCATCCGCCGCCGTTAGCTGTGGGCTCGGTATCGGGTGTGGGTGTAGTTGTGGGAGTAGCCGTTGTGGTGTCGACAGGAGTGGTTACGTCATCGGCAGGCCCTGTGGTGGCTATCTCCTCGGGAGTGGTTACATCGGAGGAAGGCTCTGCAGTGGTGGTATCAGCGGGAGTGGTCTCCTCAGTACCGTAAGCATACTCAAAGGTAGCTTCGCCTGCCTCGAGAGTGACGGTTTCGCCGCTATTGAAGAGCGTGCCGTTGATCTTAACGCCGAGGAAGTCGCCACCGTCAACAAGGTAAGGAGCATAGAAGCCGTTGTCGCCGACATACAGCTTTTCGCCTGCGTCAATAGCAACGCCGAGCGTCAGCTTCTGGAGAGTGGTAAGCGAACCGGGAGTGGGGTCAACATTAGCCTCGCACAGCATCATGCGGCGAGCGTCATATTCATAGAAGAACTCCTCAGCACCGATACCGGGGTCGAGAGTGAAGTTAACAGCCATGTTGGCAACGGGACCGGAGGTAACCTGAGAGGTGAAGTCAACGGTAGCCCAGCTGATCAGCTCGGCATTTTCGGACCAAAGACCCTCGTAGATATCCTCGGGCTGGGTGGTGGTGCCTTTGTTAGCGTCGGCATCGAGAATGTCGGACTTAAGGCAAACGCCGTATGTACCTACAGCGGAGTTCTTGGGAGTAAAGTTCTTAACGTGGCCGCCTGCGCCGCCGGTAGCGTTGTTACCGTCCCAGCAAATGACCTTAACGTCAGCGGGAATGTTATAGAAGTTGCGGAAATCCTCGATCTGCATGCCCTTGCCGTCGTTCCAAGTAGCATACATTGCGCTACGGAAGATAGACCAGATAACTACGCACTCGCCGGGAGCAACTTCGCAGGTATCGGGGTTTTTGGGAACATTGTCGACGCCGCAGAAAGCGTGCTCTTCATATGTCCATTCCTCGGCAGCACCGGTCCAGCCGTCAAACCAAAGGCCGGGCAGGAAGGGGGTGTATTCATAGACAACGGTCTCGAAGTTAGCAGCAGTGCGGGCAACGCCGTTGTAGAACATACCGTAATCATAAAGGTTAAGAGTTTTACCCGAGTTGTTGTAAAGCTCGTAATATTCAAATGGGTCAAGGCTGTCGGACCAACCGCCGGTACCGTCGCCTGCCTGGTCACAACCGATCTCGGTGATGATCCATTCGGGTGCTTCGGTCATATAAAGCGGTTTGGAAGCAGCGTCTGTGGCGGAGATAGCAAGAGTAGCGAGGGACGCTATCATGCATATCGCCATGATGATCGAAAGAAACTTTTTCATAATTATCCTCCTGAAAGTTTTTCAACTAAAAGTTTAGTTCAACATAATATATTATAAAGTATTTTGGAGTCTTTGTCAATATGTTTAACGATTTTTTTGAAAAATGTGGACATGTTATTTTTTTAACGGGTGAGCGGTAACCGCGGCGGGAGCAGAGCCCCTACAGCACATGACGACACTGCCAAAGGCTCTCCCTGGGGGAGAGCTGTCGCCAAAGGCGACTGAGAGGGTAAGAACGATGCTAATAAACGCCCTCTCCGTCGCGGCTTGCCGCGCCACCTCTCCCATAGGGAGAGGCTATTTGTAATGGCGTTCGCCCGTCACATCCATTTAATTTACCATCACCGTATACCGCAGGGCGCTGTTTCAACTAAAGCCGACACTGCCAAAGGCTCTCCCTGGGGGAGAGCTGTCGCCAAAGGCGACTGAGAGGGTAAGATCGATGCTAATAAACGCCCTCTCCGTCG
>JAFTRE010000005.1 GCA_017462385.1 Clostridia bacterium | reverse complement strand
TTGCTCATGGTATAATGTACGCAGAAAGCCTTGCCTACACAAGTCTTTGGGCTTCGCCCCACCCGTGCTTCGCACGGCTGCGTAATTGACGGCTTCGCAAAAATGCTCTTGCAAGCAAGCATTTTTGCTCATGGTATAATATTTTACAAAAAATTTCGTAAAAGCTGAAACCTTACGGGATTTTTGTTGACTTATAGGGTGAAGACCCAAAGGGGGGATTAAAATGGAGGACTGTGCAATAGTCGATCTGTATTGGGCGCGGGATGAGCGTGCCATCAGTGAGAGCGACGCGAAATACGGCAGAATGCTGTCCTCGCTTTCCTATTCGCTTACCTCGTCAAACGAGGACGCGGAGGAATGCGTCAGCGATACATATCTTGCCGCTTGGAACAATATGCCCGAGGATAGACCCGACTATCTCGGCGCGTATCTTTCCAAGATCGTCAGACGGCTGTCTATCAACCGATTCCGTTCGTCGCACCGACAGAAGCGGGGCGGGGGAGCAGAGCGGCTGATCGACGAGCTGTGCGAATGCATACCCGATTCGTGGGACGTTACCGCCGACTTTGAAAACGGCAGACTGCGCGCTGTTCTCAACGGCTTTATCGGCTCACTGCCCAAGGATCGGCGTGACGTGTTCGTGCTCCGCTATTTTTGCTCGAAGTCGGTGTACGACATCGCCTGCCAGCTCGGCTTCAGCGAGGGCAAGGTCAAAACGCTGTTGCACCGCACGCGTACAGCACTGAAAAAATTACTTGAAGAGGAGGGCTTGCCGATATGAGGGACGCAAGACGTGCCGCCGAATATTTATTTGACGAGATCGGCGGTATAGATGACAGCTTTATAGCCGCGGCGCAATCGGCAAGACCTGCTCGACGGTACGCTCCCCGCCGAATAGCTGTGCTTGCGGCGGCGGTCGCGGCGGTCATTATGCTGTTTGCCGTGACTGTGCCGCTTTACCGCGGCGGCAGTGTCAAGGATGACCTGGATAATGCCATCACATCTGTCAACGACAACCAGGCAGCCGACAACATTGACAAGGCGGATGACCTGACTCCGGATAAGGTTGAGCTTGAAGCGTTGCTCGCGCAAACCGGCAACACGTTTGCAGTCACCGAGCAAATAGACCTGTTTGACGGCGCGGCAAGGCTTATCTGGCAGACGCGCGAGAGCGGCGAGATCAGTGCCATCAAGCTGAGCACGAGTGAATTGGGACGCATTAAAACGCTGTCGGGAGACGGCGAGAGGGTTGAGGGCGGTGAGTCGGATATACTTGTCTGGATATCATACGGCAACGGACAGGTGGTGTCGCCCTATCTTGAAGCGTCTGCGGGAAATATAGGCTACGGGAGCCTGTTTGACTATCTTCCCGAGATAATCCCCACCGATGAGCTGACCGGCTACATCGGCAACATTATTACAAAGTATACCTGAGTCAACAAAATTTAAAGAGAGGTTTCAGCCATGAAGAAAATAGTTATTTCGTTATTGCTTGCAGTTGCAATGCTTTTGTCACTTGCCGCCTGCTCTTCTGCGAATGATATGGGCAACGGTGATCCGTCAGCCGAGGGTATCTTGCCCAACAAGGGCGGGATGAATTACGATGCGGCAATGGATGCCGCGCAGGATGCACAGCAGGCTGCGGCTTCGGTGCAGCAGGCGGCCGCAGACCTTGCAGATCAGCTTAACAACGCTGCCGGCGAAGTTAAAGTTAATATTTACGAGCACCCCGATTACGGCAAATTCGTTGAAAACAGCTTTATAAAGGTGTCCGAAAATGATGTTTCCACATTTTCGGCCGACGTTGATACAGCGTCTTACACATATTTTCGCAAGATGGCAAGTCAGGGATATTCGCTGAGCGAGCTGATAAGATATGTGGGTCAGTCGGTGCGCACCGAGGAAATGATAAACTACTTCAGCTATGATTACACCGCGCCCGCGAGCGGTCAGCTTTTCGGCGTAAATTCCGTCATTACCGACTGCCCCTGGAACTCCGAGGCAGTACTGCTGACATTGGGATTGCGCGCCGATGACGCCATCCCCTCGACAGGCAACAATCTGGTATTTCTTATTGACGTTTCAGGCTCGATGCGCTCGTCTGACAAGCTTGAGTTGCTGAAGACTGCGTTCGGATACCTGACCGAGCAGTTGACCGAAAAGGACACTGTCTCCATCGTTACCTATTCTGGCCGTGAGGCGGTCGTGCTTACGGGCTGTCCCGGCAATCAGAGTGCCAAGATACTCAAGGCTGTCAATAATCTTGAAGCAAGCGGTTCTACAAACGGTCAAGCAGGGCTTGAAAAGGCGTACAGCATAGCTGCGGACTACTTTATTGAGGGGGGCAACAATCGCATCATCATGGCGTCGGACGGGGACCTCAATGTCGGTATCAGCTCGGCGGATGAGCTCAAAAAGTTCGTCGAGCAAAAGAGAGACGCGGGCATTTATCTGTCGGTCATGGGCTTTGGCACGGGCAACTATCGCGATGCCAACATGGAAGCGCTTGCCGACAACGGCAATGGCGTTTACTATTATATTGACGGCGAGGCAGAGGCGGAGAAGATATTCGGAACGGATCTGCTCGGTACGCTGTATACGGTCGCCGAGGACGTTAAGCTTCAGCTGACATTCAGCCCCGAATATATTGACTCCTACCGTTTGGTCGGATATGAAAACCGTTTGCTTGCAGAAGAGGATTTTGATGACGACACTAAGGATGCGGGCGAGGTTGGCGCGGGTCATACCGTTACAGTCTGCTATGAGCTGAAGCTGACGGATGCGGCGAAAGCACAGCTTCAAGCTTCGAGCGGTGCCGGCGATGAGTGGATGAAGCTTGCGGTTCGCTATAAAAATCCCGGCGAAACACAGAGCCTGCTCAACGAATACAGCTGGGGACGCGAGCTTTACAGCGCGCCCTCGGATGATATCAAGTTTATGTGTGCTGTTATCGAGACATCTATGCTGTTGCATGAGAGTAAGAATCTCGGCGGTATCGAGCTTGATGATATTATAGAACAGCTTGACGGGCTTGATCTGTCGGGAGACAGATATAAAAAGGAATTTAAAGAGATACTTATAAGTCTTGATCAATAATAAAAAAGCATTTCCGCCGATTTCGGCGGAAATGCTTTTTTATTATTAGTCCAAATTCCAGTTGGAAACGAATTTGCCTTCCTTATCGGTAAAGCTACCGCAGGCGATCATGATAACGTCAACAAGAACCCCGATGCCGAAGCAACCTCCGGTGAGCAGCCACAGTATACCTGTGCCGATCTTGCCGACATAGAAGCGATGCACACCTATGCCACCTACAAAGAAGCAGAGAAGAAGAGCGATAAGACGGGATTTAGGCGATGCGTTGACAACGGTCTCGGGCTTTTTTGCACCCTCAACAGCGCAACCGCATTTGGGGCAGATAACGGCTTCGTCAAGAAGCTCACTGCCGCAGTGACTGCAATATTTCATGTGAGTATCCTCCAATGAATAGATTTGAGAACATTATAACATGCCCCGCTCATATTGTCAATAGAAAAATAAAGGCTGTGGAGACTCCACAGCCTTTATTTCATTACAGGTAAATGTCAGCAAGCGCCGTGAGCGATCATAGCGTTGACAACCTTCTCAAAGCCCGCAATGTTAGCGCCGATGACATAGTTGCCCTCGAAGCCGTATTTCTTTGCGGCATTGTCGATGTTGTGGTAAATGTTGACCATGATGCCCTGAAGCTTTGCATCGACTTCCTCAAATGTCCAGGAAAGTCTTTCGCTGTTCTGCGACATTTCAAGACCCGAGGTTGCAACGCCGCCCGCGTTTGCAGCTTTGCCGGGAACGAACCAAACGCCGTTTGCCTGCAGATACTTGGTAGCCTCGATGGTTGTAGGCATGTTAGCGCCCTCGCAGACAGCGGTAACGCCGTTTGCAACGAGAGCCTTTGCGTCGTCGATGAGCAGCTCGTTCTGAGTTGCGCAGGGAAGTGCGATATCGCACTTGACGGTCCAAACGCCGCGACCCTCATGATACTCGGCGGTGGGACGGTAGTTTTTATACTCGGAGATACGGCCGCGCTTGACCTCTTTGATCTCCTTAACTGCGGAAAGGTCGATGCCGTCCTTGTCGTATACCCAACCGGTAGAGTCGCTCATAGTAACGACCTTAGCGCCAAACTGCTGTGCCTTCTCGGCAGCGTAGATAGCAACGTTGCCCGAGCCGGATATGACAACGGTCTTGCCTTCGAGGGTATTGTTATGGCAACGGAACAGCTCATTTGTCATGTAAAGCAGACCGTAGCCGGTAGCTTCTGTTCTTGCAAGAGAGCCGCCGTAGGACAGGCCCTTACCTGTCAACACGCCCTCAAACAGACCACGGATGCGCTTGTACTGACCGAACATATAGCCGATCTCGCGTGCGCCCGTGCCGATGTCGCCGGCAGGTACGTCGGTGTCGGCGCCGATATATTTACAAAGCTCTGTCATGAACGACTGGCAGAATGCCATGATCTCGCGATCGGATTTGCCCTTGGGGTCAAAATCACAGCCGCCCTTTGCACCGCCCATGGGGAGACCTGTCAGCGAGTTCTTGAAGGTCTGCTCGAAGCCCAGGAACTTCATGATGCTGAGGTTGACGGAGGGATGAAGTCTGATACCGCCCTTGTAAGGACCGATGGAATTGTTAAACTGGACACGGTAGCCGGTGTTTACCCGGACGTTACCCTCGTCATCTACCCACGGAACGCGGAACATGATCTGACGATCGGGTTCGACGATGCGCTCGAGGATAGCTTCCTTTTTATAAAATTCTTCGTTTTTGGAAATCACAGGCTCAAGAGACTCAAAGACCTCTTTAACTGCCTGCAGAAATTCGGGCTGATGTGCATATTTTTTGTTGACATCAGCAATTACTGTTTCAAGATAGCCCACAGCAGGCACCTCACTTTCATGTAAATTAATATTCATTATAATATCATATTAAAGCGGGTTTTGTCAATACACTACAATAACAAAATTTAATTTATGGCATGGCATTAATTGTCGAAAACGACATAAAAAAGTTGTACCGATGCCGAATTGTTTGTCTTCAAACTTATTTCGACGCTTGACATAATGACGCGAATGTGATATTATGTATAAAAATATATGCGCAACGCATAGTTTAGGAAAGGCATAAATATTTTTATGAAAATTGGTTTTGTTTCGCTGGGTTGCCCCAAAAATCAGCTTGATACCGAGGTTATGCTGCACGAGGTGCTCGAGGCGGGATATGAAATAACACAGGATGAAACGCAGGCGGATGTCGTTATAATAAACACCTGCGCCTTTATTGAGAGTGCAAAAAAAGAGGCGATAGACAATATTCTCGATATTGCCTGGCTCAAAAAGCACCGCTCATTGCAGGCGATAATAGTAACGGGCTGTCTCGCCGAGAGATATCGTGATGATATATTCAATGAAATGCCCGAGGTCGACGCTGTGCTCGGCGTCGGAAGCATCCACAACATAGTCGAGGCGATAGAAGCCGTCACAGTCAAGAAAAAAAAGGGCTCCAAGCGTAAATATTCATCCTACGAGCCAAAAGAGTATGTAAAGCTCGGAGGTGACCGCATACTCACAACTCCCGACTATTCCACTTATATCAAGGTCGCTGAGGGCTGTGACAACCATTGTGCATACTGCGCCATTCCCACCATTCGCGGTCGTTTCCGCAGCCGCCCCATCGAGGACATAGTAGAGGAAGCAAAGCAGATGGATGCGCTGGGCGTGCGCGAGCTTAATATCGTTGCACAGGACACTACACGCTACGGTCTTGACCTTTACGGCGAGTACAGCCTTGCAAAGCTGCTCCGCGCCATTACGGATGCCACGAGCATTCCGTGGATACGCCTGATGTATTGCTATCCCGATAAGATAACCGATGAGCTGATCGCCGAGATACGTGACAACGACCGCGTTCTTAAATATATTGACCTGCCCATACAGCACATTTCGGATCACATGCTGAGTGCCATGAACCGCCACGGCGACTCGGCGATGATAAAGGGCGTTATCTCAAGGCTGAGAGCCGAGATCCCCGATATCGTTATACGCACCACGCTTATCACAGGCTTTCCGGGTGAGACGGAGCAGGATTTTTGCGAGCTTTGCGAGTTTGTCAAGGAGACAAAATTCGAGCATCTGGGCGTTTTCCCGTACTCGCGCGAGGAAGACACTCCCGCCTACGATATGCCCGACCAGATAGACGAGCAGGTCAAGCAGGACAGAGCCGATATTATCATGCGCGAGCAGCTTGAGATAAACGAAGCTCGTAATAATGAGATGATAGGCAAGACCATCACGGTGCTGTGCGAGGACTTTGATCCTGTCGGCGAGATACATTTCGGCAGAGGCGCGGCAGACGCTCCCGAGATCGACGGCAAGATATATTTCCGCGCCCCCGCGCGCGTAGCGCCCGGCAGTTTTGTCAAGGTCAAGATCCGCGAGGTGATGGATTACGACCTTATCGGCAGAGCGGTCACCTCAGATACCTTTAAGGAGGAGTGACAATGAATCTTCCGAATAAACTGACGGTTGCAAGAATGTTCATGATACCCGTCGTCATCGCGGCCATAATGCTGGGCGGCATAGCCATGCCCGAATATATAGCATATCCGCTGGCGGCATTGCTTTTCGGCATAACATCATATACAGATTATCTTGACGGAAAGATCGCGCGAAAATATAACCTTATCACCGATTTCGGCAAGTTTATGGACCCATTGGCGGACAAATTGCTGGTTATCGGCACCATGCTTTGCATACTTTATAAGTTTGAGCAGATACGCGTGTATTTCTTCTGGGCAGTACTTCTGGTCATTTTCCGCGAGCTGACGGTGACCGGACTACGCGCCATAGCCGCGTCTGCACCCTCGGGAGAGGTCATTGCGGCCAACCGCCTCGGCAAGATAAAGACAGTGACGCAGATGGTGTGCCTTTTGAGCGTGCTGGTCGAGCCCGCGCTTCAGAAGCTGGTAGAGCTTATACTCGGTGGAGCCGGGGAGTATGTTTTGCACGATGTTTTCCCGCTGTCAATCGTGACGACGCTGACTATGGCGGTATTTACGCTGTGGTCTGGAATTGCATATCTGTATCAGTACAGAAGATTTTTAAAGGGTTAAATAAAATGAGCGTGTCCCGCGGGGCACGCTCATTTTAGTTCACTTACTGTTTATTTCTTGGAAAAACAGTCGCTGCAATATACAGGACGCTCACCGCTGGGCTCGAAAGGAACCTTGCAGGCAGCTCCGCACTCTGCGCATACAGCATCATACATCTGGCGGGGCTCACCGCTCTTGCGGCTGTTCTTGCGCGCGTCGCGGCATGCCTTGCAGCGCTGGGGCTCGTTAGTGAAGCCCTTCTCAGCATAAAATTCCTGCTCTCCGGCAGTGAAAGTGAATTCTTGTCCGCATTCCTTGCAGACGAGTGTCTTGTCAGTGTACATGTGATACCTCGATAAAAGTGTAGTGCAATAAAATCTATTGCATTAATTGAATTGTAGCATATAATTTATAAATTGTCAATATTTTTTTGTAAATATATTTAAAGATTTACCAAAAATTTTTATATGTAATGTATAAAATGTTTATTTTTGATCGATCTCGAGGCGGCGGAGCGCTCTCGTCGCGGCAAATACACAGCCCGAAGCAATTTATGAGCATTGCCCGAAGCTCATTAAATGCAAAAACGGCACAGCGTGGCAGAGAGAGATGTGTATATTGCACAAAATGCATAATTCGCCTTTCATGAATTGCATTTTTGATGTCGAATTTGAGAAAATTTGCGAACTATTGCGTTTTTTTTGGAGAAAGTGTTGACTACTGTGCGCAAAAAGTATATAATGTATGATAACCACAATTTTTTTGATTGTGTTAAAAAATTGTCAATCATATAAACGGGAGGTTCATTTATGAACAGAGTTTACAATTTTTCGGCGGGTCCGTCGATGCTCCCCCTGCCCGTGCTTGAAAAAGCCGCGGCTGAAATGGTAAGTTACGGCGATAGCGGTATGTCGGTTATGGAGATGTCACACCGATCCGCAGATTATGAGCCTATTATTTTCGGTGCCGAAAAGCTGCTTCGTCAGCTTATGAATGTTCCCGAAAATTATAAAATACTTTTCCTTCAAGGCGGTGCCTCTACGCAGTTTGCCGCAGTTCCGCTCAATCTCATCGGTCGCACTGGCAAGGCTGATTACATAGTTTCGGGTCAGTTCTCGGGCAAGGCTTTCAAGGAAGCGCAGAAGTACGGTGATGTAGTTGAGGTCGCTACCAGCAAAGCTGACAACTTTACTTATGTTCCTCATGTGGACAAGAGCGCCTTCCGCTCCGATGCATCCTATGTGCACATCTGCTACAACAATACAATTTACGGTACAAAGTTCGATTATATTCCCGACACGGGCGATATCCCGCTGGTTGCGGATATGTCGTCTTGCATTCTTTCCGAGCCTGTTGACGTTTCCAAGTTTGGCGTGATATATGCCGGCGCACAGAAGAACATGGCTCCCGCAGGTCTTACCGTAGTTATTGTCCGTGAGGACTTGCTGGGCGGTGCTCTTCCCATCACCCCCGCAATGCTTGACTGGAAGATAGCGGCGGATAATGATTCCATGTATAATACTCCTCCTTGCTATACTATTTATATGGCAAAGCTGGTGTATGAATATCTGCTGTCCATCGGCGGACTTGAAGCAATGAAAAAGCTGAACGAGGAAAAGGCCGCTCTGCTTTACGATTATCTTGATTCTCAGGATTACTATATCGCACCCGTCAAGCCCGAGTGCCGTTCCATGATGAACGTTACCTTTGTCACCGGCAATGCCGATCTTGACAAGAAATTTGCCGCCGAGGCGGCAGCTGCAGGACTCAAGAACCTCAAGGGACACCGTTCCGTCGGAGGTATGAGAGCCTCAATTTATAATGCAATGCCCAAGGAAGGAGTTGTGAAGCTCATTTCATTTATGAAAGACTTCGCAAAGAACAACAGTAAATAAACATGAATATTTTAGCAGGAAACAGAAAAGTAGCAATTATAGGTGCGGGATTTGTCGGTGCGTCCATTGCTTATGCATTGACACTGCGCAACATCGCGCGCGATATAGTCCTCATTGATATCGACGCGAAAAAAGCAGCCGGTGAGGCGCTCGATATACAGCACGGTATCCCTTATATGGGTAAATCGGCTGTCCGCGCGGGTGATTACAGTGACTGCAAGGACTGCGATCTTATCGTTATTACCGCGGGTCGCGGTCGCCGTCCCGGCGAGAGCCGCCTTCAGCTGATGCAGGATAACAGCCGCATCATGCGCAATGTTGTCGATAACATTCAGAAGCATTACACCAGAAGCGTTATTCTGGTCGTCTCCAACCCCGCGGATATTCTGACATATCTGTGCGATAAGTGGATGGGACTTGAAAACGGTATGGTATTCGGTACGGGTTGCGTGCTCGACAGCTCTCGTTTGGTTCGTTGTGTTGCAGACTATGTTAAGTTGAGCACCGAGGTCGTCAAAGGAACCATCGTCGGCGAGCATGGTGACTCGCAGATCCCGATCTGGAGCCGTCTCGCTATCGCGGGCGTTCCCATGGAGGAATACTGCGAAAACGTAGGCCTTGCTTGGGGTCATGCAGAGAAGGACACCATTGCCGACAGAGTCAAGACCATGGGTGCCGAGATCATTGCCGCTAAGGGCAAAACTCATTACGGTATCGCCACTTGCGTCGGATCGCTTGCTGATGCGGTTCTCAACCAGAGACTTACCATCGCATCCGTTTCCACCACACTTCAGGGTGAATACGGTGTATGCGACGTTGCACTTAGCATCCCCTCCATCATCGGGGTTAACGGAGTTGAGCGCCGTCTCGAGGAGAACTGGGATACCGATGAGCTTTCGGCGTTCCGCCAGAGCGCAATTACACTTAAAAATAAGATCGACGAGCTTGGAAATATCTAAAAACCAACACAATATCTGACATTCGGGAGATATATTAAAATGATGAATATAAAGCTTCTCAATAAGATCGCCGCAGTCGGCACAAATGAGCTTGATCGCGCGATCTATAATGTCGGCGCCGATGTTGAGGACGCCGACGCCATCATGGTGCGCTCTGCCGCCATGCATGACATGACATTTGATGCAAATATGCTGGCTATCGCCCGTTGCGGTGCCGGTGTAAACAATATTCCCGTTGACCGCTGTGCCGAAGAGGGCATCGTTGTATTCAACACTCCCGGCGCTAACGCAAACGGCGTTAAGGAACTGACTGTCTGCGCCCTTATGCTGGCTTCCCGTAAGATAATCGCGGGTGCCGAGTGGGTCAAGACGCTGGCAGGCACCGAGGGCGTCGCAAAGGCTGTTGAGGCAGGCAAATCCCAGTTTGGCGGCTGTGAGATCAGCGGCAAGACGCTGGGCGTTATCGGTCTCGGAGCTATCGGCGGTATGGTTGCAACTACCGCAACTCATCTCGGCATGAATGTTGTCGGATGTGACCCTTACCTGACCGTTGAGGGCGCATGGAGCCTGTCCAGAAATGTTCATAAGGCACAGACCTATGACGAAATATTTGCCTGTGCCGATTACATAACTTTGCACGTTCCCGCAACCCCTCAGACTAAGGGCATGATCAATGCTGCGTCCATCGCTACCATGAAGGACGGCGTTCGCATCATCAATCTGGCACGCGGAGATCTGGTCAACACCGACGATATCATCGCTGCGCTTGCATCGGGTAAGGTCGCGGCTTATGTTACCGACTTCCCGGATGAAAAGCTGATCGGCGTTTCCGGTGTCGTTGCTATTCCTCACCTCGGCGCATCCACCGAGGAGTCGGAGGACAACTGCGCTGTCATGGCGGCAAAGGAGCTTGACGATTATCTGCGTTACGGTAATATTACCAACAGTGTAAACTACCCCAACGTCAGCATACCGCACAGCGGAGATGTCCGCATTTGCGTTTTGCACGCAAATGTGCCCTCCATCATTTCTCAGATCACAACCGCGCTGTCCGAGCAGAGCATCAATATCGAGAACATGACCAACAAGTCCAAGGGTGACAATGCTTACACCATGGCTGAGATCCGCGGCGAGTTGCCCACGACCACGGTCGAAAAGATCAAGGCTATTGACGGCGTAAGACGCGTCAGAGTTATCTGATAACCGATCTTGAAATAAACAACAAAAAACGGAATGTTATTACATTCCGTTTTTTGTTGTTATTGAGCGTTACCGTGCTCGATGATGCGGTTGATGCGGTCTGCAAGGTGGTCGGCGTCTATGTCGTCGGATACTTGCGAGCGAAGTATCACATTTTCATTCTTGTCGGTGATGACGAGAACGGCGTGATTGACAGTGTAGGACGCCTTACCCGACTTGAGCTTTACTTGATCGCGTACGATCTGAGCCTTGCCGAGCTCCGAATATTTATATTCGGTTGCGGGGGTGATCTCTTCATAGTCATTCAAAATGGAAAATGAATGGCGGAGAATGAGCAGGGCATCGTGCAGATAAAAGATACGGAAAGCGGAGACGATGGAGGTGCGCCATGCGCCGTCGCGAGAGTGACGGGATTCGAGTCCCTCGCCCTCGTAGTCGTATTGGACTATGTAGGTCTGCTCAACGTGGCTGGCGATGCGCTTTGCGAGGTGTATGTCCTCAAGCTGCTCGCGGCCGAAGTTTTCAAGGCGGATATCACGGGCTTGGTCGATGTCCTCGGCTCCAATGCGGCCTATACTGCCGAGAATGAACATGGCAAGTCCTACTGCAAATACAGCAATACCTACTATGAACATATAGTAGCTGTATGACCAGCCCAGCCAGATGAAGAAGAACGCTGCAACAAGCAGTGCACCGCCGATAAGGTAGGTGGTGTCCGAGAGGGAAAAGTACTTTTCAAGCTTTTTGTTCATGCGGGGAGTGTGCTCCTTTTTCGTCATGTTTTTTGAGATAACCTATTATACCGCCGCGGACGCGAAATGTCAATAACCCAATAGTTGATTTGCACTAAACCTTGATGTGAATTTGCCGAATTTGCACCGCGGCGGTAATTTTATTAGCTCTCTCTACTTATATAGTGTCGTTAAATTCAATTTGGTTGGGTGAAAATCGAAAAAATTAAAAATTTTTTTGCATAAGAGCTATAAATCTTTCGTTATCGCGAATAAAGTCAAATTTTTTGCTCTTCATAAACTTTTTGACCAGCTCCACGTCGCTGTCGGTGTAGTTCTTGGAAAAGCCCGAGGTGCTGTACTCCGTGCCGCAAACAAAGGGGCTTGTGTAGCTGTGATCACCCTCGGGGATGCAGTCAAAGGCGTGGGCGTGGAACAGAGCGTTCTCCAAAGCCTTGATGGTCTCGTCGGCGTTGCCCATCTTTGCGTAGCAGGCGGCGAGATTGTCGTACATCTGACGCAATCTGCAATGATAGAACAAAAAGTTTCCGTCGGGGATGAGCGTCTCCCACAGCTTTATGGCGGAAAAGTTTGCCGCCAGCACGTATTCGGGAGGCATGTCGCGCATGAGGTACATATTCATGGTTATGCAGTCCAGATAGTGAAGATTGTTTTGGTGTTTTCGCTCAATTTTCTTGTTTTGACTTTGCTCTGTAAAGTATGCGTGTTCAAGCAGATTTTCGCGACAGCAGTAAAATCCGGGCGCCTGGTTGGCGTATTCCACCGCCTTTTGCTCGTCGGCTACCGAATAGGGGTGGCTGGAGTGCAGAAGCACCAGCGTCTGTATCGTGAGGTTGCGTGTTTTGCTGTCGGTGCAATCACGCAAAATGCGCTCGCATATCTCAACCGCCTCTTTGGCGTTTCTGTCCTGCTCCTCAAATTCACCGTCGATGTAAATGGTAGCCATCAGGGCGTCCGCGAGATTTTTAAGGCAGTCGTAGTCGCCGGGGTATTTTTGTGTCGCCTCGCGCCACACGGCAAGCCTGCCGGGTACGTCGCCCTGTTGCGACAGCTTTTGGTCGCGCTCGTAAAATGCTTCAAGTTCGGCGTCTTTTTTGGCGGTACGGCACAAAAGCTCGTCTGTGGTTATGTCGAAAAAGTTGGCGAGAGCAACGATGAGCGATATATCGGGCACCGTTTTGCCCGTTTCCCATAATTAAGGAAACACACTGCGGATTCCTCGGATTTTGGATATCCGCAGGTGTAAAAAATAATCAATCATCAATTTTTCCGACAAAGCGGTAGTAGATCTCAATCTTTTGAATCCGCTTGCCGTCTTTGTC